>JBIKWC010000060.1:0-31611 GCA_044356535.1 Myxococcota bacterium
TCGCACCGGAGCAGCGCGAACCCGTGCTCGGGCATTCCGCAGGCGAGGTAGTCCTCGAGCTCTTCGCGGGCGTACCGGGGGACCCGCACCCCGTCCTCGTCGCACGCGGCGAGGAACGTCTGGAGGTCCGCATCCTCCGCGGTAGATTGCCCGTTCGGTTCGACACGCAGGATGGTCGCCGCGTCCGACGACCCCAGCGCCCTCCAACCGGACACCCGCGCGACCCCAGGCCACCTGAACCGGACAACACCGACTGGGAACGACCACCCACCAGCGGATTCGCAGCGTTTGTTCGTTGGCGTAGCGTCGCCGGCGGGCGGAACTGCACCGAAGTGTCCGGTTCAGGGTGGCTGGGGTGGCGGCGGTGTCCGGTTCGAGGGGGCTGGGGTGGCTCCGCGGCAGAAGCGTCCCAGCCGCACAAGTACGACCGCTCCATCTGCGAGCGGTCCAGGGGGAGTCGGCCGCGCCTGGGAGAAGGCAATGACTTCGTGGCCACAGCGACCGGGCCGGCAGGTGGCTTCGACATGGTCTTCACGTTCGTGGCCGACGACGGGGGGCGCTTCCGGTGGATCACCAGCCGGTTCCTGGGCGGCGAGCGCGTGGACGACTGACCCTCCGGCCGGACCGCTGCCCTACAGCGAACGCACGGGGTAGGCCGGATCACAGACGCAGGCGCACAGCGGATCGGAGGGGTCGCACGCGACCAGATCCGTCCCGCCTGCCGCGTAGCCGAGGCGGGTGGAGCCGTCGGCCTGCCAGGTGAAGACCTGGTTGTCGTTCGGGTCGTCGCCGCAGGGCGGCTCGCTCCCGTAGTTCGCCTCCCCCTGGCCGACGCGGACGCAGCGCCATGCGGTGTCCCCGAAGGCGCAACCCGCGGTGGCGTCCCACGTGACCTGCACGCCCGGGACCCACCCGCACGCGTGCCCGCAGTCGTCGCACTCGCAGACCTGGACCAGGTCGGGGAGGTCTACGCCGCCGCAGTCGGCCTCCGTCCAGGCTGCCGCGCAGGCGCGGTCCCACGCCTCGTACGTCGGCTCGTCGCAGGTGACCGCCGTGTCCGAAGACGCGCCGGTCCCCGCACACCCACCCCACGCGACGAGCGCAAGCAACACGCCGCCTCCTCGCGCCAGTGTAGCCCGGCGCTCGCGTCACTCGTGCCGCAGCGCGTCGATGGGGTCCAGCCGCGCCGCGCGCCGCGCCGGGAAGTACCCGAACGCCACCCCGATGAACGCCGAGACGGCGAACGCCAGCCCCACCACCGGCAGGTCGATCACCAGCGGTACGGACAGGGCCTCCGCCGCGATCGCCGAGGTCCCCAGGCCCACCAGCACGCCGGCCACCCCGCCCACCGACGACAACACCACCGACTCGATCAGGAACTGCAGCAACACCTCTCGCGCCGTGGCCCCGATGGCGAGGCGGATCCCGATCTCCCGCGTCCGCTCCGTGACCGAGACCAGCATGATGTTCATGATGCCGATCCCGCCCACCAGCAGGCTGATCGCGGCCACCGCGCCCAGGAACGTGGTCAACACCGCCGAGATGCTGTCGATGATGCCCATCGCCTCCGCCATGTCGCGCACGAAGAAGTCGTCTTCGGCGTCGGCGGTGACGTGGCGGCGTACGCGCAGCACCGCCTCGACGTCCCGCTTGAGCGCCGGCGTGTCGGTACCGGGCGACGCGGACAGCAGGATCGTGTTGACGTCGCGGTTCCCGGCGATCCGCCGCTGCACGGTCGCCATCGGCACCACCACCAGGTCGTCCTGGTCCTGCCCGAAGGTGTTCTCCCCTTTGGGGCCCAACAGCCCGATCACGCGGCACTCGAGCTTGCCCAGCCGCACCTGCCCGCCCACCGGGTCCTGCGCCCCGAACAGCGCGACCGCCACGGTGTCTCCGAGGACACATACGTCAGCGCCCACCCGGAGCTCGCCCGGCAGGAACGTGCGGCCGGTCAGGAGCGTCCAGTTCATCGTCTCGAAGTAGTCGTTGGTGGTGCCGTAGACGATGGTCTTCCAGCTCTGGTCCCCGCGCACGGCCCGCAGCTGCCGAACCGCTGTCGGCACCGCCTGCGCCACCCCGTCGAGCTGGGCCAGCGCCCGGGCGTCGTCCTCCCGGAAGGACGGCGCCGACCCGCGCCCGCCCGGTCCCTCGTTGCCCGGGACCACGAACAGCAGGTTGTTGCCGAACGACTGCAGGTCCCGCTGGATGCGGGCCGTCGCGCCCCGCCCGATCGCCACCAGGCAGATCACGGCGGCCACGCCGATCAACAGGCCGAGCGAGGTGAGCGTGGTCCGGACCTTGTTGCGCCACAGCTGCCGAAACGCGAGCGCGACGGACTGGAGGATCATCGACGCTCCTCGGAGGCGATGCGGCCGTCGCGGAACACGACGGTGCGCGAGGCGTACACGGCCATGTCGGGCTCGTGGGTCACCATCACCACCGTCAGGCCGCGGTCGCGGTTGAGGGCAGCGAGGAGCTGCATGATCTCGTGGCTCTTGGCGGTGTCGAGGTTGCCCGTGGGCTCGTCTGCGAGGAGGACGGAGGGTTCGGAGACCACCGCGCGGGCCATCGCGACGCGCTGCTGCTGGCCCCCGGACAGCTCGTTGGGCAGGTGGTGCTCCCAGCCGCCGAGCCCCACGTCCAGGAGCGCCTGGTGGGCCCGCCTGCGCCGCTCGCCGCCGGAGACCCCGCGGTACACCAGGGGCATCTCGACGTTCTCCAGGGCGCTCGTCCGGGGCAGGAGGTTGTAGCTCTGGAACACGAACCCGAGCCAGTGGCGCCGCAGGAGCGCGCGCTGCTCGGCGTCGAGGGTGTTCACGACCCGGTCGAGGAACGTGTAGGTCCCTGCCGTGGGCGAGTCCAGGCACCCGAGCACGTTGAGGCACGTGGACTTGCCCGAACCCGACGGGCCCATGAACGCGACGAACTCCCCGGCGGTGATGTCGAGGTCCACGCCGTCCAGGGCGTGCACCTCGGCGCTGCCGGCGCCGTAGGTCCGGCGGATGCCCTGGAGGCGGAGCACGGTGCGGCTCATGGGGTGGCCGTGGCCCGTCCGAGGACCACCAGATCTCCCACCTCCACCCCGGAGATGGACTGCCGGACGCCGTCGGTGGGGCCCAGCTCGACGAGCACCGGGTCCAGCTCGTCCCCGGCCCACCGCCATACGCGGCCCTGCCCCTGAGCCGGGGCAGCCAGGTCGTCCGGAAGGTCGGGCGGGGCGAACCGGAGGGCCGCGAGCGGCACCGTGAGCGCGCCCGGATACCGCTCCGACTCGATGCGCGCGGTCGCCGTCATCCCCGGGAGGAGCGCGCCGTCCTCGTTCGAGGCGAGGAGCTCGGCCCGGTACGTCACCACGCCCGCGGTGGTGTCCGGGGCCAGGTGCACCTTCGCCACCACCGCCTTGAACTCGCGCTCCGGCCAGGCGCTCACCGTGAACCACGCCGCCTGCTCGGCCTTCACCCGGCCCACGTCCGCCTCGTCGACGTCGACCTCCACGAGCAGCTGACCGAGGTCCGCGGCCACCTCGAACAACGTCACCGCCTGGAGCGCCGCCACCACCGACTGGCCCGGATCGACGTTGCGCCGCAGGACCACCCCGCCGATCGGCGAGCGGATCACTGCCTTGTCGAGGTTCACGTCGGACAGGTCGAGCCGCGCCCGCGCCGCCTGGAGCTGGGCCTCGGCGGCCCGCACCGCGAGCTGGGCCTGGTCGTGCGCCGAACGCGTCGCGTCGACGTCCGCGGGCGCGACCGCCCGGCCGGCGTCGAGGCCCAGCATGCGGTCGAGGTCGAGCGCGCGGGAGCCGGCGACCACGCGGGCCTGCTGGAGCGCCGCCACCAGCGCCGAGCTCTGCGCCCGACTCTCGCGGTGCTGCAGATCGAGCAGCTTCGTGTCGAGCAAGGCCAGCGGCTGCCCGGTGGTCACGAGGTCGTTCTCGTCCACGAACACGTCGAACACCAGGCCCGACTGTTCGGAGCCCACGGACACCACCTCGCGCGGCTGGATGGTCCCCACGGCCGTCACCCGCACCCGCAGGTCTTCGGACTGCACGGCCTCGGTGCGCCACTCCACGGTCTTCCCGCGGGACCAGAACCCAGCCGCAACCACCACCACACCCACCGCCGCAACCCCGACGGCGACCCCGATGGACCACCGGCGGCGGCGGCGACGCGCCGGTGCCAGCTCGAGCACCTCTTTCAGCTGTTCGGCTCCAGGCAGCTCGGACACGACGCCTCCGGGCCGTACCCTGCAGGAATCGTGCCGACGCCCACCGGGTGCGAACCGGCGCGGCCGTCGTTAGCCGGAGGTGGGGGTCGGGTGGCAGAGGCGAACGGCGTCGGCGGGGTGTCCGAGGGCTGGATCGTCGCCATCGTCGGCGCCGTTCAGTTCGTCAACATCCTCGACTTCATGATGGTGATGCCGCTCGGGCCGGACTTCGCCACCGCCGTCGGCATCGAGGCCGGCCGCATCGGCATCGTCGGCGGGACGTACACGGCGGCGGCAGCGGTGGGCGGCATCCTCGGCGCGAGCGTGCTCGATCGGCTCGACCGGCGCACGGCCCTCGGCTTCTCCATGCTCGGGCTGGCCGTCGGCACGTTGTCCGGCGCGTTCGCCACCTCGTTCGAGACCCTGCTGGCTGCGCGCGCCGTCGCGGGCCTGTTCGGCGGGCCCGCGACCAGCATCGCCGGCTCGATCATCGCCGACGTGGTCCCGGCCGAGCGCCGCGGACGCGCGATGGGCAAGGTGATGGCCGCGTTCTCTGCAGCGTCCGTCCTGGGGGTCCCCGCCGGCCTCGAGATCGCGCGGCTCGGCGGCTGGCGGGCGCCGTTCGTCGTGGTCGCTGCCGCCAGCGCGGTGATCACCACGCTCTCGCTGTGGCGCCTGCCGTCCATGCGCGGACACATCACCGGCCCCGCGAAGCCCCTGCCGCTCGGGGCCCTGTTCGGCTCGGGCGAGGTGCTCGTGTCGTACGTGATCGTGGGCGCGTCGACGCTCGCGGCGTTCGCGCTCATCCCCAACATCTCCGCGCACCTGCAGCTCAACCTGCACTACCCGCGGGCCTGGCTCGGCGGCCTGTACATGGCCGGCGGCCTCGTCAGCTTCGCCGTGATGCAGGGCGTGGGCCGCCTCGTCGACCGCTACGGCTCCGCGCCCATCACGCTCGTCGGCATCCTCGGCTTCGGGCTCGTGGTGTGGGCCGGGTTCGTCGACGACTCCGCCCACCTGCCGGTGCTCGGCGTGTTCGTGGCGTTCATGGCCATGCAGACCACCCGCAACGTCTCCCAGCAGACCCTGTTGTCGAAGGTCCCGGGGCCCGCCGAGCGGGCGGGGTTCCTGTCGATCCAGTCCTCGGTGCAGCACCTGGCCAGCGCTGCCGGCGCCTTCGCGTCGTCGGCGTTCCTGGAGGAGCGCGGCGGACGGCTGCTGGGCGTCGCGAGCGTGGCGTGGTTCACCATCGGGTTGTCGCTCGCCACGGCGCCCCTGTTCTTCTGGCTCGAGGGCGCGCTCCGCCGCCGAGACGCCGCTGCGGTGAAGGTCTCGTGAACGTGTACGAGCTCCGGGAGCCCGACGCGCTCGGCGAGCGGTCGCACCCGTGGCTCGGCACCGCGGACGACCCCACGCTGCGTTGCCTCGACCTCCGCGCGCACCCGGAGCTGATCCGGACCTCGCTCGAGGACTTCCTGCCGTTCGACCGGTACCCGGCCGTGCACACGTTCTACGCGCTGCTCGCGTGGCTCAACGGGCCGGGCAGCGACCTCGAGACCAACGACTGCGCGTTCGTCGGCCCCGCCCCCGCGGAGACCCCGGTGGGCAAGCGTCGCGAGGCCACGGGTCGCGTGATGCTCCTGTTCCGCGACCTGCACCGGAACACGTCGGCGGCGGCGGTCCAGGGGCTGCTCCAGCGGGTGGGCGGCGCCGTGCAGGAGGAAGACCCGGCGTTCGCGTGGGGCGCGGTGGCGGTCGCCCGGGTGGCGGTCCGGTTCACGGGACTCCCGGAGGGACGCCAGGCCGGCCACCAGCTGCTGGTCTCGTTCTGGGCCTGGGGCGACGACGACGCCGAGGTGATGGCGAACCTCGACCGGGTGTTCCGGAACCTGACTGGCGCTCTCCAGCGCGGCTGACCCCTACCGGAGCGCGTCCCGGACGCCCCGGAGATCCTCGAGGAACGCCTCGTCGTCCTCGATCGACGCGTAGGACAGGATGTGGTCGCTCGCGAGCAGCGCCGCCACCCGCTCCCGCAGCGGGTCCCACGACAGCTCCGGGGCGCCCAGGGGCAGGGCCTTGACCAGCGCCAGCGCAGCGCGGCCCGACGGTTGGGGGACGAGCTGTGCCACCACCCCGGAGAGCAGCGCGGCCGCGTCGTGTCCGGCCTCCCAGGCGAGCTGCAACACGTCCACCGCCGGCCACCCGGGCTGCGTGGGCGCCGGGGCGTCCTTCCGGGGCGGCGAAGGACGTCGCACCTCGCCCGGGCCGCCGTCCAGGCGCTCGAGCGCGGTCCGCAGCCGCCGCGCCAGCTGGTCGGTGGTGGTCGTGAGCGACTGGGAGCCGCTGCGGTGGTGCCGACCGAAGGGCCAGGCGTCGCCTGGGAGGCTGTCCTTGCCCGTCGCGCGGGCGAGGTGCACGGTGAGGAGCGACCGCCACCCCTGGGGGTCCCCGGGGCGCACCAGGTCGACGAGGAACAAGAGCAGCAGCGGGTCACCGCCGCGCAGCACGGCGTCGAGGAAGCGGTCTCCCGCCGGGTGCCCCAGGAGGCGCAGCGGACGGGTCGCGAGGGCCTCTGCCACCGGATCACCGGCGACTGCCTGGACGACGGCGTCGGCGTGGGGCGCCAGCGCGCGTCCGAGGTGGCGGACCTGGCTCCCCGCGTGTTTCCGGACCCCGGGGTCGGCGTGCCGCAGGAGGTCCACGACCACCTCCACCACCCGCGGCCGGAGCGAGCGCGACGCAGCCAGCTCGTCGAGGTCGTAGAACACGGAGGCCGGCACCGCGGGCGCGCTGCACCTCGCCGCCACGACCGCCAGGCGGAGCGGAGGATCCTCGGGAAACAACACATGGTCGCGGAAGTGGGCAGCGAGCGCGTCCGTGGCGTCGAGGACGTCGGCGACGAGCGCTTCGACGGCCCGACCGGAGTGGACGCGGAGCAGCAGGAGCGCGTCGGCGGCGAGCACGCGCTCGAGGGGCGTCGCGCCGTGGTCCGCCGTCTCGCGCAGCGCCCCGACGATCGTGCTGCGTCCAGCGTCGTCGAGCGGAGCGCGCCAGGCCGTGGGGTCCATTCGCCACGCGTTCCGCGCCGCCGTGTGGTGGACGAGCGACGCGAGGGCCACGAGCACCCGGGCGCGCGACACGGGGTCCTCACCGCGGGCCGCGAGCAGGTCCGGCGCGACCTCGGCACCCACCCCGGCGAGCGAGCCGGCGCAGGTGATGGCGCTGCGGCGCACCTCGGGGTCGGGGTGGCCGAGGAGGGGCGCCAGCGCGGGCCAGGCGGCACCCACGGCTGCGTGGGCGCGACCCACGTCCTCGCGCTCGCGCTGGAGGTGTTCGGGCAGCGACGGGTCGGGGCGCGTGGCGAACGGGTGGTGGACCTGGTGGTACCCGCTGCCGCGGGCGATGTACCCGAGGAGCGCGACGAGCGCAGCAGCGTGTTCGGGCCGCGCCAGGGCCAGCTCCACGAGGAACGGCACCACCGGAGCGGTGGCGGGGTACACGGTGCCCTGGTGCCACACGTTGCCGAACAGCGGGTCGACGCTGCCGGTGCCGTCCGCGAGGGCGCGGAGCAGCGCGGGGACGTCGGTAGCGGGTCCGTAGGCGTGGGTGAGGTCGGCCCAGGGGACGCGGTCGAGGTCGTCGAGCATGGCGGAGCGTCACACGGGGTCCGCCCGGGCGGAAGGGGGCTGTGCGCGCGATCGGCCGCCGGCGGGGTAGGGTGTCGCGATGTGGCTCCTCCTCGCCTGCCGCTCCCCCGTCACCGGGCCCGGTCCCACGTTGTTCGACCTGCAGGTGCGGAAGACGCAGAACCCGCAGGTGTTCCGCGTCTCCTTCGAGACCCGCGACTCCGCGGTCGGCGCGGTCGCGTTCGGCCCCGCAGGGAGCCCCCCCACGCTGCAGGTCCAGGACCAGGGCGCCGTGCTGCACGACCTCTTGGTGGTGGGGCTCCACGCCGGCGAGCCCTGGGAGCTCGTCGCCTCCGCCACCGACGAACGCGGCACTACGGTGGCCCCGCCGGAGGAGGTCGACGTCCCGGCCCTCCCCGACGACGCCCCGCGCGCCGAGGTCCTCGAGCCCGCCTCCACCCCGGACGCCGGCGGGTGGACGCTGCTCGACCTGAACCGCAACGGGACGGGCAGCCTGCGTGTGGCGCTGGTCGACGACGGGGGCGAGGTGGTGTGGTTGCACGACCCGGGCCGCGGCGACGACGTGGGCGCGGTCGACACCCAGGTCACGCCCGACGGCTCGATCCTGGTGGCGGGCTCGGTCCCGACCGGGGAGCGGCCAGTGGAGCTGGGGCTCGACGGCAGCGTGTGGTGGGAGGGCACGGAGCAGCCCGACTTCGCAGACGACGGCTTCATGCACCACCACACCGACCCCGTGCCCGGCGGGGGGCACGTGTTCCTCGAGAAGGACGTGCGGGGCGGCAAGCGCGGTGATCGCGTGGTCGTGCGCGACGACACGGGCGCCGTCACGTGGACCTGGAGCACCTGGGACCACTGGGAGCCCGACCTGTCGGTGGCGGAGTGGACCCACCTGAACTGGGTGGAGCTGCAGGACGACGTGTTCTACCTGTCCGACCAGCACAGCTCCACGATCTGGAAGGTCGACCGCGCGACGGGGGAGCCGCTCTGGTCGTTCGGGGCCACCGGAGACTTCACGCTCACCGAAGGCACCTGGTTCAAGGGCCAACACGCGCCGGAGTGGGGCCCCGACGGCCGGCTGTGGGTGTACGACAACCAGCAGGGCAACGGGCGCTCGCGGGTGGTGTCCTACCGCCTCGACGAGGCTGCGCGCACCGCGGTCCAGGACGAGCAGTGGGCGGGCGGCGAGGAGTGGGGCTGGTACACGGGCTTCTGGGGGGACGTGGACGTGCTGCAGAACGGCAACGTCCTGGTGGGGGCGGGGAACCCAGACACGCGCCGCGTCTTCGAAGTGGACCCGGTGGCGGGCGAGCTGCAGTGGGCGCTCGAGCTGCAGCCCCCGTTCGCGTTCTACCGGGCGTCCCGCGTGGACCCTGCGCGCTGGGGCATCACCCGGCTCGAGTGAGGGCTCGCGCGCCTCACCAGACGTACACGCGGTCTGCCGGCGCCACGTAGAGCGCGTCCCCCGGGCTGACGTCGAACGCCTCGTACCAGGCGTCCACGTTCTGGAGTGTGCCGTTGCAGCGGAAGCGACCCGGGGAGTGCGGGTTGGTCTGGACGTGGTTGCGGAGCGCCTCGTCGCGGAAGCGGCTGCGCCAGATCTGGGCCCAGCTCATGAAGAAGCGCTGATCGCCCGTGAGCCCTTCGAGGGTGGGCGCGCGCCGACCGCCGAGCGAGAGCTGCCAGGCGAGGTGGCCCATGACCACGCCGCAGTGATCCCCGATGTTCTCGCCGAGCGTCAGCCGTCCGTTGAGGGGGACCCCCGGCAAGGCCTCGAAGCGACCGTACTGCGCGACCATCCTGCCGCCCAGCGCCTCGAACGCCGCCACGTCCCGCTCGCTCCACCAGTTCCGCAACACGCCGTGCGGATCGTACCGGGCGCCCTGGTCGTCGAAGCCGTGGCCCATCTCGTGCCCGATGACGCCGCCGATGCCGCCGTAGTTCACGGCGGGGTCCGCGTGTTCGTCGAAGAACGGCGGCTGCAGGATCGCGGCCGGGAACACGATCTCGTTGAACAGCGGGTTGTAGTAGGCGTTGACCGTCTGGGGGGTCATGAACCACTCGTCCTTGTCGCTCGGGCGGCCGAGGCGCGCGACGGAGCGGTCCCACTCGAACACCGTGAGGCGACGGGCGTTCCCGAGGGCGTCACCCGCCCGGACCTCGAAGCCCGCGTCGTCGCGCCACCGGTCGGGGTAGCCGACCTTCAGGCGGAACGTGGCGAGCTTCTGGCGCGCCACGGCCTTGGTCTCCGCGCTCATCCAGGAGAGGGCGTCGATGCGCTGCCCGAACGCCGCGCGGAGGTTCTCGACGAGCTCGACCACCAGGCCCTTGGCGGTGGGGGAGAAGTGACGCTGGACGTAGACCTGGCCGATGGCGTCCCCGAGCGCGGCGTTGAGGGCCTGGGTCGCGCGCTTCTTGCGCTCGCGCTGCTCCGGCTGGCCGTCGAGGGTGCGGCCGTAGAAGTCGAACACCTCGGCGTCGATGGCCTTCGGCAGCACGGAAGCACGGTTCCGCAGCAGCGCGTACGCGAAGTAGGCCTTCCAGGTCTCGAGGTCCACCGACCGGAAGTGTTCCCCGAGCTGCGTGATGGCCTCGACCGGGCCGACCACCACCTCCTGCACGTCGCCGAACCCGGCCGCGGCGAGGCTCTCGTCCCACGGGTAGCTCGGCGCCAGCGCCTTCACCTCGGCCCAGGACTTGAGGTTGTACATCCGGGTGGCGTCGCGCAGCGCTTCGACGGGGAGGTGGCGCTTCGCCATCTCGGCCTCGAGCGCGAAGACGGCGGCGGCGGCAGCGGCGGGTTCGGGCCAGCCCGCGAGCGCCAGCAGCCGCTCGACGTGGGCCACGTACTTCGTGCGGAGCTCACCGAACCGGGCGTCGTCCTTCAGGTAGTACTCGCGGTCCGGGAGGTGGAGACCCCCTTGACCGATGACCACGAGGTACCGGTCCGGGTTCGCGCTGTCGAGCCCGACCCCCATCCCGATGGGTCCGTTCACCAACACACCCGGCGCGGCGACGAGGCACGCGACCTCGACGTGGTCCCTGAGCGCCGCGATCTGCGCGAGCTCTGCCTGCAGCGGGGCGAGGCCGGCGCGCTCGATGGCGTCGGTGTCCAGGTAGGCGCGGTAGAAGTCGCCGATCTTCTGCTCCGGGGAGCCCGCGGGCGCGTCGGTTCTGGCGGCGAGCTCTTCGACGAGCGCGCGCACGTCGGCGTCTGCCCGGTCCCGCAGCTGGTCGAAGGTGCCCCAGCGCACGCGATCGGTCGGGATCTCGGTGGACTTCAGCCAGGCGCCGTTGACGTGCTCGAAGAAGTCGTCGCCGGGCCGCACCGTCGGGTCACCTGCCTCGCGCTCCAGCCCGTAGCGCCCGAGGACCGCCCGACCCCGGCGCGGCGCTGCCTCCGCCCGCGAGGAGAGGCCGGCGACGGTCGCTGCCGCTGCGCTGATGAGGAGCGCACGTCGGTTCATCTTCCCTCCTCCGGATCGGACCCCGGGGACCGTATCCCCGGGGCGGTGGGACCGCGCCGCAGGAGCCAACCACCGTCCGGCGCGACCGCGAAGAGCGGGGCGTGCTAGGAGTGCCGCCATGAACAACAGGAATGACGAAGGGGGATCGCCCGGGGCAACGAACGCGCGTGTCGTGCTGAAGGCGTTCGGCGGCCCCGAGGGGTTCGAGGTCGTCCGCGGCGAGCCGCTGCCACGTCCCGAAGCCGGCCAGGTGCGCGTGCGGACGCTGGCCGCGAGCGTGCAGTTCACCGACGTCATCCTGCGCAAGGGACAGTACCCCGACCTCAAGGAGAAGCCCCCCCTCACCTCGGCTACGACACCGTCGGCGTCATCGAAGAGGTCGGGCCCGGCGTGACCGGCTGGAAGGTGGGCGATCGCGTCGCCGACCTCACGATGACTGGCGGCTACGCCACCCACCGCCTGCTCGAAGCGTCCCGGCTCACCCGGGTCCCCGAGGGCGTCGACCCCGGGCAGGCCGCAGCCGTCGTGCTCGGCGGGATGACCGCGTACCAGCTCCTCCACCGCCACGCGAACGTCCAGCGCGGCCAACGGGTGCTGATCCACGGCGCAGCCGGCTCCGTCGGCCAGATGCTCCTCGAGCTCGGCCGCCTCGCGGGGCTCGAGATGTACGGCACCGCGCGCGCGAAGCACGCCGACCTCGTGGCCTCCTTTGGCGCGACCCCGATCGACTACCAGAAGGATGACTTCGGCAAGGTCGTGCCCGACGGCTACGACGTGGTCTTCGACGGCATCGGCGAGGCCGGCTTCACGAAGTCGTGGGCCGCGGTGAAGAAGGGCGGCTTCTTGAGCGCGTACGGCTTTCAGGCGGGCGTGCAGACCAACGCGGCCTACCTCACCATCGGGATGTGGATCGGCCGCATCTACCTGTGGAACGCTCTTCCCAACGGCAAGCGCGCCGGCTTCTACTCGATCTCGTCGCTGCGCAAGCAGCACCCCGAGTGGTTCAAGGAAGACCTCGCCAAGCTGTTCGCCCTCGTGGCGTCCGGCGAGCTCACGCCCCGCGTCGCCGAGCGCATCCGGCTCGATGACGTGGCCGACGCACCGGAAGCTCGAGGCCGGCGGGCTGGACGGCAAGCTCGTCATCGACCCGAGCCTCGGCTGACCCCAGGTTCGAGCCGTGCGTCCCGCGGTCTCGGAGGCCTCGGCAAACGCGACGTGGACGTGAACGGGGGTGCCGCGGGGCGTTACGACGACCCGGGGGTCGCGTGCACATCGTCCTGTTGTCGCCGAAGGGTCCGCTGTACCGCCACCGCGGCGGCATCTTGCGCCGGTCCCTGCGGTACTCGCCGCTCACGCTCCCCACGCTCGCGTCGCTCGTCCCGCCCGAGCTCGACGCCACCATCGAGATCATCGACGAAGGCATCGAGGACATCCCGCTCGACCTGAAGGCCGATCTCGTGGGCATCACCGCGATCACCGGCAGCGCCCCCCGCGCGTACGAGCTGTCGGCCGCGTTCCGCGCGCGCGGCCTGCCGGTGGTGCTCGGGGGCCCGCACCCCACCCTCGTCCCCGAAGACGCCGCTCCCCACGCGGACGCCGTGGTCACGGGCTACGCCGAGGACACCTGGCCCGAGCTCCTCCGCGACTTCGCCGCCGGCCGGATGCGGTCGCGCTACCACCAGGCCGACGGGTTGTCCCTCGCGAACCGGCCGCTGCCGCGCATGGACCTCGTCAAGCCCGAACACTACACCACCACCGCCGTGTTCGAGGCCACGCGCGGGTGTGTCCACAAGTGCGAGTTCTGCGTCGTCCCCTCCGCGTGGGGGCGCCGTCCGTACCAGAAGCCCGTCGAGGACGTGGTGCGCGAGATCCGGGCCCGGAACACCAAGAAGGCCCTGTTCGTCGACCTCAACATCGTGGCCGACCCCACCCACGCCCGCAAGCTGTTCGACGCCCTCACGCCGCTCGGCCTGCGCTGGTTCGGCCTGTCGACCACCATCATCGCCCACGACGACGACCTGCTCGATCGCATGGTGCGCAGCGGGTGCCGCGGCCTGTTGATCGGCTTCGAGACCCTGTCCGCCGATGCGCTCGCCGGCGCCAACAAGCAGTTCAACCGCCCCGAAGGGTACGCCGCCCTGGTCGAGAAGCTGCACCGCCGCGGCGTCGCCGTGCAGGGCACGTTCGTGTTCGGGCTCGACGAGGACCACGCCGACGTGTTCCGCCGGACCGTGGACTTCTGTGTGGAGTCCGGCATCGACCTGCCGCGGTTCTCCATCCAGACGCCGTTCCCGGGCACGGAGCTGTACCGGCGGCTCGAGCGCGAGAACCGCATCACCACCCGCAACTGGGAGCTGTACGACGGCCAGCACGTCGTGTACCGCCCCGCGAACCTCACCGCCCAGGAGCTCCTCACCGGGCACGAGTGGGCCTGGAAGGAAGTCTACTCCTTGAAGAACATCGCCCGCCGCCTCGGGAAGGCCCGCCAGCTGCTGCAGATCGCGATCCCCGCGAACCTCGGGTACCGCTACTACGCCCACCACCTGCACACCCACTACAACTGCGACACCTTCGCGTCGTGGGACCGCGCCGCATGAGCCGCCCGTTCCGACTGTCCCTGATCCACCCGTGTATCGGCCGCCGCCCGGGGGAGCCGTACATCAAGACCTGGCAGATGGAGTCGCTGCCCATGGGCGTCCTCGCGGGGCTGACGCCGCGCGACGTGGACCTCGTGATGCACGACGACCGGATGGAGGAGATCCCGTACGATCGCCCCACGGACCTCGTCGCCATCAGCGTCGAGACGTACACGGCGAAGCGCGCGTACCAGATCGCCAGCGAATACCGCAGCCGCGGCGTGCCGGTGGTGATGGGCGGGTTCCACGCGAGCCTCGCGCCCGACGAGGTCGAACAGTGGGCAGAGGCCATCGTCGTCGGGGAGGCCGAGGAGGTGTGGGCCACCGTGCTCGACGACTTCCGCGCGGGCACCCCGAAGAAGCGGTACACCACCACCACCCGGCCCGAGCTCGTGCACAGCCGCCCCGACCGCTCCATCTTCGCCGACAAGCGGTACCTCCCCATCGGCCTCGTGGAGGTCGGCCGCGGGTGCGGGTTCCACTGCGACTTCTGCGCGATCCAGACCGTGTTCTCGCGCACCCAGACCCGGCGGCCCGACGGCGACGTCCTGTCCGAGCTCGCCGCGCTCAAGGGCACCCGCAAGCTGTTCTTCTTCGTGGACGACAACTTCGCCACGCACCCCAACAAGACGAAGGCGTTCCTCCGGGAGCTCGCGCCGCTCGGCATCCGGTGGGTGAGCCAGATGGCCATCCCCGCGGCCCACGACGAGGAGCTCCTGGCGCTGATGCGGGCCTCGGGCTGCATGGGCGTGCTCGTGGGGTTCGAGAGCCTCGACGAGCGCAACCTCGCGGACATGGCGAAGGGCTTCAACACGATGCGCGGCGGCTACGAGGTGGCCCTCGGCAACCTGCGCCGCCACGACCTGCGCATCTACGGCACCTTCGTGTTCGGCTACGACCACGACACCGCCGACTCCTTCGACGCCGCCGTGGACTTCGCGCGCCACCACGCGATGTACATCGCCGCGTTCAACCACCTCACGCCGTTCCCGGGCACCCCGCTGTACCAGCGGCTGCAGCAGCAGGGCCGCCTGACGTACGACCGCTGGTGGCTCGACCCCGAGTACCGGTACAACATGGTTCCGTTCCGGCCCGCGCACCTCACGGCCGACGAGGTCCGCGCCGGCTGCGTGGGCGCCCGCGCGAAGTTCTACGGCCGCCGCAGCATCCTGCGCCGGGGCTTCGACGCCGTGAACCGCAGCGACGGGCTGATGTGGCGCAACTTCTGGCTCATCAACCAGCTGCACCGGGCGGACGTGCGCCTGCGCGACTTCTGGCCGCTCGGGGACCAGGGGTGGCGGGGGACGTTGTTGCCGGCGACCTCGTGACGTTGGAGGTCCGGCCCGCGGGCCCGGCCGACGACGCTGCGCTGCGCAGGCTCCTCCGCGAGACGCCGATGGACGGCGAGGTGCAGGTCGCGTTCGCCCGGGAGCCCGACTTCTTCCAGGCGGCGGCGGTCGAGGGGGAGACCACCACGGTGGCGGCCTGGGACGAGGGCCGCGTGGTGGCGTTGTTCAGCCGCTCGGTACGCGACTGCTGGGTCGACGGCGCGCCCGCCCGCCTCCCGTACCTGTCGGCGCTGCGCATCGCGCCCGGGTACCGGCAGTCGCGGCGGCTCCTGCAGCTGGGGTTCGACTGGGTCCGCCGCCTCGAGGAGGCCGATCCCCAGGCGCTGCGCTGGTCCATCACCACGGTCGTGTCCGACAACACGCGCGCGCGCCGGCTCCTCGAGGCCCACCTCCCGGGGCTGCCCCGCTACGTGCCCCAGGAGGACCTGGTCACGCTCGCCGCGACGCCGTGGCCCCCGCTCCGCCTCCAGGTGCCCGGGGTGGTGGTCCGGAGCGCCACCGCAGCCGACGAAGGCGAACTCGGCGCTCTCCTCGGCCGGTGGGGGCAGCGCCACGAGCTCGGCCCGGTGTGGGACGGTGGCATCTTCACCGACGGGGCCCGCGGGCGCGGCCTGTCCTGGGACGCCGTGACCGTGGCGACGCGCGGTGGACACCTCGTGGGGTGCGTGGCCACCTGGGACCAGCGGCCCTACAAGCAGACGCTGGTGACGGGCTACGGTGGCCACCTCCGGTTCACCCGGCGCCTGGTCAACCTGCTGGGCCCGCTGCTGCGCGCGCCCCACCTCCCACCGCCCGGCGGGGAGCTGCGGCACGCGACCCTGTCGCACCTCGCCGTCGACGACGACGATCCGGAGGTGCTCGCTGCCCTCGTGGGCCACGCCCACGATCGGGTCGAGGTGGGGCACCTCACCACCATGCTCGCCGCGCGCCACCCGCTGTTGCCCCGGCTGCGCGCGCTGCTGCGGCCCCGGGAGTACCGGTCCACCCTCTACCGCGTGGGGTTCGGCGAAGTCCCCGCGCACGCGGGTCGCCTGCCCCACCTCGAGGTGGCCGTGTTGTAGGATCGAGCAGGAGGTCGCCGTGGCGTTCTGGAGCAGCTGGTTCGCGCCGAAGTGCGAGTCCTGTGGGAACAAGGTCGTCGGCGCGCCGCCGGTCGTCCACGCCGGCCAGAAGCTGTGTCCCGCGTGCCACGACGCAGCGGTGGCGGCGGAGGCGAAGAAGGCCGCGGAGCGGGAGGAGCGGCGGGCCGCCGAGGAGGCCGCGCGCGCGAAGCTCGAAGGCAACAAGCAGTTCGGCGTCGATCCGCGGACCCGCTGATCAGCAGCCCGTGGTGGTGTAGCCCGTGTGGGCCCGGGGGGGCGCGCCGGTGGCACCTGAGCCACCGCTGTCCGAGCCGCTGCCGCCGCTGTCCGTCGCCCGCGCGCCGCCACGGCAGCCGGTGGAGGACTCGGTGTCGCTGGTCGGGACGGACTCCGTACCGGTGTCTGCCGTGTCGGTCGGCTTCGTGTCGCTGCTGCAGGCCCCGAGGCCGAGCGCCAGGAGGAGTGCGCACGCCGTTGCGAGCTGTCGGACGTGTCGATCGGTGACCATGGGTACCCCCAGGCGCACCTTGCCACGCCGCGGTGGCGGCGACCACACGTCAGCGCCGGCGGCGACGCGCCAGGGCCAGCGTCACCGCACCCAACCACGCCGCAGGCACCGTGGGGGCCACACCGCAGCCGAACCCGAAGGCGGGCGCCGGCGCGCTGCCTTTCGACCCGTGCCCCGCGTCGTAGGCGCCAGCGGCACCCTCCGCCTCGTCGAGCGCGCCGTCGCCGTCGCTGTCGAGGTCGAGCCAGTTGGGGACGCCGTCGCCGTCCGGGTCGCCGTCCCCCTCGACCGCGTCCGGGAGGCCGTCGCCGTCCGTGTCGAGCGGCCCCTCACCCCCCGTGTGCAGGGGCTCGACGGGTTCGGAGTCCTCCGTCGTCGGGTCGAGCCCCGTGTGGTCGCCGGACGGCGTCCCGGTGTGGACGTCGATCACGAGGTCCTGGCCGTCGCAGTCCTCGTCGACCCCGTTGTTCGCGACCTCCACCCCGCCCGGGTGGCTGGACGGGTCGCGGTCGTCGCAGTCGGAGCAGGTGTCGTGCCCGTCGAGGTCGGCGTCCGGAGTGTCCGACGTACCGGAGTCACAGTCGTCGTCGGTGCCGCTGCACACGACCTCCGGCATCCCGGGGGCCACGTCGGGATCGTCGTCGTCGCAGTCCCCGCCGCGCGACGCGAGGTCGTCGCACGACACCACCTCCGCCACCCCGAACCCGTCTCCGTCGCCGTCCTCGAACTGGACGGACGGCGCGGCCGCATCTGCGTCGTCGCAGTCGAGGCCGTTCTGCACCCAGCCCGCCCCCGGGGACGCACACGCCTCGGTGAGCGAGCCCAGGTCTCCGAGCCCGTCGCCGTCGACGTCGACGTACCAGTCGCGCGCGTCGCAGTCCGCTTCGCACACGTACGGTTGCAGGTCCTCGCACGGCTGGTCGTCCCACTCCCCGCTTGGCTCGATCTCGGTGCAGTCCTCGTTCGAGTATTGCGTCCCGCCGTTCTCCGGCTCACCGTACCGCCAGTGGTCCCAGGTGAGCGAGGCGCCGTCGAGCCACAGGAAGGTGCCCTCTGTGGCTGCGTCGCCGAGGCCGATCCAGTACGGGACCACGAACACGCCGAGGGCCTCCTCGAGCTGCTCCTGCTGCCCGTCCGACGACGGCGTGGCGAGCGCCCAGCGGCTGTCCGACGCACACGCGAGCACGGCTGCGTCCCACGTCACGAGGTCGCTGCACACCTGCCACGCACGCGACGCCGTGGCCACCACCGGACAGGGGCAGACGTCGTCGTCCACCACGCCGTCGCAGTTGCCGTCCGTGCCGTTGCAGGCCTCGTTGCCGGGCTCGGGGCGGATGCTGCGCTCCGTGTCGTCGCAGTCGTCGGCTGCGAGCTCGCCCGGCCCACACGCCACGGCGAGGTCCGCGGGCGCGGCGTAGCCGTCCCCGTCCGCGTCCGGACCCACGAGCACCGGCCCTTCGTCCACCGCGCCGTCGCCGTCGTCGTCGAGGCCGTTGCACAGCTCCACGCCCCAGGCCGTTCCCGGGGAGAGCGCGCCCAGCAGGAGCAGGAGCCTGGACATCCGTCGAGCGTAGCCGATCCCGGCGCAATCCGTTCGCTCCGGATCAGCCCGCGGGGGAGCCGCCGCGCCGCAAGCGCTCCGGGATAGGGCCGTCCCGTGTCGCCCACCTGGTCCATCGTCGCGCGCACCGAGCTCGAAGCGCCCGTGGTCGCCGAGATGCTCCGGATCCACCACTCGCTGTACGAAGGCGTCGACGAGGCCCGGTTCCGCCGCGATCTCGCCGAGAAGGACGAGGTCGTGCTCCTCCACCGCGAGGACGGGTCGCTGGCCGGCTACTCCTCGTTGTCCCTCGGTCGCGGCCCCGACGGCACGCCGGTGTTGTTCTCCGGCGACACCGGGGTCCGCCGCGACGCCTGGGGGAGCCCCGCCCTCGCGATCGGCTGGCTCACCGCTGCGCTCCGGTGGCGGGACCGCGCGGGGGCCCTCGACTGGCTGCTGCTGGCCGGGGGCCCGCGTACGTGGCGCTTCCTGCCCCTCTTCTTCACCGAACACTGGCCGCGACCGGAGCGCCCCACGCCGCCGGCGGTACAGGTGCGCCTGGACGCGCTCGCGTCTGCGCGGTGGGGTGCGCGCTACCAGGCGGGGGTGGTGCACCTGGGTGAGCCACCGCTGCGCGGGGAACACGAGCCCGCGCGCGACCACCCCGCCGACCGGTTCTTCCGGGCCGCCAACCCCGGGTACCTCCGCGGAGACGAGCTCGTGTGCCTGACCCGCGTCGACCGGGACAACCTGACCCGCGCGGGGCACCGCATCCTGCGCGCTGCGGAGGGCTGATGGACGCGGTCGCGACCGCAGCGACCACGGCCTGGCTCGCCACGGCGTTCCGCCACTGGGCGCGGTTCCGGTCGGCCCTCGCGGACCCGGCAGCGGCGCAGCGCCAGGTGCTCGCCCGGGTCCTCGCCCAGGCGGAGGGCAGCCGCTTCGCCCGGGAGCACCACCTCGATCCCCACACCACGCCCGAGGCCTTCGCCGCGCGGGTTCCGGTGCGCACGTGGGACGGGCTCGCGCCGTGGCTGGACGCTGCCGTGCGCGGGGAGCGGCAGGTGCTGGGTCGCAGCCCCATCACGCGCTTCGAGCCCACCTCGGGCTCCACCGCGGCGCGCAAGCTCGTCCCGTCCACCGCCCAGGGCCGCGCCGAGCTGTCGCGCGCGGTGGGCGCCTGGGTGTTCGACACCTACCGCCGGGACCCCGCGCTCCTCCGGGGGCCCTCCTACTGGTCGGTCACGCCGGCGCTGCCCGCCGAACGGACCCCGGGGGGCGTGCCCGTCGGCTTCGACGACGACGCCGGCTACCTCGGTGGCGCTGCCGAGCACCTGGTGCGGCGGGCGCTGGTCCGCGGCGCCCCCGGCCTCGACGGCGAGGCGTTCTGGCGCTCGACCGCGGAGGCGTTGATCGGTGCGCGCGATCTGCGGTTGATCTCGGTGTGGAACCCGTCGTTCGCCACCCTCCTGCTGGCCGCGGTGCGACGCCACTGGGACGAGGTCGTGGCCGCTGCGCCCGTTTCGCTGGCGCGGCGCCTGCGGGACGTGGACCCGTCCCGCCCCTGGCCCCGGCTGCGGCTCGTCTCGACCTGGGCCGACGGTCCTGCGGAGCGCGCCCTTCCCGCCGTCCTGGCCGCGTTCCCGGGGGTCGCGGTGCAGGCCAAGGGGCTCCTGGCCACGGAGGGGATCGTGAGCCTGCCGTTCGCGGGCACCCACCCGCTGGCGGTCACGTCGCACTACGTCGAGCTCCTCCGCGACGACGGACGCGTCGTCCCCGCCGCCGCTGCGCGCCCCGGAGACGAAGGGCGGGTGGTGTTGACCACGGGCCACGGCCTGTGGCGCTACGACCTCGGGGATCGCGTCCGTGTCACGGGACTGCTCGGCGCCACCCCGACCCTCCGGTTCCTGGGTCGGGAGGGACGCGTGTCGGACACCGTGGGCGAGAAGCTCGCGGAGCCATTCGTCGCCGGTGTCCTCCAGGCGTTGGCGGTCCAGGGGTTCGCGCTCCTGGCTCCGGAAGGCCCGGGGTACGTGTTGTTCGCGGAGCGCCCGCCCACGCCCGAGGCGCTGGAGGCCGCGCTGGCCGCCAACCCACACTACGCATGGGCGGTGTCGCTGGGGCAGCTGGCGCCCGTGCGTGTGGTGCGGGTGGGTGCAGGAGCGGGCGCCCGGTACGCGACGGAGCGCGCCGCCCGCGGGATGCGACTCGGAGACGTGAAGCCCTCGGTGCTGGAGCTCACGGGTGGTTGGGGGTCTGCCCTGGTCGGCGGGGGGTGATCCCGGCGTCGGCCTCGAGGAACGCCACGACCCGCTGCACGGGGTCGTCCTCGGGGAGCGCCGAGCGGGGCTGGAGGTGGAGGCCGGTCAGGACCGGCAGGTCGCGGCGCAGGAACGTCGTGTACAGCCACCGGGCCAGCCGCGCGCGCACGGACCAGCCCGGCGCCCGGGGAACGCCCACCGCCAGCCACAACACCGTGGTGTCCTCCCCGCGCGGCGACAGGCCCACCACCGCCGTCGTCCGGGTCCGGCCGAGGTCGACCTCGACCCACAGGACCGAGCCGCCGACCAGGGTGAGCTGGATGTCGAGGTGGCTCCCGGAGAGCCAGCGCATCACGCGGTCCGATGGCGCACGCCCCACCGGTCGGGTGGCGTACCGGACGCGGAGGTGGTCGGGGGCTGGTCGGTCCCAGGTCGGGGGGGCCGCCAGCTCGCGGCGGTGTACGCTCCGCAGGTGGTGCAGATCGAACGCGTTCACCGCGATGGTGGTCCACGGGACGGGCACGGACTCGCTCCGCGCCGGGGCCCACCCGAGCCCGCGGAAGCGGTCGGGGTGGGGCAGCGGCGGGGCCGCCGGTCGGGGGTGGACGAACACCGCTCCACACGCCACGGCGACGGAGAACGGGGGACCTCCGTCCAGGCGCCGGGCGGAGACCGCGCCGCCGTCGGCGACCAGCACGCCCCGCTCTCCGGCGGCCGAGAACGGACGTGCCACCGCGCGAACCTGGTCTGCGCCGGCGACGAGGTGCCAGGTGTCTCTGGGAGGGGGAACGCGCCAGTGAAGCACAGGCTCCGGTATCCCTGCGACGGGAACCCTTGAAGGGGGCGCCGAAGATCCGAGGGGACCTGCGAGGAGTCCTCCATGGCTGGTCCGCTGCTGTCGACCGTCCGTTTCCCCGCCCCGCCGGTCACGACCCGCGACGGGCTGGTCGCGATGCTCACGCAGGCCGCCGAGCGCGGTGCCAGCGAGGTCCACTTCAAGGTGCCGAACGCCCCCGTGATGCGTGTGCGGGGCGCCCTCGTCCCGGGCGGCACCAACGTGCTCGCGCCGTCCGACACGGCATCGATCCTCGACCACCTCGTGGTGATGTCCGGCATCGCCATGACGGGGCGGCCGAGCTCGACGGAGTTCGCGTTCGGGCTGGCCAAGGTGGGGCGGTTCCACGTCTTCGCCTACCGGCAGCGCGGCACGTACGCGATCGTGATCCGCCGGATGGAGCTCGAGGTGCCGTCCCTGGCCTCGCTCGGGATGGACGCTGCGCTCGAGATCGGGCCCGGGCTCACCGTGCTCGCTGGCCCCGATCGGTGCTCCGGCCTGCACGCGTTGATCCAGGCGTGGAACCATCGGCGGGCCGGGAACATCATGGTGCTCGAGTCGCCTCTCCGCTTCCTGCACCGGGACACGCGCGCCTTCGTGTCCCAGCGGGAGGTCGGCAACGAGGTGTCCGACTACGTGACCGGCATCCGGGACGCCGTGCGCATGGGCTGCGACCTGCTCGCGGTCGACGAGGTGGCCGACCGGACGACTGCCGACGCCGTACTCGAGGCCTCCGAGCGCGAGCTGCGGGTCGTGGTGGCTCTCGCCGCGCCGGACGCCGGCTCTGTGTCGTGGTGGCTGGCCCGGATGTATGACGGGCGCCAGCGGGACGACGCCGAGCTGCGCATCCGGAACGTACTGCGGCAGGTGATCGTTCCGTTCCGGGTCGCGACCGCGTGATCAGGTGGGTGCGAGGACCAGCCCGGCCTCTGCTGCGGGCGCAGCGGGCGGGGTCGGGACCGCGAGCGTCAGGTAGCTCTCCTCCGGAGCCGACACCGTCGACCGCGACTCCGCCTCGCAGGCGCTTCGGTACTGCTCGGCGAGCCAGGCGGTCAGGGCGTCGTAGCGCACCACCGACCAGCGGCCCCGGCGCACGTCGATCCAGCCCACCGAAGGGTCGCGCAGCCGGTCCAGGAGCACCCGCGCCGCGATGCGGAACGTGGGGTCGTCATGGTCGAGGAGCCGCCCCGCGTCGAGCACCGCCGTCTCCGGGTGCAACGCCTCGTACACTGCGCCCAGGAAGTCCGTGCCCCGGCCCGTGACCCGCAACACCAGCCGCGCGGGCAGCAGCCCGGCGGGCTCGGGCTCACCCGACTCTCCCGGGCGCGACCAGGCCGTCGAGACCGCGGCGCCTGCGTCCTTCACCTGGCGGACGGTCCCCACGAGCTGCTCGCGCACGGTCGGCAACAGCCCCGCGCGACGGCGCGTCACGGCGGTGCCGAGGACGATCGCGGTCCCATCCACGAGCAGCGCCATCAGCAACGCGGCCACGGCGGCGGTCTCGCCCCGCTGGATCTTCGCGAACGGCGTGACGAGCGCCACCTCCTGGTCGAGGTCGAGCCAGTCGGCCCGGGCGGGCAGGGGGGCGTCGGCCTTCCACGGATCCGGCGCAGACTGCCAGGTGTTCAGGTCCCACAGGTAGAGCGCGTCCGCAGTGAGCGCGTCGGCGTCCACCTCGAACCGGGGGCGCAACCGCTCGAGATCGGCGCGCCGCTCGGCCGCGAGGGCCTCGGTCTGGCGGGCCTCCTCGGCGTACTGGCGGGCCACCGGACCGTAGCCGGTGCGGCCCGTGGTCACGCCGCCCGTACCCTCCCGCTCCGCGAGCGCGAACAGCTGCGCGGCCTTGCGCTCGAGGGCGTCCACCTCGGCCTGCTGCGGCTGCCACACCGCGTCGACGAACCGGGCGTGCGCCTGGCGCGCGCGATCGAGGTTGCCGGAGGCCAACGCATCCCCGGTGAGCTGGTCGTAGTAGGCGAAGAAGCTCGTGTAGACCGACAGGAACGAGAACACGCCGACGACCAGCCACCGCCGGACCGGGGCGTGACCGGCGACGTAGCCCGAGAGCGCCAGGAACAGCAGCGCCTGCACGGCCAGCCCGAGCACGTCGGACATGGGCCAGGGAAGTACCATGCGGGCGCCCACCACCGTGGTGAACGCAGACACCACGTTGAGCGCGAACAACAACCCCAACAGCACCCGGTCGCGGACCGGGCGGCTCCCGTCTTCCATGGCGTCCCTCCGCGCTGGCTACGGGGGACTCCCGCCGATGTTGCATCACCGGGTGGCGGGGAGCTCGCCCTTCCGGATCTGGGTGAGGTACCAGGACAGCGTGTTCTTGAGCTCGGCGTCGCGGCAGTTGGCCACGAGCGAATCGTCGGCCACCGCGATGGCCCCGGCCGCCCAGTAGCCGACCACGACCGGGTTCCCCTTCACGGTGCGGACCTGCGGTTCGGCCGTGGCGCCCCCGTTCGAGGCGGCCCGCCCCGCCTGGGCGCAAACGTCGAACTCGATCTGCCGGTTCTTGCTTCGCTCTCCGGGCGACTTGCGCGAGAGCTCGTCGCAGCGGGCGAGCAGGGTGCCCGCGAGGTCTGCCCAGCCCGCCTCGTCGAGCTGACCCCACTGGAGCGAGCCAGCGGACGATGCCTCCGCGCGCGCCGTGGCCCAGACGTCGGTCGACGGCGCCGCCGCAGGGGCACCCGCCCGGTCGACCCCGGCGAGGGTGCGCATGAGCGAGAGGGCGACCCGCTCGTCCACGCCGACCTCCTGGAAGTGCCGCGCGATGACGATGGCGAGGAAGACGTAGCCGTCGGCCACTGCGAACTCCTCGCTCGTCGCGAAGCGGAACCGCAGCAGGTTGCACGGGTCGTACAACGCGTCCCGGCGCTGGGGACCCCGCACGACGGCCGCCTTCTCGAGCGCAGCGGGTCCCGCCGGGCACGCCGTGGTCCACTCGGAGCCGGAGGCGCGCAGGGCAGCGAGCTCGATCTTGAAGGAGTCGGGCTGTGACGCCGACGGGATCGAGCGCAGCGCCTCCTGGATCCGGGCGGGGAAGGTACACGCCCCGGCGAGCGCCGACGCCAACCGGCGCCGGGCCTGGTCCGGGTTGGGCGCAGCGGCGATCGCGTCCTTCGCGGCGGCGAGCTTCGTCGCGTCGCACGCGTGAGCGGTCGATTCCTGCAGCAGCAGCGCCGAGAGCAACAACATGATTCCTCCGGATGGCACCGAGGGAGACCCACGGACGCGGCGATTCTATCCCCGAACCCGCGCTCGACGAGCACTGTTCCTCCGGTTAGGTCCGAGTGCCTTTCGTGCGGGGTCAACCAATGTTCCGAGCTCCGGTGGGAGAACCTCCGATCGAGCCGGGTCGACGAGCCGTCTCCGTGGCGTCCGTCGCCGAGGTCGTCCCGGGCCAGCTGCTCGCCGGACGGTGGCGGGTGGCGGGCGTGGCCGGCGCCGTGCCGGGTGGCAGCCTCGTGAACGCGCTCGACGAGCGGCTCCGGCGGCGTGTCCGCGTCCTCGTCACCACTTCGCCGGAGCCCGCGAGGGCCGGACTCGTGCACCCGCTCCTGCCCGTGCCCCTGGCGACCGAATCCGACGGCGCGCGCACCTTCGTGGCGTGGCCGTTCTGGGACGGGGACCAGCTCGGCCTCCCCACCCGCCCCCTCGGCGACACGCGCGAGGTGCACACGTTCGTCGCGCGAGCGATCGTGGTCCTCGAGCTGCTCGACCTCGTCCACCAGACCACCGGCCGGGCGCACGGGCACCTGTCGCTCTCGTCGTTCTGGCGCTGCGCGGATGGCCGGTGGTGGATGGTCGATGCCGCTGTCCTGGGCGCCCCCGACCCCCGGTTCGCCTACCCGGACGACGACCCGACCGACCCGCGCAGCGACCTGTACGCTTTCGCGGCCGTGCTCCATGCCGTCGCGACCGGTTCGCTCCCGTTCGGCACCGGTGACGGCGCGCCGATCGCGCACCGCGTGCTGCGTCCTCCCGCGACCGAGGCCCTGCCCGCGCCGATCGTCGAGGTGCTGCGCACCGCGCTGCAAAAGGCGCCGCACCACCGCTTCGCGTCGGCTGGCCGGATGATCGCGGCCCTGCAGCAGGCCCTCGCCGCCGTCGATGGCGACGCCTTCGACCCCCGCGATGCGCCCGAGCGGGTGCCGGTCGGATGGCGGATGGGCTCCCCCGAGCCCACGCTCGAGCCCGCTCCCCCCCGCAACGCCGGGCGCGCCCTGCAGGACCGTCGCCGCGAGCGCGCGCCGTGGTCCGTGTTGGCGTTGTCGTCCCTTGCCTTCCTGTCTCTGTTCGCCTGGCTCGGGCTCGCTGGACTCTGCCTGGCGCTCGGCCGGGTCTTCTGAGAGGTACCGTGGCCGCCCTCGTCGCGCCGAGCGTCCTGTCCGCCGACTTCTCGTGCCTCGGAAACGAGGTGCGGTCCCTGCTCGCCGCGGGCGCCGACTGGATCCACGTGGACGTGATGGACGGGCGGTTCGTTCCCAACCTCACGATCGGCCCCCTCGTGCTCGAGGCCGTTCGTCGGGCAGCGCCCGCTGCCGTGCTCGACGTGCACCTGATGATCGTGGAGCCGGAGCGCTACATCGAAGACTTCCGGAAAGCGGGCGCCGACCGCATCACGGTCCACGTCGAGACGTGTCCGCACCTCCACCGCACCCTGCAGCAGATCCGCGCGACGGGCGCGAAGGCCCAGGTAGCGCTCAACCCACACACCCCGCCCGAGGCCCTCGACTGGGTGCTCGAGGACGCCGACCTCGTGCTGGTCATGAGCGTGAACCCCGGGTTCGGCGGCCAGAGCCTCGTCCCCTCGTCGTTCCGCAAGCTCGAGGCGCTGCGCGAGCGCATCGTGCGCCGCGGCCTCTCCACCCTCCTCGAGGTGGACGGTGGGGTCAAGCCCGACAACGCGCACCGGTTCGTCTCCGCGGGCGCCCAGGTGTTGGTGTCGGGCTCCGGCGTGTTCGGAGCTCCTGATCGGGCCGCCGCGATCCTGGCCCTCCAGCAGGCCCGGGCTCCGGCCGATGCTGCCTGACGTGTTCGAAGGTCTCGCCATCGGCTCGTTCGTGATCGAAGCACCACTCGCGACGGGGGGGATGGGCGCAGTGCTGCGGGCGGTCCACCGCACCGGGGTGCCCGCCGCGATCAAGATCATTCCCGCGGACGCCGAAGCCCAGATGTTCGAGGCCGCCGTCGGGTTGCAGGCCGAGATCCGCGCCGTCGGGGCCCTCGACCACCCGAACATCATCCGGGTGTACGACGCGGGCGTGCTCACCGCAGACGTCGCAGCCGCGTCGGGCGGCAAGCTCCGGCAGGGCTCGCCGTGGCTCGCGATGGAGCTCGCCCAGGGCCAGATCGACGACCTCGAGGACGGCATGGACTGGTCGCGGCTGTCGAACATCCTGCTGCAGGTGCTCGACGGGCTGGCCCACGCGCACGCCCGCGGGATGGTGCACCGCGATCTCAAGCCGGCGAACGTGTTGTACGCGGGGCGTAGCGCCCAACTCCGCGTGTTGCTCGCAGACTTCGGGCTGGCGTGGCGGTTCCGCCCCGACGACCCCGTCGTCCACGGCGGCAGCCTCCCGTACGCTGCGCCGGAGCAGATCCTCGGGCAACAGGCCGAGCTCGGCCCCTGGACCGACCTGTACGCCCTCGGCTGCGTGGCCTTCCGCCTCGCTACCGGGAAGCGGCCGTTCCGCGGCAAGGACACCGAGGCCATCCGGCGGGCCCACCTGTTCGGGCCGCGCCCGGAGCTCAAGGCCCGGTTCCCCGTGCCCGACGGCTTCGAGCACTGGGTACACGGGTTGTTCGCGAAGGAGCCGCGGTCCCGGTTCCAGCGCGCGGCCGACGCCGCCTGGGCGCTCGTCAAGCTGCCCGCCCCAGCACCCATGGCCCTCCCGGACGACGAAGACGACAGCGACGGCCCCACCGCGTCCGTCCACTCGCTCCAGGCCGATCGCACCACGACGTTGCCGCTCTCCCAATGGATCCTGGTCGCCGACCTGTCCGGCGGTCTCGAGTCGGACGCCTCCCTCGTCCGGGCCCCTGTCCCTGCGGTGTGGCGCCGGCCCGGAGACGACCGCCTCATCGCGCTCGAAGGGCGCGGTCTCGGGTTGTTCGGCCTGCAGGACCCGCCGCTCGTCGGCCGGATCGACGAACGCAACCGCCTGTGGGAGGAGCTCGTCGAACACGAGGGGTTCCGCGTCGTCGCGCTGCGCGGGGCCCAGGGTGTGGGCAAGTCGCGGCTGGCGGCGTGGCTCGCCGAGCGCGCCCACGAGGTCGGCGTCGCCGAGGTGTTCCGCGCCCACTTCCGCCAGGTCGCGGGGGGGGAGTCCGAAGGCCTCGCCGGCCTCGTCGAGGAGCACCTCCGGCTGCGAGGAATGTCCCACGGCGACGTGCTGCGCGAGCTCAAGGTCACGCTCCGGACCGAGAACGTGCCGGACGCACCGAAGCGCGCCGCTCGCCTGGCCCGGGTGCTCCGCCCCGCCGAGGCCACGGAGGACGCCCCCACGACCGAGGTGATCACCCAAGCCGAGCGGTTCGACCTCGTGTCGGAGCTCCTGCGGGTCCGCTGCCAGCGACGCAAGCCCATCATCTGGCTCGAAGACGCCTACTGGTCCTCCGAGGGCGTCGCCTTCGCCGAGCATCTGGCTCGGACCTGGCGGGGCGACGCGCTCGTGTTGTTCACGATCCGCGACGACATCATCACGCCGGCCGTGCTCCAGCGCATCCGCGGCCTCGTCGAGAGCAAAGGCGGCGCCGAGCTCCGCATCGGACCGCTCCAGCGCGGGCAGGTGGCCGAGCTCGTCGCGGCCATGGTTCCCGCGCGCGGAGACCTCGGAGAGCGCATCGAGGCGAACGCCCACGGCAGCCCGGGTGTCGCCGTTCACCTCGTGAACTCGCTCGTGCGGTCCGGCCAGGTGCAGGGAGACGCGGGCGGCGTGTGGCTGCAGTCGCTCGACGCACTGCCCATGCCGGACGCGCGCTACTGGGCGACCGCGCTCGAAGCCATGGTCACCGAGGAGCCCGACGTCCGGCCCGCATTGTGGGCCGCAGCGCTCCTCGGCACCTCCGTGGTGTGGGCGGAGTGGCGCGAGGTCTGCCGCCGCCTGCAGGTGAACATCACGCAGACGACGGTCGCGTTGCTCGTGGAGCGGGGGTTCCTGGTCTCCGAACGCGCCGGGAACCGCTATGCGTTCGCGCAGGACGACTTCCGCGAGCAGTTGGTCGCGGACGCCAGGGCGGATGGCCCCCGGGTCGCACTGGCATGCGCCGAGGGCCTGCTGTCTCGCGGCCAGCAGCTCGCTGCCCGGGCGGCTGCCCTGTTCCAGCTCGCCGGAGAGACCGACCGCGCGACCCAGACCTGGCTCGATGGCCTCGCGTGGCTCATCGACTGGGACCGCGGGCGGGCGCTCGACGCAGCGGCCTCCTGGCGCGGGCTGATGCAGGCCGTACCACAGAGCGATCCGCGCTGGACACGCGGCATCGAGCTGCTCGTCGACCTGCACGCGCCCGCCTGCGGCGAGGAGCACGTCGCTGCGGTCGAGGCGCTCAAGTCGCACGGCAAGGTCGACCGCCTCGCGGAGCTCCGCGCGATGGTGGAGCTCGCGCGCCTCGACCTCCGCGCAGGGTCCGTGGCCCGCGCGCAGGCCCGCGCCGAGCTCGCGTTCCACCAGTCCCGCGGCACTCCCGTCCGGACGCGCGCGGTGATCACCCGCGCGGAGGTGCGCCGCCTCGGCGGTGATGCCGTCGGAGCCGAGGAGTTCCTCCGCACGTGGCTGCCGGAGCTCGAGCCCGAGTCCGAGGCCGTCGTCCTCGCCATTGCCCGCCTGCAGGCGGCCGCCGGACGCCCGGACGCCGCGCTCTCGACGCTCGGAGAGTACGTCGACCACCAGACGCGCGCGCAGGCCCCCATGGCCCGGGCCCGGGTGCAGCGGAGCCGCGGCAGGGTGCTGCTGCAACTCGGTCGCAACCGCGAGGCGCTGGCGGCGCTCGAAGAGGCCGACGCGATGCGCTCCCGCGGCGGGTTCAGCTGGCCGCTGCTGGCGATCGACGTGACCCGCGCACGCGCCCGCGCAGGCCAACCGCTCACCGAGGCGCTGGTCAGCCAGCTCCGGGGAGCGTTCCGTCCGGCCGATCGCGGCTACCTCGCGCGTGTGGACGAGCTCGCCGCAGAGCACCTGTCTGCGGGATCCTCCGGGCGGGTGGACAGCGCGCGGACGACCGAATAGGAATTGGACCATCGGGGTGTAGCGCAGCCTGGTAGCGCACCTGCTTCGGGAGCAGGGAGTCGTGAGTTCGAATCTCGCCACCCCGACCATTCTCTTCGGCCCGCCGGGGTTCTCACCTCGGCGGGCTCGTTGCTTTCTGGGCCCGCCCGCGGGATGGTGCGTAGACCGGAGCTGCCATTGAACCCACCCGATCGAGCGCACGAGGTCAGCGTCGAACTCGATCGGGAGCGGACGCTGTTCGCGGACGGCCCGGTGGTGGTGTTCCGGTGGCGCGCGGTGTCTAGCTGGCCCGTGGAGCACGTGTCCACGAACGTGGTCCACCTGTTCGGCTGGACGGCCGAGGAGTTCATGGGCGGGAGCGTCGCGTACGCGGACACCGTGCACCCGGACGACCTCGACCGCGTCGCCCACGAGGTGCAGCTCCACGCCGACTCGGGGGACAGCCACTTCGAGCAGGACTACCGGGTCGTGGCCCGCGACGGCACCACCCGGTGGTTGTACGACCAGACGCGCATCATCCGCGACGGAAGCGGCGCGGTCACCCACTTCCTCGGGTACGTGCTCGACATCTCGTCGCGCCGACGCGCCGAGGCCGAGCTCCGCGAGAAGGAGGAGCAGCTCGCCGAGTCCCGGCGGGTCGAAGCCCTCGGGCGGCTCGCGGGCGGGGTCGCGCACGACTTCAACAACCTGCTCACTGCGCTGACGGGGCACCTCGAGCTCGTCAGCGGGCACCTCTCCGCCGAGCACCCCGCCCGCCCCTCGCTCGCGATCGCCCGGCGCACCGTGGATCGCGGGGCAGCGCTGACCGCGCAGCTCCTGGCCGTGTCGCGCCGGCAGCTCCTCACGCCGAAGGCGGTGGACGTGAACCGCGCGGTCCAGGAGACGCTCGACCTGCTGGCGCCGCTCCTTGGGGAACAGCTGGTGGTGGCCCTCGAGCTCGAGCCCGCCCCCCTGTTCGCCCGCGTCGACCCCACCCAGCTCCAGCAGGTGCTGCTGAACCTGGCGCTCAACGCGCGCGACGCCATGCCTGCGGGCGGCACCCTCCGCTTCCGCACCCGCGGTGCGGCCGACACCGTCTCCATCGCAGTCTCCGACACGGGTGTGGGGATGGACGAGGGCACGGCCGCGCGCATCTTCGAGCCGTTCTACTCCACGCGCGAAGGCGGCACCGGGCTCGGCCTGGCCACGGTCCGGGGCATCGTGGAGCAGAGTCAGGGCCAGCTGTCCGTGGATTCGAGCCCCGGCGTGGGCAGCACGTTCACGGTGGTCCTGCCCTCCACCCGACCGCGTCCCACGCCGTCCCTTCCACCCCCGGAGCCCGAAGCCGTCCGGTCCGGTCGCGTGCTCGTCGTGGAGGACCACGCGGACATCCGGGAGCTCATCGCCGACGTGCTCACCGCCCGCGGGTACCAGGTGCGGGCAGCGGTCGACGGCGACGACGCGCTCCGGATCCTCGAGGGCTTCGTTCCGGACCTCCTCGTGACAGATGCGTCCATGCCGGGCAAAGGGGGCGCTGAGCTGGTCCGCATCCTCGACGCCCGCGGGTGGACGGTTCCCGTGTTGTTCGTGTCGGGCCACGTCCGCGACCTCCAGCTGCCCACTGGCCCGCGCCGCGTGTTGTTGCGCAAGCCGTTCAGCCTCGACCAGCTGTTGCGCCACGTGTCGGCGCTGCTGGCGTGATCAATTGAGCTTCGCTCGTGCTTCGCACGAGCGAAGCTCAATTTCCGTGTCGTTCGTGTGGGTCAGGGGCTCCGCCCCCGACACCCCCTCGGGGGACCAGTCCCCCGAATCCCCTGCCAGGGGGCGCTCCCCCCTGGACCCCCCGCGTACCGAGGTGGATCGGAAC
>JBIKWC010000315.1:0-8538 GCA_044356535.1 Myxococcota bacterium
GCTGTCAGAAGAAGTAGTAGCAGTCGAGGTCCTGGCCGCGGACGGTCCAGGTGTACTCCAGGCCGGCCGCCACGTTCCCGTCCGTGTCCGTCTGGGCGGTGCAGCCGTATTCGTCCTCCACGAACAGGTCGTAGCAACCTGGCTTCAGCGACCGGCTCGACACCGGATCACCGTTGGCCACGTACTCGTCGGCCCCGATGACTTCGACCCAATCATCGGCGCCGCAGGCCGAGTACTGGAAGTACCAGAGCTGGCCTCCCGTGTCGTTCACGACCGTCAGCAAGATCGTCTCTTCGATCCTCCGCTGCTCGGCCGAGGTGCAGGCGGCGGCCGAAAGGGCAAACAAAGACAACATCACTCGCATGGGATCCTCCGTGTGTCAGGTCCAGACGGACATCCCCGGAAGATCGGACATGGAATCGTGGGCACGACCGGACGAGGCGCGCGAGCCACCCGTCCGGTCCGTTGGAGCGACCGCGCGGCTACTCGCCGGTGAGGGTCACGTCCACCGAGGCGCCCGTGCCCAGGGACCAGGCGCCACCGTCGTCGACGAGCTGGCTGCCGAGGTTCCAGTTCACCATCAACGTGGTGGTCGTGTCTTTCGCCACGAAGAAGTCCTCGCCGAAGTCGAACCCGGGGACGACCAGATCCTGCAGCTCCTCGGTGATGGTGAGATCGAGCTCCTCCCCGTCCACCACGATCCAGGAGTCCGCCACGAGGAGGCGCAGGGTGTCGTACGACCCCTCCCAGACGTCCCCCTTGCCGACTTGGACCGCCTGGGTGGAGAGCCCGAGGAGCTCGACCTCCTGGCGCTCGCTGGCCACGCTGACCCAGCCCTTCTCGGTGTGGTCGAGCTGCACGTCCTCGAACGTCACCCAGACCTCCTCGACGGCCGAGTTCACGCCGTCTGCTCCGTTGCTGCCGAGCTCGACCACGATCGGGCCGGTCTTGGCGCCGTTCGGGATGTCGGTGGTGTCCACGACGTCCTTCTTGCAGCCCACACCGAGCACCAGCACCGCGAGCCAACTGTACCTGGTCATGCGACCTCCGCACCGGACCCATGCACGGCCGAGGCCACCACACGATCAGCCTGCAGCGCGGATCGTTCTCCGCGAAAGCGCGGCCAGGGACGTCCAGCGACGCACGTCAGCCCGCGGAGGGCGCGTCCGGAGGCAGGTCCCGAAGCCGCGTGGCGCCCGGGAGCTGGCCCCCGTCCTTGCGGTCGTACAGCCGCTGGCCCGGGTAGATGCCCCGGTGGCCCGTCAGCAGGTACGCGACCACCGCCACCACCACCACGTGCGGCAGGACCCCGGCGCCCAGCAGCTCCACCGCCATGATCGACAACGCGAGGGGCGTGTTCGACGCCGCTGCGAACACCGCCGCCATCCCCACGCCCGCCCCGAGCTCGAGGGGCAACCCGAGCCCGCGCGCCAGCACGTTCCCGAGCGCGGCGCCCACGAAGAACAGCGGCGTCACCTCGCCCCCGAGGAAGCCCGCGCCGAGCGTCACCGCCGTGAACACGAGCTTGAGCCCGAACGCCTCCATGGGCAGCGCCGGATCCGTGAACGCCCGCACGATCGAAGGCACGCCGAGGCCCAGGTAGTCCCCCGTCCCCACGAGCTGCCAGAGGGCCACCACCGCCACGCCGCCCGCGAACATCCGCAGCGGCAGGCGCGGCAACCACCGCTGGCCCGACCGCTTGATCGCGTGCGTGAGCGCCACGAACGCCGACGTCACCGCTGCCACCGCAGCGCCGAACAACACCCACTCCAGCAGCAGCAGCGGCGTCACCGGAACCACGGGCGCCGCCGGGTACACCGTGTGCGTGATGCCCCAGGCGCGGGTGGTCACATCGCCCACCACCGACGCCACCAGCGCGGGCACGAGCGCGTGGTACCCGAGCCGGCCCACCACCACGAACTCGAGCCCGAACACCGCGCCCGCGACGGGCGTGCCGAACACCGAGCCGAAGCCGCCCGCCACCCCCGCCGCCACCAGCTGGCGCCGGGTGACCCGCGGGACCCCGAGCTGGTGGGCCACTGCGTCGGCGAGGCTGGCGCCCATCTGCACCGCGGTGCCCTCGCGCCCGGCGCTGCCCCCGAACAGGTGCGTGAGCACCGTCCCTGCCAACACCATGGGCGCCATGCGCAGGGGGAGCTGGGGGCCGTCGTCGTGGATGGCGTCGATCACCAGGTTGGTGCCGCCCTCGATGGACTTCCCGAAGCGTTCGTACAGCCAGCCGAGCGCCAGGCCCGCCACCGGCAGGGCGAACACCAACCAGCCGTGCGCGAGGCGCGTGTCGGTGGCGAGGTCCAGGAGCCACAGGAACAGCGCGGAGGCCGAGCCGCACACCACCCCTACCAGCGACCCCCACAGGACCCACTGGGCGAGCGCTGCGACGGGCTTCCCGAGCGACATCCCCACCCTCCGGCCTGCTACTATCCCCCACCCGCGAGGTGGCCGTGTCCCTCCTGCTCCTGCTCGGCTGCGGCGGAGAGCCTGCAACCACCTCCCCCACCGAGCCCGTCGTGGACTCCGCGCCCGTCGAGCCGATCGCGTGCCAGGGGGACGACGGCGCCGAGGCCACCGTCCTCGTCGCGCCGTACGTCCAGCTCGTCACGCCCGACTCGGCCTGGATCGTCTGGGAGACCACCGCGGGGGAAGGCAGCCGCGTGGACTTCGGCGAAGGCGAAACCCGCGACCGCGCGGCGTGTGGTGGTGTGGTGCCCATGTTCCCCGGGGCCACGGCGCCCACCCTCACCCAGGTCCACGAGGTCCACCTCGACAACCTCGCCCCCGACACGCGGTACACGTACACGGCGCGCACGGGCGCCACCACCACCGCTGCGGCGACGTTCCGGACCGCGCCCGCCCCCGGCTCCGGCGCCCCCACGCACCTCGTGGCGCTCGGCGACAGCCAGCGCGACGACGCCCAGCCGGACAAGCTCCGCGAGGTCGTGCAGGACGGCGTGATCCCCTGGGCCACCGCCGAGTGGGACCCCGAGCTCGCGGCCGCCATCGACCTCGTGGTGCTCGCCGGCGACCTCGTCGACAACGGCTGGGAGCCGGACCGGTGGGTCGACGAGTTCTTCACCCCCGCCGCGCCGCTCCTCGCGGAGGTGCCGCTGTACCCGGTGCCCGGCAACCACGAGGGCAACAGCCCCCTGTACTTCCGGTACTTCCACCTCCCCGAAGGCGGCGACGAACACTGGTACACGCTCGATCACTCGAACCTGCGCCTCGTGGGCCTCGACTCGAACCCGCCGTACGACCAGGCGCCGCAGCTCGACTGGCTCGACGGCGTGCTCACCGACACCTGCGACGACCCCTCCATCGACTTCGTGTTCGCCGAGCTCCACCACCCCCACCGCTCCGAGCTCTGGCCCGCAGGCGAGTCGGACTGGTCGGGCGAGGTCGTGGCTCGGCTCGAGCGGTTCTCGACCGACTGCGGAAAGCCTTCCGTGCACCTCTTCGGGCACACCCACGGGTACAGCCGCGGGCAGTCGCGCGACCACCAACACCTGTGGGTCAACGTCTCGAGCGCCGGGGGCGCGCTCGACCGGTGGGGCAGCACCCCGCAGACGAACTACCCCGAGTTCGTGACCTCGCAGGACACCTGGGGCTTCGTCGCCGTCGAGATCACCGCCGGCGACGACCCCTCCCTGCGGCTGCGGCGCGTGGACCGCGGCAACGAAGACGCGCCGGGCGCCAACGCCACCACCGACGACCTCACGCTGCGCCGGGACAACCTTCCACCCGCGACCCCCGAGCCCCTCGAGCCCGGGTGCGACGCGGTCCCGGAGCTCCGCGCCTCGGCGTTCAGCGACCCGGATCGCGGCGACCGACACCAGGCCAGCCACTGGCAGGTCGCGCCCACGTGCGGCGCGCTCGACACCCCCACGGTCGAGCGCTGGCGACAGGACCAGGATCGGTTCGACGGCGCCGATCTGCAGGCGGGCGACCTCCTCACCGACGAGGAGCTCCCGGAGCTGCTTCCGGGCGAGTCCGTGTGCTGGCGGGTGCGCTACCGGGATCAGGGTCTCGCGTGGAGCGCGTGGTCGACCCCGGCCACCGCCACGTGCAGGTGACGCCGGCCGCATGGCACGGTGTCTGAAGGGACAGGAGGTTCTGATGCGTAGCGCCATGGTCCTGATGTTGCTCCCGGGGTGTCTGTTCGGAATCCAGGGCTCCGGCGTGGAGGCCACCGAGGACCGCCAGGTGGGCGCGTTCACCGGCGTGCGGGACACCACCTCGGTCGACGTGGACCTCGCGGTCGGCGTCGACCTCGTGGAGGGTGAGCCGTCCGTCTCGGTCACGTGTGACGACAACCTGCTCGAGCACCTGCTCACCGAGGTGCGCGACGGCGTCCTCGTGGTCACCACTCCGCCCGGCACCGGCATCCAGCCCGTGGCGCGGTGTTTCGTCGAGGTGAACGCCACCGGCGCCCTCCGGTCCATCGAGAACACGGGCTCCGGGCAGGTGCTGGCCGAAGGCGCGTTCCCCGATCTCGCCGAGATCCGCGCGTCCGGCTCGGGCGAGATCGACGTGTCCGGCATCGACGCCGGGAAGCTGAGCGCGTCGCTCAGCGGCTCGGGCCGCGTTCGGCTGGAAGGGGGCGCCGACCGCGTGGACTACGACCTGTCCGGCTCGGGCGCGCTCGACGCGTTCGATCTGGTCGCCGTCGACGCCGACGTGCGCGTGTCCGGCTCGGGCTCCGCCTCGCTGACGGCCACGGGCGACGTGGTGGGGCACGTCTCCGGCTCGGGCAACGTGGTGATCGAGGGCGACCCCGACCACGTCGAGCGTCACGTCACGGGTTCGGGCGACATCACCGTCCGCTGACGTTCCTCCTCGAACATCCGCCACGCGAACTGCCCAGCGGGCCTCTCCCTCGCGCGCAGGACCCAGTCACGGAGCGTCGGAGGCAGCACCTCGGGCGGCACCGGCAGGTACGTGAGGTCCGCACCGGTGAACGTGTCGCCGACGAGGTAGCGGCGCCCGTCCGCCAGGCGGGACTCCACGAACGCGGTCACCCCTTCGAGCTTCGCGAGGGAGCGGGCGGCGCCTGCGTCGTCGATGCGGAGACCCCGGCGGATCAACCGCGACAACAGCGGGTACAGGATCCCGAACGCCCGGGTCTGGCCGGCAGGTGTGCGCGACCCCACCGCGCGCAGCGTGGCCGCCCGGTCGGGGAGCAGGTGGTGGTACGCGAACCGGCGCACGTGAGGGCCGACCTCGTCGTCGAACCGGGCCTCCAGGGCGCGGGCCTCTTCGCCCGCCGCACCCGACGGCCACGGACGCCAGCGCGCGTCCGGGTGGGCCTGCACGTGGTCGAGGATCAGGGTCGAGTCCGCGACGACGCGCGCGCCGTCCACCAACACCGGAGTGGACCGCTGGCCTGCCACCCGCCACACCAGCGGCGCGTGCAGCCCCGGCGCGCGGGCCTCCTCCTCGAACGGCAGCCCCGCGCGATCGAGCGCCCACCGCGCCTTCTCGCAGTAGTGGGAGATGCCGATCGTGACGAGTCGCCTCACCGACCGGCCCTCACCGGGCGGCCAGCGCCTGCTGGCACTGCGCCAGGCCGTCGCTCGCGAAGCCGGACCCCGGCCGCAGCTGCAGCGCGCGCTCCCACACGGGCAACGCCTCTGCGTGGCGCCCGATCTCCGACAACGCAGCGGCCAGCCCGAGCACGGCGAACGCGTGATCCGGGGCCATCGCCAGGGCGCGCTGGTACGGTTCGAGGGACGCCTCCGTCCGGCCCAGCATCCGCAGCGCCTCCCCCCGCCCCGCGAGCGCCCACACGTAGTCCGGGTGCTGGGCGAGGGCGGCGTCGTACGCGCGGAGGGCCTCCGGGTAGCGCGACAACTTCCGGCGCGACTCGCCGAGGTTCGTCCACGCGATGGCGGACCCCGGGTCGACCGTGGCCGCCTCCTCGTAGAACTCGCACGCGACCTCGTACCGGCCCTCGTCTTCGAGCGCGGCGCCCACGGCGAGCCAGTCGTCGGTGGGCGGTCGACCTGCGTCGAACGCGCGGCGAGCCAACCGGACCGCGCGCAGGGTTCCGTCGGGGCCGCCGACCCCGTCGAGCAACGCCACCGCCTCTTCGATCAGCGCCCGGGCTCGCTCCCGCGGGGAGGTCTCCTTCATGCCGCTCCTCCGTCCGCCCCGGTTGACCAACCCTTCACGCAGGGCCCCGGGCCAGCAGGCTACCGGACAGGGCCCGCGGAGGGAAGATGTTGCTGACCCACTTGTTGCTCGCCTGCGAGGACGCAGGCACCACCGAAGACGCGACCGCGACCCCCACCGACGACGCCCACAGCGCCGTCGTGTCGACCGATCTCGAGCCCGCCGACCTGCCCCTCGCCGGGGGACTGCGGATCGCGAAGGTCTCCGCCTACCAGGGCGTGGAGAGCATCCTCGTCGAGGACGGAGGCCGGCCGTCACGGGCGCAGGTGGGGCTGGTCGCGGAGCGCGAGACCCTCGTCCGCGTGTTCCTGGACCCGGACCCGGACTTCGAGGCCCGCGAGGTGGCCGTGATCTTCACGGTCGGGTCCGGCCGCGACGCCCGCGTGTACCAGAAGACGCCGCGGGTCCGGAACCGGTCGACCGACTCCGACCTCGACTCCACCGTGAACTTCGAGCTCGACGCCGGGGTCCTGGCGCTCGGCTCCGCGATGTCGGTGGAGCTGCACGAGACGAGCGGCAGCGCCCCGGGCGAGGGCCGCAAGCAGGACGCCACCTGGAAGGACGACGACCTCGACCTCGACCGCACCGGAGACCTCACGATCGCGCTGATCCCGGTGCGGTACGACTTCGACGGCTCGGGCCGCCTGCCGGACACGGGCGCTGCCCAGGTCGAGCGCATCACCGAGCTCACGCGCGCGATGTACCCAGCGTCGAGCCTGAACGTCCGCGTGGACCCTGCCGTGGCCTGGGACCGCCGCATCTCGCCGCTCAGCAGCCTCGACTGGTCGCGCCTGCTCCAGGAGCTCGCGCAGGTGCGCGCGCGCGCCTCGGAAGACCCGAACACGTACTACTACGGCATGTTCGAGCCCGAGCCCACCGAAGGCGAGTTCTGCCGCCAGGGGTGCATCCTCGGGCTGTCGCTCCTGGCGCAGGGGCCGAACGACCCGTACTTCCGCACGTCGATCGGGCTCGGGTACGCCACCACCACCACCGCCGACACCCTGGTGCACGAGGTGGGGCACGCCCACGGCCGCGAACACGCTCCGTGTGGCCTCGGCGGCCAGTCGTCCGATCGCGGGTACCCCTACGGCGGCGCGTCGATCGGCAGCTGGGGCTGGGATCTGCGCGACGGGCGGCTCATCGACCCGGACCGCACCGTCGACATGATGTCGTACTGCGCGCCCATCTGGGTCTCGGACTACACGTTCGACGCGCTCTACCGGCGCATCCGGGACGTCCAGGACAGCCCGCGGGCGGCCACCGTCACCCGCCGGATGTACGCCGTCGACGACGACACCGGGAGCCTCGAGCTGCTCGGCGACGCCACGCTCGCCGCCACGTCGGTCGGGATCCGCACCACCGTGGCGCTCACCGGGCCCCGCGGCCAGACGCGCACGATGACGGCCTCGCTCTACCGGTTCGGGGACTGGGAAGGCGGCTTCGTCGCCCTCGACGAGGACCTCCCGCCGGGGTACCGCGCTACCCTCGCTCCCCTGTAGCCCCGACGCGAACTTCGCTGGAGTCTCCCATGGTCCCGACGCCTCTCCGCTCGCTGGTCCTGCTGGCCGCGCTCGCCTGCAACGGCAACGACGACGACAAGAGCACGCCCGACAGCGAGACCGACACCGACACCGACACCGACACCGACGCGGACACCGACACCGACACCGACGCGGACACCGATACGGACACCGACGCCGACGTGCCGTACTTCGCGACGCGCCCGGCCAACCCCACGTGCCTGGCGCCGGCCCGGCCGTCTCCGTCGCTCGCCGTCGTCGCCGTCGACCGGTGGCCCAACATCACGACCGACGAGGCCGTGCAGCTCCTCACCCCGCCCGACGACCCGTCCAAGATCTGGGTCGTCCGGCAGAACGGGCGCATCGATCGCTTCGACGACGACCCGGCCGCGACCGCCACCGAGGAGGTCCTGAACATCGTCCGGCGCGTCAACGACCAGGGCAGCGAGCTCGGCCTGCTCAGCATCGCGTTCCACCCGGACTGGTCCACGAACCGCCAGGTCATCGTCTACTACACCGACGGCAACGGCCTGAACCCGCGCTCGGTGATCAGCCGCTTCACGTCGCTCGACGGCGGCGCCACGCTCGACCCCGACTCCGAGGAGGTCATCCTCACGCAGGACCAGCCGTTCGGGAACCACAACGGCGGCGCCCTCGGGTTCGACGCCGAAGGCTACCTGTACTTCGGGTTCGGCGACGGCGGCAGCGGCGGCGACCCGTTCGGCAACGGCCAGGACCCCTTCACGCTCCTCGGCAAGATGATCCGCATCGACATCGACGGCGGAGCGCCCTACGTCATCCCCGCCGACAACCCGTTCGCGTCGGGCGTCGA
>JBIKWC010000316.1:0-8526 GCA_044356535.1 Myxococcota bacterium
ACCTTCGGGTGGCGCACCTCGACCGTGATGCCGGGGTTGCCGTCGCCGTCGTCGTCGCCCTGGCCCACCGTCTCGACCACCGGGCCCGCCTGGAACTGGCCGTCGACCCAGGTCACGGGGCGCGACAAGGTGGGCATGGCCGCCACCGTGGCGGCGGGCCACGAGGTCTCGGCGCCGAGCATGGGCACCACCTCCACCGAACACAGGTGAGCGGTGAACGTGGGCGCAGCGGGCTCCCACTCGACCAGCCAGCGGAGCGTGGTGCGGCCGTCCTGCCAGCCCACGAGGGGAGGACGCACCTCCACGCGGAGGTCCTCTTCGAGGAGCCAGGTCGCTGCGCCCGCGGTCGCGGCCCACCACACCATCATCGGTCCTCCAACACGGCAGCCACGGCCGCTCTTCCCGACAACGCCGCCAGCGGCAGCCCACCACCCGGGTGCGCCGAGCCGCTGGCCACGTACAACCCCCGCACGCCCGGTACCCGGTTCCCGGGGCGCCGCAACGCCGCGAACATCCCGTCGTGCGCAGGACCGTACAGGGCGCCGAGGCTGCCAGGAAACCGCGCCGCGAGGCCCGCGGGGGTCCTCCGCCACGCCACCGGAGCGTCGGCGGCAGCGAGGCCCGCTGCAGCGAGCCGGGCGACGACCAGCTGTTCGAGGGCGTCCCAGCCGTCCGTCTCCCGGTCGGTGGGGGGCGCGTTCACCATCACGAACAGGGGCTCGGTCCCGTCGGGCCACGCAGCGCGGTGGTGGCTCGCGCGCTGGGCGCACACGTACACGGTCGGGTCGGTGGGCACCCGCGCGCGGTCGAACAGGTCGACGAACTCCTGAGGATAGTCCGTCGGGAACAACACCGTATGGGCGGCGCGTGGGGTCACCGGGCCACGGACGATCGCGTTCCAGCCCGACGTCGACGTGGGCCGTGGGGCAGGCCCCCGGGCGAGCAGGTCCGCGTGGAGGTGCGCGAACTCCGCGTTCGACACCACCACCGAGGCGGGCAGCTCCCCCTGGTCGGTCACCACACCCGTCACGCGGCCGTCGCCCACCACCACGCGGCGCACCGGGGTCCCGAGGCGCACCTCCACCCCCAGGCGGGTCGCGGCGCGCACCAGGGCCGCCACCAGGGCGCCGATGCCCCCCGAGACGCCGTAGCCGCCGAGGGCGAGCTCGACGTGGGCGATACACCCGAGCGTCGCCGGCGCCACGCGCGGATCGGAGCCGGCGTAGGTGGCGTAGCGCAGCAACACGTCGCGCAGGTGGGGCTCCCGCACCCGCGCTGCGATGGCGGACCCCATCGACCGCAGGGGGTCGATGCTCCACACGTCGCGGACCGCGGACGCAGACATCATCGCCCACGGGCTCGGGGCCGGGCCGCGCACGAACCTGGGTTCGGCCGCCGCCCAGATCCGACCTGCGTAGGCCAGGAAGTCGGACAGCTCCTGCGCAGCCGTCGCGCCCAGGGCCGCGCCGACGGAGGCGAGCGTCTGCTCGAGGGAGACGTGCAGGTCGAGGACGGCGCCATCCGGCCAGACGTAGCGGAACGCAGGGTCCGGGTGGACGAGCTCCACTTCGTCGGCGAGCGAGCTGCCCGCGAGGCGGAACAGGTCGTCGAACACATCGGGCATGGTCAGCACGCTCGGACCCGTGTCGACCTCCACCCCGTCGAGGACCACGGTGCCGGCCTTGCCTCCGGGCTCGGGGGCGGCTTCGAGCACGGTCACCCGGTGCCCCGCGCTGGCCAGCGCGATCGCCGCGGACAGGCCGCCGATGCCGGCGCCGATCACCACCGCCACGGGCGCCGCCTCAGCCATTGCACTTCTCTCGCGCTTCGCACGAGCGAAGCGCAATGTTCGTGCCTGTTTCGTGGGTCAGGGGCTCCGCCCCCGACACCCCCTCGGGGGACCAGTCCCCCGAATCCCCTGCCAGGGGGCGCTGCCCCCTGGACCCCCCGCGTACCGAAGTCGATCGAACCTGGGTCAAGTCCGGACCACCAGGCCCAGCGCGCGAGCCGCCAGGGACTGCTCCGTGCCGCCGACCACGCCGGACACCAGGGGTTGGAACGCGGGGTCCCCGCCGGTCAGGAAGGCATCCGTGGCCGCGAGCTCGCGCAGGAGGCCCGCCTCGACGTGTTCGGGGTGGACCGGTGGCCCGAAGCTCACCACGGCAGCCGGCGTGGGGGCCTGGCGGAACCCGTACGCGATCCCCACGGGGAGGACCGTGGCCTTCGTCCGCCGCGCGATGAACATCGCCCCCGGACGCAGCTCGAGGGGCCGGATCCAGCTCGGGACGTACCGGCCCTGCGGGAACACCCACAGCGACCGGCGGGGTGCCACGAGCCAGTCCGAGGCCTCGCGGACGGAACGCCGGAGCGCCGCGGGCCCGGAGTCGTCCAACGGCAGGGCGCCGAGCGACCGGAAGAACGGGTGCTTCTGGAGGTTCTTCGCGTCCATCCACACGCGGCTGCTACGCCCGAGCGCGTCGTCGAGCGGGAACATCAACATCGCGTCCCACCACGACACGTGGTTGGCGGCGAACACGACGGGACCGCCCTCGAGCGCCGCCAGCGCGTGCTCGAGCCCCCGCACCCATACGCCGTCGAGCCCGCGGCGGATGCGGAAGTTGACGTAGGCGCCGAAGGCCGTGCGGAACAGGCTCACGCCGCACCCCCAGAGGCGGGGTACGTGCGCCCGCGCCAGTGCAGGGTGCCGGCGGCGGTCCACCGGGCGGAGGTGGCCAGCACCCCGAGGAACGCCAGCGCAGAGGGCAGGTGCAGCGCCACCGTGGACGCCGGAAGCCGGAAGCGCGCTGCCAACAGGGCCCGCTGCGTCAGGTTCGCGGTGATGCCGACGAGCGCAGGCAGCGGCGCGAGGGGCGCCAGGAGCCAGGGGAGCACGAAGCAAGCCGTGTACAGGACGGCCACGACGGCCACGACGATCGGGTGCCCGAGGCCGGGGACGAGGTTCTTGGAGAACCCGCGCCACGCAGCGCTCCCGGAGTCGTACATCCGACAGGTGGCCAGCCCGTCGCCCGGGACGAACGACACCACGAGGCCCTGCTCCTTGGCGCGCCTGCAGAACGCCATGTCGTCGACGATCGCGCCCCGCACGGACTCGAACCCGCCGAGGGCGTCGTACGCCGCGCGCCGGACCAGCAGCACCTGGCCGTTGGCGGCGAGCACGCTCGGGGCCCGGGTCCGCGGGATGAGGGCGAGGGGCAGCCAGGACGTGTACGTGAGGTGCAGCAGCGACACGATCAGGGCCTCACCGACCGTGCCGAGCTCCTGGCCGGGGAACGCGGTGACCACGTCGGCCGGGACCCCGCGCAGCGCGGCGACTGCCCCGGGGAGGAGGCGGGTGTCGGCGTCGACGAACAGGAGGTGTTCGCCGGTGGCGGCGCGGGCGAGCTGGTGACAGGCGTGCACCTTGCCGACCCACCCCGGCGGGAGGGGCGCGCCGTGAAGCACCCGGAGCCGGGGGTGCTGGGCGGCGAGTCGCTGCAGGATGGCGCCCGTGCCGTCCGTCGAGCCGTCGTCGAGCACCAGCACCTCGTGAACGGGCTCGGCCAGCAGCGCGGACACGCACCGCTCGATGGTGCCTTCTTCGTTCCGGGCGGGAACCAGCGCGCTCACCGTGCCCGCGACGGGGCCTCCGCCGGGGACCCGCCACGTCGCCAGGTTCACGACGGTGCCCGCCAGGGGCCCCAGCGGCAGCGCCGCCAGCCCGACCCAGCTCACCCACTCGGCGGGGCTCACCAGCCCACCAGGCGCTGCAGGCGGCCTTCGCGCGGGCCTCCGAACAGCGGCAGCCACATGGAGTTCGCGGCGGGCGCGTGGTCGTGGCAGACCGTCATCGACAGGAGCGGCCGGAACCACGCCGCATCGATCCGGCCGGGGACACAGACCTCGGCGAAACCCCGCCCGATCGCGCCGCTGTCGTCGGCGTCCACGCGGAACCTCGCGTAGAACGGGCTGTCGTCGAGGGGCGCGGGGAGGTCGACGCGAAGGCCCTCGTCCACCTGGACCGAGGCCGGGCACGGAAGCGCCCACCACCCGTGCCGGACGCCGGTCGGCACCACGCCGTCCCGCTCGAGGGTACAGACGCCGTCGCCGGTGATGGACAGCGCCAGGGAGCGCGCGACCCCGTTGCGGTCGACCGCTTCGTACCAGATGCGCTCGCGGTCCGGGAACGCGAGGCGGCCCCAGCTCCACCGGGCCACGTCCAGGGCCTCGAGGGTGCCGTCTCCAGCGTTGCGATCGAGGTACGCACGCCCCTCGAGCAGCGTCTCCCGGCCAGCCACGGAGAGCCGGGCGGTTCCGCGCGCCATCACCGTCATCACGGACCACTCGTGTGCAGCCCGGACAGGCTCGCCCGGCGTGGGCTTCCGCCGCGGCCCTTCGATGGTCAGGGACAGGCTCCAGGGCGCGCCCGGGAGCTCTCCGGCGAGGTGCGCCTCGAACCGGACCGTGTCGGCGCCGAGCGCGACGTCCACCGTCTGGTCGCCGAGCCGGACGGACCCGGGTCGCCAGTCGACCTTCGCCGGATCGGTCTCGTGCAACGCCCAGAAGGCCAGCCGCCCGCCCACCACGTGGGACACACACACCGAGGGTCGCTCGATCGCTCGCTGGGGACGCGCCGCTCGGGCCGCGGAAGCGTAGCCCGGGAGGAACGGCAACCCGAGCGCGACGATCACGACCAGCCCGTCGCCTCGCTCGTCCACGAGATCGACGTACCACCAGGTGAAGCCGCCCGGAGCCTGCGCCCGCTCGACATCGGGGAGCCCCGGCGCGCAGAGCGTTGGCAGGCACGTGCTCACCGCCGCTTGCCCCGCACGGCCTCGAGCAGCGTGGGAATGTCCGGCGGGGCATCGACGCCAGGAACGTCGCGCACCGCGCAGGCCCCACCGAGCGCCACGACCGTGCCGGGGAGCGCAGCCTCGCGGAGCTGGCGGGCCCAGGCCCGCACGTCGTCCTCGCGGTGCCCCACCATCACGGAGAGGCACACGAGCTCGGGCTCCTCGTCGGTGACGTAGCGGCAGAGCTCGGTGATGGGGAGGTCGGCGCCGAGCCAGGTGACCCGCCAGCCCGCGAGCATGAGGTGGATGGCCACCGCCAGCATGCCGAGCTCGTGGGTCTCGCCGGGCGCGAGCGCACAGACCGCGCGGGGGCCGCCCCGGGGACCGGAGCCGAGGCCGTGGAACATCGCCAGCAGCTGCTCCCGGCACCAGCCGGACACGTAGTGCTCCTGGGCGATCGAGGCCTGGCCATTGGCCCACAGCTCCCCCGTCTGGCGGAGCAGCGGGAGGTACACGTCGTCGATCGCCTCCTGGAACGACCGCTGCTGGAGCCGGGCGGTGAGCCGCTGGGCGGAGTCGCGATCGAAGTGCATCAGCGCGCTCAGCAGCTCCTGCACGAACGCCCCGCCGTCGGTTCCGTCCGCAGGGGGCGCCGGTCGCCGCGTCGACCGCTGGGCTTCCTTCTGGAGGCGGACGGCCTCGCCGATGCTGTACCCGGCGTCGACCTTGCCCTTCAGGTCCTTGAGCACCGCCACGTCTTCGTCGGCGTACACCCGATGGCCTGCGGGAGACCGCCGGACGTCGAGGATCTGGTACCGGCGCTCCCAGGCCAGGAGCGTGGGCCGGGCGATTCCGGTCATGCCGCACACGGTCTTCACGCGGTAGCTCACGAGGCCCTCCGTTCGGTGACGCCGGCTTCGAGGAGCTCGGACAGGTGGAGGTGCAGAGCAGGGTCGTGTGGCGCCTCCGGGGGCGTCCACGCGGCGACCCAGGGCGCCGAGACGAGGAAGCGGGTGCGCCCCAGGAAGCCGAGCACGGAACGATCCCGCACCGCAGCTGCGCCCCGGGAGCGGACGAGGTGGCCGATGGCCTGGTAGCGGCGCGACGCCATCGCCACGGCGATGCGGGCGCGGAGGGGGATGTACCGCAACCCCAGGTCTGCCGAGGCGTAATAGCGGTCGGCCAGCGCCAGCAGCCGCTGGACCACGAGCGCGACCGTGTCGTCCCGGCCCCCCTGCAGGACGTCCTCTGCGGAGAGCCCGGCCTCCGCGAGCCAGGTCGCGGGGAGGTACACGCGCCCGCGGGCTGCGTCTTCGCCCACGTCGCGGGCGATGTTCGAGAGCTGCATCCCCACGCCGAGGTCCACGGAGAACGGGACGGCGCGCGGGTCGGTGACGCCGAGCAACGGGCTCGTGATGCGGCCCACGGTGCCGGCGACGAGGTACGCGTACCGCACGAGCGCGGCCTCGTCGGCGACCCGCACGGTCCCGAGGTCCGACCGGCACCCCTCCACGAGCTGCGCAACGGGCTCCATGGGGACCCCGTGCGCCTGCAACGCGAGCATCCCCTCGACCAGCGGCGAAGGCGGTACCTGGCCCCGCAGCTCGCGCGCGAGCCGATCGAGCGCCGGGCCGTCGGCGTGGTCGTCGGCCAGATCGTCGACCGTCCGACAGAAGACGTAGACCATGGCGATGGCGTCGTGGGTCTGGGGAGCGAGCCAGGACGCAGCCGCCGAGAAGGTGCGGGAGTGGTGCCGGAACACCTCTCGCGGCGTCGGGGTGGTCACGTTGCGTTCCGCATGACTTTCATGATGCGCCCGACGAGCTCGGTCGCCACGTCGTGCAGGTCCGGCACGGCGCGCAAACGCCCGTCACCGAGGACGTCCCGCTGGTAGTCGTCGATCCGCGCGAGGCACGCCGCCAGGGCGCCACCGTCGCGGAAGACCTGGATCCAGCGCGCGACCTCGCCGTCGGTCGTCTCGTCGCGCGGCCGCCGGAGGAGCTCCACGAGGGCCTCCCGATCAGCCGGGTGGAGGCGGAGGTGCTCGACCACCAGCAGGCTCACCTTCCCCTCTCGCAGGTCGTTGCCGGGTGCCCCGCGGCCCTTGTCTCCGTACAGGTCGGTCACGTCGTCGCAGGCCTGGTACAACACCCCGAGGGTCCCGAACGGCTCGGCCAACGCCGCCGCAGTCTCCGGGGACAGGCGCGCGAGCAGGGCCGCACCCTCGACCGGCAGCGCGAGGAGCGCGCCAGACTTCCCGCGGGCCGACCCCTCCCAGTCGAGGCGCTCGAGGCGCTCCGAGGGCAACAGGTCGAGGTCGCGCCCCTGGCCCCGCACGGTCTCGGCCGCGCGCCGGGCGGTGGCCGCCACGAGGGACATCCGCACGGAGTCCGGCGTGGGGAGCTCGCAGATCGCGAGCCAGGGCAACATCAGCAGCAGGTCGCCCACGTTGATCGCCGCCGACACCCCGTGGCGGGACCAGACGGTCGCGTGGCCCCGACGGACGGGATCCCCGTCCTGGACGTCGTCGTGGACGAGCGACGCCTGGTGCAAGAGCTCGCACGCAGCGGCCCACGGGACGACCTCGCTGCGGGGGACACCGAGGGCCTCGGCGCCCGCGAGCGCGAGGCGGGAGCGCATGGCCTTGCCGCCCGTGTTCAAGTGCTCCTGCGCGAACGCGCCGACGCGATCGAGCCGGGAACCCACCGCCAGCCGCACCATGAGCGCGGCGGCCTCGTCGAGGCCTTCGTTGCCGGCCAATCCAGGCAGGCGCTCGGCGCTGTCCGGCAGGGGTCGGGTTCTCATGGGGTCGCCTCCGAAGAAGTAGCAGTCGATGCTGGCCAGATCACGCCGCTTAGCTCGCTCGGCGCTCCGGCGGCGAGCACACGGAGCTGCACCCGCAGCGGCATGCGGCGGAACATGGTGGCCATGCCCTGGGCCAGCTCGCCGAGGGTGAGGTGGTCGCCGAGGTAACCGCGAACGTACGCGGGGGTCGACCGGAAGAACGCGTCGAAGAAGGCGCGCGTCTCGGCCAGGCCGAGCTGCGCCGACACCCCCGCCCCGTAGCGGAGCAGCGCGTGCCGACGGAGCGTCGCCGCGGGCCACACCACCGCGCGCGCCTGCTCGAGAGCCGACGCCGGTGAGCGGGTGAGCCCGTCGACCAGGGCGTCCGCGACGAACGGCGCCGCGGCGAGGACCCGGGCCAGGAGGTACCCGGTCGCAGGGTGCACCATCCCGGCGGCAGACCCGAACGCGAGCGACGGGCCCCCGGTGACGGGGACCGCGTCCATCGGGATCGTGCAGCGCTCGGTGCGGAGGACGTGGTGGAGCGTCACGCCGAGGGCGGCGAGCCGGGCGGCGAGGCGGCGCTCGAGCACGGCGTGCGGCACCGCGGGAGAGCGCACCAGGGCCGTCTCCTCGACGAGCCAGGTGCCGTCGGCGAACGGGAGCGCGTAGAGGAAGGTGGGAGCAGCCTCGCCGTCGTCGAAGTCGTGGGAGAAGTCCATCCAGCGGACCTCGCCGCGATCGAGCCCGGACAGCTCGGCGAACATGCCGTGCGCGGTCTGCCAGGCGGTGGCGGTGGGCGCGCCGGTGGCGGTGACCGCGACCGCGACGCGTGCGGTCGACAGCGCTCCGCCGTCCGTGGACAGGTGCACCGTGGCGCCAGCGGCGTCGGGTTCGACGCGCACCACCCGGCCGCGCAGGAACGTGGCGCTCGCTGCCCGACCGAGCAGCT
>JBIKWC010000061.1:0-31485 GCA_044356535.1 Myxococcota bacterium
CTGAACCACGCCACCGCCGTCGACGACCCGTGCGTTGACGGCGGTCCTGCGCCCGATGGCCTCAAGGAGCCGGTTCCGGGCGGTTCAGCCGACCGCAAAGCTGAACAAAGGAGCAGTTTTGCCGGGGTGCTGCGAGGCCTTCCCTTGAAAATGCGCCCTGTTCCACCTACCCGCGCGCGGGGGACGATGGAGCGAGGAGGGCGCCCTCCTCTCCCTCGACACGTTTCGCCGCATCGCCGGGGTCACCGACCTGCGCGGCGCGTTCCTCTCGACCCATCCCCCCTCGGAGCTGCGGGCCCCGATCGTGAACCAGATCGCCGGGAGCTGGACCCCCGGCCGCGCGCCGCTGCCCGAGCCCACCTTCGACGAGCGGGGTGTGACGATCGACCTCGGCTCGGGCCCGATCACGCTCCCCCTTCCCCGATGAGCGACGCACCATGAGCTCCCCCTCCGAATCCAAACGGCTCTCCCGCGGCGCGATGATCGCGCTCTCCCTCGTGGGCCTCGGGGCGCTCTGCGTGCCCTGCACGGGGGCGATCGCCGCCATCGCGCTGCCCTCGTTCATGCGCTACACCCGCGAGGCCAAGGCGGCCGAGGCGCGGATGAATCTCTCCGCGCTGCGCGGCCTCGCCGAGCGGGCGGAGGGGCCGCTCGCGCTCGGTCCGACCCCGCCGCTCGACACCCTCGGCGCCGAGGGGCGGCCCTTCGGCGACGAGCCCGGCTGGCGGGCGCTCGGCTTCGCCCCGCTCGAGCCCGTCCGCTACAGCTACGTCGTGCTGCGGGATCCGGCCGCCGGCACGGTGCACGTCGAGGCCACCGGAGACCTCGACGCGGACGGCGTGCGCAGCCGCTTCTTCGTCGACGGCCGCCTCGACCCCGCGGTCGGCCCGGTGGCGTGGGGCGAGACGATCGAGCTCGATCCCCTCGAGTGAGCGCGACCTCGGGCGGCATCGAAGCCCAGCCATTCGCTATGCTCCCGCCCTGATGCTGCGCTCCGTCCTCCCTCGGCCCGCGATCCCTCCGGCGGCGGTGCGCTGGCCCCACGGGCGAGGCGCGCCATGACCGCGCGAGCGCTCGGCGAAGGGACCGGCGCGCTGCTCCCGGCGACGCTGGCGGCGCGCGTGTCCTTCGCGCTCGGCTTCGCCCTGGTCGCGCTCGAGACCGCGACCGGGGCGCTCTGGACCGCCGAGCTGCGTCTCCTCTACTGGGCGCTCACCGCGCTGCTCGCGGTCCTCGCCTTCCTGCCGCAGATCCCCGAGCGCACCCGCGGCATGATCGTCGTCGGGACCTGGCTCTCCGCCGGCTGGTTCAGCCTGCTCGTCGCCGGCCTCCGCGAGGGCTTCGTCATCCTCGCGACGACGGTGGCGCTCGCGGGCGGGTTCGTCGGGCTGCGGGGCGCGCTCTTCGTGATCGGGACGAGCGCGGCGTGGGCCGCCATCATGGGGTGGCTGCACGTGCAGGGCCTCGCCGGCTCGCCGGCCCGCTACACCGCGACCGATCAGCCTGACGCCTGGGTGCTGGGGATCGCGACCTTCTCCGGGCTCTCGCTCATGGCGTCCGTCGTCCAGTCGCGGCTCGCGGCGGCGGTGCAGGCCTCGAGCGCGCGGGCGCGCGCCTTCGCGACCGTGGCGGAGCGCAGCACCTCGGCGATCGCCTTCACCGATCTCTCCCGCTCGATCGTGTGGGTCAACGACGCGTTCGTCACGCTCACGGGCTACACCGCCGAGGAGGCCCGCGGGCGCACGCCGGGGGAGCTCCTCCAGGGCGAGGGCACGCCTCCTCGGGACCGCGCGACGATGCGCGAGGCGCTCGCCGCCGCGCGTCCCTGCTGCCTCGACACCGTGAACTACCGGAAGGACGGCACCCCCTACTGGGTGCGCGTCGACCTCCGGCCCTTCCACGACGAGGGTGGAGTCCTCCGCGGCTTCACCGGCTCGCAGCTCGACGTCACCGCCGAGCGCCTCGGCGCCCAGCTCGACGACATCGAGCGCCGGCTCCTCTCCGACTTCGCGGGCGCGGAGAGCGCCTCGCTCCACGACGCGCTGGTCAGGAACCTGCGGCGCTGCGAGCTCGTGCGCTTCGCCCGCGTGTGGGTGCGGCAGGAGGAGGAGCTCTGCCTCGTGGCGGCGGCGCAGCCGGACGGCCCGCAGGGCTCGGACCCGCCGCCCGCCCAGCTCGGGCGGCTGCCCTCGCTGCCCCACGGAGAGGTCGTGAGCGACCCCGGAGAGCCGCCGGACGCGCGCACCGAGCGGCTGCTCTCTCGCCTCGAGGGCGGTCAGCAGGGCATGCTCGAGGTGGGCGTGTGGCGCTTCATGCCCGGGCGCGAGGCCTTGCTCCGCCGTCTGCCCTCCCTCGTCGAGCTCCACGGCCTCTTCCAGCAGCGGCGGGCCGACGAGGAGCACCTCGAGGACATCTTCGCCCGCTCGCCCGAGGCGCTGCTCGTGCTCGGACCGGGGGAGCGCGTGCTGCAGCTCAACGACGAAGCGGCGCGCCTCCTGCCGCGGGTCGAGGTCGGCTGCGTGCTCACCGAGCGCCATCCCGAGCTCGGCCCAGCGCTGCTGCGCGCGCCCTCCGAGCCACCATCGCCATCGTCGCCGGAGGACCCGCGCCAGTCGCGACCGGGCGGCGGGCGGCGGTCGCTCAGCGGCGCGGTGCGCCGCGCGGGCTCTGGCGCGCCGCCCGTCTCTCCCACCTGGAAGGTCGAGCTCTCGCCGGGCAAGACCGCCGAGCTCGAGGTCCACCTCGGCACCGGCCGTCGCCCGGGCGGCGTCGAGACCCTCGTCGCGATCCGGGACGTCACCGAGCGGGTCCGGCAGCTCGAGGCCACGCGCCTCGCGCTCCGCGAGAAGGAGACCCTGCTCAAGGAGGTCCATCACCGGGTGAAGAACAACCTGCAGATCGTCTCCAGCCTGCTCGACATGCAGATGGCCTCGGCCCGGGACCCCGAGTCGATGCCCTCGCTGCGCGAGAGCGGGCTGCGCGTGCGCTCGATGGCGCTCGTGCACCAGGCGCTCTACGGGCACGACTCGCTCGCGCGGGTCGACTTCGGGCAGTACGTGCGGGACCTCGCGCGCGGGGTGCAGGGCTCGCTGCGACCCGACGTGCGGGTGGACGTGCGGGTCGACGAGATCGAGATCGCCATGGACCGCGCGGTGCCCCTCGGCCTGGCCCTCAACGAGCTGCTGACGAACTCCTTCAAGTACGGGATCCCCGCCGCGTCCCCACCGGCCAGCCCTCCCGCGATCGTCGTCACCTGGACGGCGCACGCGGGCCAGTTTCGCCTCGCGGTCATCGATCAGGGTCCGGGCCTCGAGCGCGCTCCGGACGCGAGCACCCAGAGCCTCGGCCTGCGGCTCGTGCTCAACCTGACTCGACAAGTCGGGGGAGCGTTCGCACACCGCCGCACGGAGGCGGGGAGCGTCTTCGAGATCAGCGGGCCGGTCGACGAGGCGCCGGCACAGCCGCCCTCCAGGCCTTGATTCATGGCCTCTCGTGCCGCTCGCCGGCGACCTCCACCGGCCCGCGGGTCGTCGCGGCCGCCGGGTCGCGCGCCGCGTGCGGCCGAGTTGAAGTCCGCCGTGCTCGCGGCCCACACTCGAGGCCATGCGCACGACGGACGTGGTGGTGATCGGGGCCGGGCCGGTGGGCTCGACGGTGGCGAGCCTCCTCGCGCAGGAAGGACACGCGGTGATCGCGGTCGAGCGCGACACCTTCCCGCGCTTCCACATCGGCGAGTCGCTCTTGCCCGCCGATCTCGCGGTGTTCCGGCGGCTCGGCCTCGACCCCGGCCGGGCGGGCTTCCTGTTCAAGGGCGGCGCAGAATTCTGGGACGAGAAGGCCAAGGGCCGCACCGTGTACCCCTTCGCGGACGCGCTGCCCGGGACCATCCCCCACGCCTACCAGGTCGAGCGCAGCATCTTCGATCGCTGGCTCGCCGACCGCTCGGTGGAGCTCGGAGCCGAGATCCTCTTCGGCACGCGCGTCACCCAGTGCGTGCCGGGGCCCGAGCACGTCGAGGTCGTGACGACCGAAGGCACCTTCCGCGCGCGCTACGTGGTGGACTCGACCGGGCTCGACGCGCTCTTCGGGCGCTCCGCGCGCACCAACGACCCCATCGTGGACTTCGGCCTCGCCGCGGTCTTCACCCACCTCGAGGACATCGACCCGGGCCTCTACCGCGAGCTCACCGAGGACGACCGCGGCAACATCAAGATCTTCTGCCTGGATCAGGGCTGGTGCTGGATGATCCCGCTCGCGGGCGGCAAGGTCAGCGCGGGCACCGTCACCCGCAAGAAGGGCGTCACGCCGGACACGCTCGACGAGGTCTTCGCCGCCTCGCCCTTCTTCACCCGGCTCCTGCGCGGCGCGCGCCGCCCCAAGCGGCCGAACACCCTCGGCAGCTTCAGCTTCCACAACCGCAAGCAGCACGGCGCACGCTGGAGCACGGCGGGCGACGCGGCCTGCTTCCTCGACCCGATGTTCTCCACCGGCGTCTCCCTCGGGATGCTCGGCGGCGCGCACCTCGTCGACGTGCTCAGCCCCGCCCTGAAGCGCGGCGAGGAGGCCCGGCCCGATCTCATGGACGACCACGCCCGGCACATGGGTGATCGCCTACGACATGAAACGCGCGCTTCCCGACGGCCGCAGGCAACTGGTGATGACCGGCGTCGAGCTCCTCGAGAAGATCGTTCCCCTGATCCCGCCGACGTACGCGAACCTCACCCGATTCCACGGCGTCTTCGCGCCGACGAGCCGCCTGCGCGAGAAGGTGGTCCCCCGGCCACCGTCGACCATTGATGGCGCTGAACCACCCGCCGAGCCGCAGGTGTCGACGACGTCACCGCCCCCGTCGTCGCCGGCAGCGTCGCCGAAGTCGACGTCGGTGCCATCGACGTATCGCCTCGATTGGGCCGCGCTGCTGAAGCGGGTCTTCGGCGTCGATGTCCTGAAGTGTTCGCGCTGTCAGGGCAAGATGCGGCTCATCGCCTGCATCGAGGAGCCCGATGTGGCGAAAAAGATCCTCGAGCACCTCGGGTTGCGGGCCGAACCGCTCTCCACCCTGCGGGCCCAGGCGCCGCCTGTGACGCTTGAGCTGTTCCATGCCGCCTGAACCACGCCACCGCCGTCGACGACCCGTGCGTTGACGGCGGTCCTGCGCCCGATGGCCTCAAGGAGCCGGTTCCGGGCGGTTCAGCCGACCGCAAAGCTGAACAAAGGAGCAGTTTTGCCGGGGGTGCTGCGAGGCCTTCCCTTGAAAATGCGCCCTGTTCCACCTATCCGCATGTCCTCACCGCCGCGCTCGCCTGACGACGGCCGCGGCGCTCGTCACGCCAACGGGAAGTCGACCTGGAAGACGGCGCCGCCGTCGTTGCGCGCCTGGACGCGCCCGCGCAGCTGCCGCGCGAGGGACATCACGAGCTGCAGGCCGAGGCTCGGGTGGCCGCGCAGCGAAAAGCCCTCGGGCAGGCCGGGCCCGCGGTCGCGGACGAGCAGGCGGATCTCGTCGCCGACTTCGTGGATCTCGACGCACACCTGCCAGCGGTCGACCTGGTCGTTGTCGTAGGCCGGCGTCGTCGGTGCCTCGAGGGGCACGCCGTACTTCAAGGCGTTCGTCAGCAGCTCGTTCAGCAAGAGCCCGGCGGGGGCGGCGCGGTCGACGCTGACCTCGATGGGGTCGGCGTCGACGCGCAAGCGCGCCGACGGAGACAGCGTCATCCGCAGTGTGTCGGCGAGGCTGCGGGCATACGCGCCGAGGTCGACCCGCTCGAGCGAGACCGTGCCGTAGAGGTGCTGGTGGATGAGCGCCATCGAGCGCACGCGGCGGACGCTCTCGGCGAGCAGCTGGCGCGACCGCTCGTCGGGCATCTGGTCGATCTGCAACGTGAGCAGGCTCGCCACCATCTGCAGGTTGTTCTTCACCCGGTGGTGGATCTCTTTGAGCAGCGTCTCCTTCTCGGCGAGGTTGCCCTTCAGCTCGGACTCCATCTTCTGGAGCTCGGACAGCGCGAGGACGTTCGTGCGCACGCGCGACGCGAGGTCTTCGCGCTCGCGCGCCAGCGTCGCCTCGCGTGCCCGGGACGCCGTGACGTCATGGGCGATGAGCACGAGCCGGCCGGGGCCGTTCCAGTCCATCGTCATCAGCCGCAGCTCGACCCCGAGCTCGCTGCCGTCGCGGCGGACGAACGTCGCCTGCGCCTCCGGGGGGGCCGCATCGGCGCCGGGGCCCGCATCGGCGATCTCGTACCACCGACGGCAGAGCGCGTCGGTGAACGACGGCTGCACCGTGCGCATCGAGGCACCGACGAGCTGCTCGTAGCGCCAGCCGAGCTCGGAGAGGGCGCTCGTGTTTGCGTCGACGATCCGCCCATGGTCGTCGAGCACGACGAGCAGGCCGACGACGTTCTCGACGACCGAGCGCAGACGCTGCTCGCTCGCGTGCAGCTCGCTCTCGACCCGCACGCGCGCGCCGATGTCGCCGATGCGGGCGTCGAGCATGCCTGTCAGGTCATCGAGGAGCCCATCGAGCTCCTCGAGCGCCCGGGCGGGCTCGGGGGCGTCGACGGACGTGCGCACGATGTGCGCCAGCGCGCGGCTGCGCGCGAGGGGCTCGTCAAGCTCGCGGCGGACCTCGGCGACGACCCCCGACCTCGCCGCCATGCGCCGCTCGAGCGAGATGTCGCGGATGACGCAGACGACCTGCCCGTCGACCTCGCGCAGCGGCGACATGCTCGTGCCGCCGTTGATGACCTCACCTCCGAGGCGCACGTAGCGCAGCTCGCGCCGCGTCGGCGCCTCGCGCTCCTTCGCGGCGTGCGCGACCATCGCCTGCAGGACGCTGCGGTCGGCAGGCAGGATGCACGAGGCGAGGGGTTGCTCGACGAGGGACGCGAGCGGGCGTCCCACGAGCCGGGCGAAGGCCGGGTTGCCGCGCAGGCAGCGCCCGTCGGTGTCGAGCACGACGAGGCCGAGCGGCGAGTCGTCCCAGACGCGGCGGTAGGAGAGGTGGTCGAGGTAGTTCTCGACGAGGGACGCGAGGCGCGTGACGTGCGCCTGCTCCTCGGCCGTCCACGCGCGCGGCGCCTGATCAATTACGCACAGCGTGCCAATCGCGCTCTGTGCTGGCCCGGCGAACAGGGGCACACCGAGGTAGGCGCGCACGTGGGGCGCCTGCTGGACGAGCGGGTTGCCGGCGAAGCGCGGATCGACGTGGGAGTCGTCGACGACGAGGGGGCGACGCAGCGCGACGCAGTGGCCGCAGAAGCTCTCGCCGCGTCCGGTGCTGGCGGCGTCGAGTCCGTGCCGCGACAGGAAGAACTGTCGGTTCTCTTCGACGAGGCTGACCACCGAGATGGGGCTCTTCAGCACGGCGGCCGCGAGCCCGGTGATGGTGTCGAGGAACTCGTGGTGCTGGCCCTCGCCGATGCCAAGGCGAAGCAGTCGCCGCAGCCGTTCGTGCTCGTCGATGGGGGTCGGCGCGGTCGTCCAGGGCGGGGGTTCCAGCGAACTCATGCGACAGAACCGCTTGTAGCAGAACGCCGTCACCGCGACCAGCGGCGGGACACCGGGCCGACGCCGCGCCAGGGGTCTGCGGCATCCGACCTCGCGTCTGGTGCGTCACGGGTGGTTCGAGCGTGCAACGATGTACCGCCGTTTCCGGAGTCTCTCGTCGTCATGACCGCGTCGCGACCTCTTGCTGTCCTCTCGCCGATCGCGGGCGCTCGCGAGGGGAGCCAGGACGTTGCGGAGCCGGCGCCTGGCGACGCGACGCGCCAGCTTGAGTTGCTGACGGCCATCGCGAGCCGCACGGCGAACGGTGTGATCGTCACCGACCGCGGCGGGCGCATCGAGTGGGTGAACGCCGGCTTCACGCGGCTGACCGGCTACTCCCCGACAGCGTCCGCAACGTCGCCGCGTCCGAGGCCGGTACCGCCGACGGGTCCACGAGCGGGAGCGGGACGAGGTCCTCGGCGGGGGCCGAGCCGCGCGCGGGGCCGGGCTCCACGACCACCACCACGCGCCGGTCGTCGCGGATCCAGGTGGACACGAGGTCCACCACGTCGTCGCCGTGGGTCTCGTCCTGGTCGCGTCCCCGATCGGCGAGCCACGACGCCGAGCCCGACAGGTGCGCGTGGAGCGCTGCCTCCGACGCCCACCCGCCCGACGGATCCCCCGCCCACTCCGCCTGCAGGAGGAGCGCGCGCCGCTCGCGGACCCACAACCGGTGGAGCACCTCGTCCACGAGCGCGCCTCCGGACCGCGCCTCCCCCTTCGACACCCGGAGCAGGTCCAGCGCCTGCCCGGCGTCGAGCCCCGGCACGAGCACGACGACACACGACAGCAGGGCGCCGGGCGCTCCCCAGGTCCGCTCGCACCCGACGATGTCGTCCACGGACCCCGACCGGACGGCGCGCTCGACAGCCGGCTGCCGCTCGAGCCACTCGCCGAACATCGTCTCCACGAGCTCGGCCGCGAGCTCCTGCGTCAGGTCGCGGGGCGCCGGCGTGGTGGGCAACGACCACGCCACCACCACGTGGGGGGACCCCACGGGCGCCCGCAGCGTGAGGGGGGCGTCGCGACGCACGGGGTCCGGGGGCGGTCCGGGCGTGGTGACCCGGACGGGGCAGTCGGAGGGCGGCCGGCGCTCCCCCCGGAACTCCTCCCCGGCGGCTCTCGAGCTCCCGCTCGCGCTCGATGATCCGCCGCTCGACCGCGATGGTGGCGGCGTCGACGCCGGCGAGCGGGTCCCCCACGAGGCCGGCGGCCAGCACGCCCAGGGCCTTCGGGGCGCCGACCGGCACCGCGACGGCGTACTCGCGGTAGTCGAGCGCGGTGGACGCCGCATAGGTGCCGCCCAGCGCGGCGACCCGGCTCGCCACGTCCGCGCCGCCCCTGGGGTGCGAGCGGAACCACAGGTGCTCCGCCAGGTGGGCGGCCCCGCCTTCTCGCGAGCCGCCGTCCTGGACGACGGTCATCGAGAGCTCGGGCAGCGCTGGATCGGGGCGGACGACCACCCGGAGCCCCGACGAGAAGCACACCACCTCGGTCGGCAGCGACAGCTGGACGCCGCCCTCGTCGGGCCGCGCCAGCGCTGTATGGAACATCCAGATCACGGGTCCCCCTCCGTTCCATGTCGCGAGCGGGCACACCGTCACCCGGTCGGGCCCGGCTCGCCATGGATGCGCCCGCGGGTGTTAGGTGCCGCACCTCCGGAGGACTCCATGGCCCTGCAGGCCGGTATCGTCGGGCTCCCGAACGTCGGCAAGAGCACCCTGTTCAACGCGCTGACGGCCGCGGGCGCCGAAGCCGCGAACTACCCGTTCTGCACGATCGAGCCGAACGTCGGCATCGTGTCGGTGCCGGACGAGCGCCTCGAGCAGATCCGCGCGGTGATCGCGTCCGAGAAGCTCGTCCCCGCCGCGGTCGAGATCGTCGACATCGCGGGCCTCGTCCGCGGCGCGTCCCAGGGCGAGGGCCTCGGCAACCAGTTCCTCGGGCACATCCGGTCGGTCGACGCGGTGCTCCACGTGGTCCGCTGCTTCGAGGACGCGGACGTGACGCACGTCGAGAACTCGGTCGACCCGATCCGCGACATCGAGATCATCCAGCTCGAGCTGATCCTCGCGGACCTCCAGTCCGCCGAGAAGCGCGCGGACAAGTAGCGGAAGGCCTCGAAGGGCGGCGACAAGGAGGCCCTCCTCCACGCGAACGTGGCCGACAAGCTGGTGGCGCTGCTGAACGCGGGCAAGCCGGCGACGGCGGGCGAGTGGACGGACGAGGAGCAGCCCGCGGTGGTCGCGGCCCAGATGATCACCGCGAAGCCGGTGCTCTACGTGTGCAACGTGGACGAGAAGGGCCTCCACGGCAACGCCCTGGTCGACCGGGTCCGCGCGCGCGCGGCCTCCGAGAACGCGGGCGTGGTGGTGCTGTGCGCGAAGGTGGAGTCGGAGATCGCGGAGCTGGACCCGGCGGACCGCGCGGGCTTCCTCTCGGACCTCGGCATCCCGGAGGCGGGCCTCGCGACGCTGGCGCGCGCGACCTACAAGCTGCTCGGCCTCCAGACCTACTTCACCGCGGGCCCGAAGGAGATCCGGGCCTGGACGATCCCGGTGGGTGCCAAGGCCCCGCAGGCGGCGGGCGTGATCCACAGCGACTTCGAGCGGGGCTTCATCCGCGCGGAGGTGTACGCGATCGCGGACCTGCTGCAGCTGAAGTCGGAGGCGGCGCTGCGGAACGCGGGGAAGCTGCGCGTGGAAGGCAAGGAGTACGTGGTGCAGGACGGCGACGTCATGCACTTCCGATTCAACGTCTGAAGCTCGACGACTGCGGGCGTTCGAGGCTGCTCGTCTCCCCGGGATCGGTTCGCACGTCTCCACAACCGGTCCACGGCACGGGTTGGCTGGGGCCCAGTGGACTGGAGCACTCCCGAACCTTCCTTTAGTTCACTACCTTCCTATTCTGGAAGGTCACTGTATTCTTGCAGGATCCTTCGGCGCGGACCGTACCTTCCACAACTGGAAGGTCGTGGTATATAGGAAGGATGGAACGCTGGGAGCGAGAGGCCGCCGCACGGCTGGCAGAGCTGATCCGAGCCTGGCTCGCCCTCGATGACGACGACGCCGTGGTCGTGCAGCCAGAGGTCGGCGTCGCCGACTCGGGCGTCGATCTGGTCGCCCAGGCCGGCGACCACACCCTCCTCGTTCAGGTGAAGGGCACCGACAGCATCTCGTCGCTCGAGCGGGCCGCTGCCCATCGGCAGGGCCGACACGGGATCGATCTGCTCGTGGTGCCGTTCATGGGCCCGAAAGCACGTGCGTGGGCGCGACAGCACAAGATCGCCTGGGCCGACCTCTCCGGGAACGCCGAGGTGCACACGCGCGGTCTCCACCTCCACGTCGACGGCCACAAGAACGCCTACGCCGCAGTCGGCAGGCCCGCGAACGCCTTCTCACCGAGGTTCTCCCGCGTGAGCCGTGTCCTGCTCGCCGACGCCGACACCTGGTGGAGGCAGAAGGACCTGGCGGCCGAGACCGGCCTCCCCGACGGAACCGTCAGCAAGGTGGTCCAACGGCTCACGTCCCTCGATCTGCTCGAGCGCAACGAGGCGGGGGCGCTCCGAGCAAGGGCTCCCTCCCTCCTGTTGAATGCCTGGGCACAGCGGTACTCGTTCGATGAGCACATCGTTCGCCGGTACCACGCTGTCGGTCGATCCGGGAACGCCATCCTCAAGGCACTCGCCGAGAAGCTCTCGGACACGTCGACGGTGTGGGCAGCGACCGGCCTGGCCGCCGCCTACATCTACACCCGGTTCGCCGACTTCCGGCTGACCTCGATCTTCGTCGACCGCTTCCCTGAGGACGCCGAGTCGCTCGGGCTCCGCGCCGTCGACCGAGGAGAGAACGTGTGGTTGATCGGGCCACGTGACGAGGGGGTCTTCTACAAGAAGGTCGAGCAGGCCGTCTGGTGCGTCCACCCCGTCCAGGTGTACCTGGACCTCGCCTCCCACCCGGAGCGGTCGGCCGAAGCGGCCGGTCGGTTGCGGGACGAGTGGATGAGCTGGCGAGCGTGATGAGCGACAAGCCGACCACTGCCGACGGATACCCGCCCGAGCTCGCCGACGAGGCCGTGGCCATGTGCTTGTACGTCGCCACGATCCTCGGCGACCAGCTCGAAGACCTGGTGCTCGTAGGCGGCCTCGTGCCCTACCTGATCGTGGACCAGGCCGCCGTCGAGGAGCGCCACGTCGGGTCGGGCGACCTCGACCTCGGCTTCTCCATCGGCGTCCTCTCGGACGAGAAGTACCGCGAGGTGAGCGCCAGGTTGCGGTCGCACGAGTTCGAGCCGTTCAAGAAGGAGGATGGGAAGGCGAGGCGCCAGATGTGGCACATCCCCGGGCGGCGCGTCACCATCGACTTCCTCATCGGGCCCGTTCCCGCTGGCGCTCGTCCCGGAAAGCTCCAGAACCTGGAGCCGGACTTCGCCGCGATCGTCACCGAGGCCCTGCCGCTCTCCTTCGCCGACTGCATCGCCGTCCCGCTCGAGGGCACGACCGTCCTCGGCGAGAAGGCCGCCCGATCGGTGCGCGTCTGCGGGCCGGCCGCCTTCGTGGTGCTCAAGGCGTACGCCTTCGACAACCGCGGCGAGAACAAGGACGCCTACGACCTCGTGTACGTGCTCCGCAACTTCGGCGACGAGGCGATCACACCGGTGGCCCAGCGCTTCACCGCGATCGCCGGGACGCCGGAGGCCGCGAAGGCCCTGGAGATCCTGGCCCGCGACTTCGAGAGCGTCGACCACGTCGGCCCCAAGCGGTATGCAGCGTTCCTCGGCGACCCCGACAACGAAGACTGGCGACAGGACGCGACCGGCGCGGTCCAGGCGTTCCTCAAGGCGGTTGGCCACGGCGCGGGGCCGACGTGACCTGGAACTGCACGACCTGCGGGGCGGCGCACGACGCGCTCCCCACCGTCTACGGCGCGGAGGCGCCCTGGCGGCAGATGGGCGTCGCCGAGGAGGAGCTCGGGCGGCGAGTCGACAGGAACGCGGACCTCTGCGTGGTCGACGGCGAGCACTTCTTCGTCCGCGGGCACCTCGAGATCCCGATCCACGGCAGCGACGAGCCGTTCGCCTGGTCGGTGTGGTGCTCGCTGTCCCGCGAGCGCTTCGAGCACCTGATGGACCGCTGGAACGACGAGCACCGGGACGAGCAGCCGCAGGACTTCGGGTGGCTGTGCTCCGCGCTGCCGACGTATCCGTCCACCTTGCACCTGACGGCGCGTGTCCATCACCGCAAGCCCGGCGTGGTGCCCCTCGTCGTGGTCGAGGCCACCGACCACCCGCTCGCGGTCGAGCAGCGCGAGGGGATCACGTGGCGCCGCGTCGAGGAGATCGCGCACGTCGTCGTCGGCCACGGGACGAGGGGCCCGTGACCCGGCCGTTCCACGAGCTCCTGCACGCCGGAGGCGAGCACCTGGTCGGCGCCCAACGCGCGCTGTTCCTGGCGACAAGGCAGGGGGGGTAGCCGTGCTCCCGCGCGACAGCTCGTTCTCCGACGCCGGATACCAGGCCCGCATCCTGGCGGCGCGACCCGCCTGGCTGGACGACGCCCGCGTCCAGCGGATCGCCTCGGTGTCGACGTGCACTTCCAAGAACCCCGCAGTGGAGTGGGCACGGAACGCGCTCGGCTGGTTCGACACGGCCGACGCGGCGCGCGCCGCCTGCCCGGCCCGCCCCACCCCGATCGTGATCCACGGATACCGCCTGCTCGACGTCGGGTGGGAGGACGGACATGCGCGCCCGTCCACCCTCCCTCGCACCTGCGCCGCGCCGATCCCGCACGGCTGGAGGCTACTCGGCTACGATGCCATCTCCCGCGACGGGACCGACGCGTTCGAGTGCAGTCCGCTCTCCTGCAATCACCGCTCGGTCGACTTCCCCGTCAACGCCGACTGCCTGCTGCCCGATCTCGCCTCCGCGATCGCCGCCGCCGAGGACTTCAGTCGCGGCAACGCGGAGCCGGGCGCGTACTACGTCGTGGAGGTCTGGTCCGAGGCGTCGGGAGGCGGGTAGCCGATCGCCTGGAGCACCACGGCCTGCGGCGGTCGTCCCACTCGTCCGTCCACGCCGTCACCGCACCCGCCCACCGCTCGAGCGTCCGGCGCTCGTCGGCATCCCACGGCGGCCCCGCGGTCCGGGCGAGCTCGCCCAGCCACGGAGCCGACGGCCACCGCTGCTCGACGAGCAACGCCTCGGTGACCTCGAACAGGAGTTGCCGGTCCACCGGGCACCGGACCAACGCGAACGAACCAGGGAAGGCGACCACCCGCGCGCGGACCTCCTCGAGCGCGTAGCTCCGCCCAGCGGCGTGCAGGGCGTGGAAGCCGGCGTCGCGCCGGGACGAGTAGACGGGCAACACGTCGAACAGCTCGCGGTGCGAGGGACCGCGCGCCCACGCCCGCAGCACGGCTTCCGCCTCGTCGGGGCGCTGCAGCGCGTACGTCCGCAGGGCGGGACCGGGATGGCTCGACAGAGCGAGCAGGCGGTCGGCGGCGAGCCGTCGCGTCTGTGCGACGTCGCTCCGCAAGAGCGGCTCGAGCGCGGGCACGACCGCCGACCAGTCGACGCGATCGGCGGCGCGCTCCAGCAGGGCGGCGCGCATCCGCTCCGACGCGCCCTTGAAGCGCTCCGCCCACCACGCCGGGTCGCCCATGCCGAGCTGGAGCGCGAGGTACATCGCGTGCTCGCCCTCGTCGTCGCCGACGTGCTGCTCGGCGATCGCTCGCACTGCATCGCGCTCTCCGAAGGAAGCGAGCACGGTGAGCCAGTGCCGCCGCACGCCGGAGCTGGGCTCTGCGTCCAGGCACAGCTCGCCGGTGATGCCCGCGCCCAGCCGACTGCCGAGTGCGAACGCGGCGAGCACGCGCTCGGGCGAGTCTCCCTCGCGGATGCAGCGTCGGAGCTCGTCGTCCGACCTCGGATCCGCATCATCTCCCATCCGGGAGAGCCTACCCGCCCGGCATCGGGGGTCCGATCGACCGGCGTCGATCCGGCGTCGAGGACCTCGCGGCGCGGCGCTTCGAGAAGACCATCCTCACGATCGAGGCGGACGGAACCGGGGAACGGGAGCCCCCTCACATGCAACCTGCACCGACCGGAGCCTCCCGACGTGCAACGCCGCGTGCGCGGCCCCCTCGTCGGTGACGGGCGAACGCCGCGATCCGCGGTGCCTCACCGACCACGCGCTCCGGCGCGATGCCGGACCGTTGCACATCGAGGGGCTGCGGTCTGCCACGGTTGCACGGGAGCGGGCTCCGGTCCCCGAGGGCCGACCCTACTCCGTCACGGTCAACGACTGCTGCTCGACGACGAAGGCCATCGCCAGCTCCTCCAGCGTCGACGCCCCGACGAACCGACCCGCCCACCACGTCGGGTCACCCATGCCGAGCTGGAGCGCGAGGTACATCGCGTGCTCGCCCTCGTCGTCACCGACGTGCCGCTCGGCGATCGCACACACGGCGTCGCCCTCTGGCGGGTCTCCCTCGCGGATGCAGCGTCGGAGCTCGTCGTCCGACCTCGGCTCCGGATCCGCCACATCGTCTCCCGCTCCGCGAGATGCTACCCGCCCAGCAGCGGAGGTCCCATGTCCAGGCCGCTCGTCCTGTTCGTCGACATCGACGACACCCTCGTCCGCTCGTTCGGCAGCAAGCGCATCCCGATGACGTCCGTCGTCGAGCGCATCCGCGCCCTCCACGCCGAGGGCGCCGTGCTGTACGCGTGGAGCTCCGGCGGCGCCGAGTACGCCCGCTCGAGCGCGGAGGAGCTCGGCCTCGCGGCTGCTTCGTCGCGTATCTGCCCAAGCCCGACGTGTTCGTCGACGATGTCCGCGTCGAGGCCTGGCGCAACACCGTCCAGCTGCACCCGAACGAGGTCACGCACCGCACCCTCGACGATCTGCGCGCCCTCGTGAGCGCGGCTCGGTGAAGGACGCTCCTCCGCCGCCTTCGCACCCGAGGTCGCGGTGACGCCAGCGGCGATCCGTGGTGTCCTGGGCGCATGCTCACCCTCCTCCTCGCCTGCCGGGCCCCGACCGAGCCGAAGGCCCCCATCCCCGGGACCCCCTCGACCCCCTCCGAGACCCCGACGACGACGACGGCGGCGTGCGCCGATCCCGGCTTCCCCGTCCTCCACGTCGCCGACCCGGCCGCCGCCGCGCGCGGGGAGGCGCTCCTGACCGAGGGCACCCTCGGGGAGCCGCTGATCCCGCGGGTCGCGCTGCGGAACCTCTGGGCCGTGTGGGGCGGGCTGCCGATGGGTGAGGACGCCTTCTGGCGCGCGTTCCGCGACCGGTACGGCCTCGTGGAGGCGCCGTGGGACAACGACGGGTACCCGCTCGGGCTCCACGCGGTCGACGCGACGTGGGCCACGGTGGACTGCCTGCTGTGCCACGCGGACACCGCCGGAGGGGAGGTGATCGTCGGCGTCGGCAACTCGCGCCTCGACCTGCAGGCCTTGTTCGACGACCTGGTGGCCATGGGCGACCTCGGCGCCCAGCTCGGCCTGCCCGAGTACGAGCTGCCGTACGAGCTCGTCGAGGTCACGGGCGCGGCCGGGTCCACCGACGCGTTCGGCCTCGCGATGCAGCTGTCCCTCGCCTACGGCCCGCCGGGCGCCGGCCTCCACACGACCTACGGGTACCAGCAGTCCGCGCCCTGGTGGACCCTCGCGACCCAGGACTCCCTCTACGCCGACGGCGCCGGCACCAGCGACAACCCGCGCACCATGGCGGCGACCCTGCTGGGCTTCGGGATGACGATGCGCGACCTCGAGGCGTCCGAGCCCGAGCTGGCCGACCTCCAGCAGTGGCTGTGGTCGCTCCGCCCGCCCGAGTGGCCGCTGGGCGACGACCCGAGGGCCGAGCGCGGCCGCGCCGTGTACGCCGACGCCGGCTGCGGCGACTGCCACGGCGACCCGTGCGGCGGCGCGTTCCCCGATGTCGTGATCCCCGCCGACGAGGTCGGTACGGACCCGCTGCGGGCGGAGTCGTTCGGGGACCGGGAGGCGGCCTGGGTGAACGCGTCCTGGTTCGGCGAGCCTTCGGCGATGCGCGCGACGGGCGGGTACGTCGCGCCGTCGCTGCTCGGGGTGTGGGCGACCGCTCCCTACCTCCACGACGGCGCCGTCCCCGACCTGTGGTCCGTGCTGGACACGTCGTCCCGGCCGACGTCCTGGCGGCGGACCGGCACCGAGCTCGGGGACTACGACGTCGAGCGCGGCGGGTGGCGGTACGACGAGGTCGCTCCCCCCGCGGACCGGTCCACCGTCGAAGCGCGCCGGATCGTGGACACGTCCCTCCCGGGCCTCTCCGCCGCCGGGCACGACTACGGCGACGACCTGTCCGACGACGACCGCGCGGCGCTGGTCGCCTGGCTCCTCCGGCTGTGAGGCCGCGCGCGTCCGCGTTCCGCGGCGCGGGCTCCGAGAAGACGGTCCCGCACGGAGCCGGTGGGCCGCAGCCCCCTCGGATGCAACCCGCACCGACCGGAGCCCCCCGACGTGCAACGTCGCGCCCGCGGCTCTCTCGTCGACAACGAGCGAACGCCGCGATTCGAGGCGCACGGCCGACCACGCGCCGCGGCGTGGCGCCGGATCGTTGCACATCGAGGGGCTGCGGTCCGCAGAGGTTGCACCGAGCCCAGCTCCGGTCCCCGGAAGCAGGGACCGCACCCCCGGTCCCCGGCGTTAGGCCGCCCCGGGGGCCGCATGCACACCTTCGCCGACCTCGATCCCGCGCTGCGCGGCGCGCTCGGCCACCCCACGCCCACCGCGGTGCAGGCCGCCGCTCTCGGGCCGATGCTCGCGCGGCGCGACGTCGTCGCCGTGGCCCCCACCGGCAGCGGCAAGACCGCGGCGTTCCTCCTCCCCCTCCTCCACGCGCTCCGGCCCGGAGGCCCGCCGCGCGCCGTGGTCGTGGCGCCCACCCGCGAGCTCGCCGAGCAGACCGCCGCGCTCGCGTCCCGGCTCGGGGCGGCGACCGGGCTGCGCGCCGTGTGCCTCGTCGGCGGGGTGCCCGAGGGCCCGCAGCGCGACGCGCTCGCCGCCGGCGCCGACCTCGTCGTCGCCACGCCCGGGCGGCTCCTCGACCTGTACGCCCGCGGGCACCTCGACCTGTCCGCGGTCGCCGATCTCGTGGTCGACGAGGCCGACCGGCTGCTCGACCTCGGGTTCCTCCCCGACCTCCTCCGGCTCGCGTCGCTCCTGCCCCCGCGGCGGACCGCGCTGTTCTCGGCCACGTTCCCCGACGCGTCGCTCGCCGACGCGCTCACCACCGACCCCGTGTTCGTCGACGCCGACGAGCCGCCGGCGCTCGACCGCATCGCCCAGCACGTCTGCTACGTCCGGAAGGCCGACAAGCACCAGCTCCTCGCGCACGTCCTCCGCGAGCTGCCGGCCGCGCTCGTGTTCACGCGCACCCGGGCCGGCGCGGACCAGGCCGTGGCGCTGCTCGGGCCCCGCGGCGTCGCGGCGGTCTCGCTCCACGGCGACCAGACCCAGGCCGCGCGCGCCGCAGCGCTGGCGGCGTTCCGCGAGGGCACGGTCCGGTTCCTCGTCGCGACCGACGTCGCCGCGCGGGGCCTGCACGTGCCCGGCCTCCACCACGTCGTGAACTTCGACCTGCCGAACGAGCCCGAGACCTACGTCCACCGCGTCGGGCGCACGGGCCGCGCGGGCGCGTCGGGGGTGGCGATCTCGTTCTGCGACCCGACCGAGCACGGCTACCTGCGGGCGATCGAGGCGCTGGTCGGGCGCCCGCTCCAGCCCCGGATCGACCACCCGTTCCACGACTGGGACCTGCTCCCACCCCCACCGTCCGCGCGCGGCGCCCGCAGGGGACGCGGCGATCGACGAACGCGATAGCCGCCGGCGAGGGACTGGCCGTGGGCGATCGCGCGTGGCGCCCCCCGCACAGGAGGGAGTCGTGACCGCACGGGACCTCGACCGGTTCGTCGCGGCGGCGGTCGCGCTGAACGCACGGCGCGCCCGGTCGGGATCGCTGCTCCTGGCGGGGACCGACACCCTCGACGCGTGGCTGAACGCCGAATCGACCCCGGTGTTCCACGCTGCGGCGAGGAACAGCGTCCAGCACGCGCTGCTGGTGCTGCTCGCCGATCCGGCTGCGCCGTGGCCGCCGGTGCTCGAGGTGTTGTCGAGGCCGGAGGTGGACCAGCGCCACCCTCCGGTCGACTCCCCGTCGGCGGGGTTCGCGGCGGTGACGCTCGCGATCGACTACGTCCTCGCCCAGTGCGTCGCCCGTGGATTGTTGGGGCTGCCGGCGCTCGAGCGGCACGGGGAGATCGCGACGAACGCGATGCGTGCGTTGTGGACCCGCTTCGGTCCGAACCGCGCGGAGGCGCGGGCGCACTGGCAGGCCAAGGAGGCGCTGCTGATGCTGGTCTTCGGCGACCACGTCGGCGTCGTGCGGAGGTTCGCTTCGGAGCCGACGTTCGACCTCGCGACCGGTGGCGATGCCGACCGCACGCTGGTCGAGCTGAGCCGGGTGCTGGCGCACCACGCGTCGGGTACCGGCGACGCGGACACTCCGTTCGCCGCGCGGTCGCTCGTGACGCTCACGCAGTTCCACTACTACCGGTGGGCGGTGGACGACGACCTCTCCGCGAGGATCGAGCTGCCGACGATGGTGCTGGCCAGCCAGGCGTACCTTCGCCGGTGCGCGCCGGAGCACGCCGACGCCAGATCGATGCTCCGCCAGCTCGCGCCCGCGGCTGTCGTCTCCCGCTTGTCCGCGCTCCGGGAGGGGGGCGCAGTCCCGCCACCCACCCGCCGGTGAGCAGCCGTGCCGGGACGCGTCCGGTTCGACGGGCGCGACAGCCCCGGGGGTGTCGCCCACGGACGACCGGTCAGGGGCGCGGCAACACGAACCAGAACCGCGACCCCTCGCCCAGCGCGCTGTCCAGGTGCAGCTCCGCGCCGTGCGCGCGGACGATCTGGCGGCTGATCGGCAGCCCGAGGCCCGTCCCCCGGGGCTTGCCCGTCAACGTCTCGCCCACCTGCCGGAACTTCTCGAACACCGCCTCGTGCAGCGCGGGCTCGATGCCGGCGCCGGTGTCCGAGACCCCGACCCACGTCCCCTCCTCCGTCTCGCGGATCGCCAGGGCGACGTGCCCGCGCTCGGTGAACTTCGCGGCGTTCGAGAGCAGGTTCACGAGCACCTGGGTCAGGCGGTGGGCGTCGCCGGTGACGGGCGGCGGGGACGCGGGCAGGTCCACCCGGAGCTCGGGCCCGCCCTCGCGGAACAGCGGCCGCACGACCTCGACCGAGGCGCGCGCCACCGCGAGCAGGTCCACCGGCTCGCTCCGCCACGTCATGCGACCCGACTCCATCTTGCTGATGTCGAGCACGTCCTCGATCAGCGCGGTCAGCCGCTCGCCCTCGCGGACGATGATCTCGAGGTTCTCGCGCACCTGGGCCATGTGGCGGCGGGTGCGCTCGTCGGGCTCGGCGACCCGCTCGAAGATCGGCCCGAGGCGGCCGGACGCGAGCTTCCCGAAGCCCAGGATCGAGGTCAGCGGCGTGCGCAGCTCGTGGCTCGCGGTGGCGGTGAAGTCAGTCTTCATGCGGTCGATCTCGCGCTCGAGCGTCACGTCGCGGACCAGGGCCACGACCCCGCCCCCGCCGAGCGGCGAGCAGGCCGCGCGGCCGACGCGGCGGCCGGGGAGCGCCACGTCGCGCTCGACCCCGGTCCCCGCGGACGCCTCCGACACCGCGGCGGACAGATCGGCCGGCAGCACGTCCGCCGCCGGCGCGCCGATGGGGAGCGTCACCCCGGCGTACAGGCGCGCGAGCGCCGGGTTCGTGAGCCGCAGGCGCCCGGCGCGGTCCACCGCCACCAGGCCCTCGGCCAGGTTCTCGAGGATCGCGAGGCGCTCGGCCAGCGCCTCGTCGAGCGCGGCGGTCCGCTCGACCACGCGGGCCTCGAGCTCCTCCGCCAGCCGACGGGACCGCTCGAGCTGGCGCCCGGCCTCGTCCATCGCGCGCTGCACGAGCCCGATCGCCGCCAGGGCCAGCGCGCCGGTCATCGTCAGCACCATCGAGACCTCGATCGTCTCGGACAGGGCCTTCTCGGCCAGGGCGGGCGCGAGGCCCCGGCAGAACGCCGCGTAGTAGGCGACGGTCCAGCCGAGGGAGAGGGCCGTCACCACCGCCGAGGTCCGCGGGGGGCCGAACACGACCGTCGCCGTGACGAACACGGCGTACCAGCGCGCCCAGCCGTCGAAGAAGCCGACCGGGTTCGGACCCGTGGCCGTGATCAACGTGGCCCCCGACATCACCACCGTGAGCGCGGGGACGACGGCGGCGGCCCAGTCGTCCCGCCCCCGCGACAGCGCCCCGATCCCGCCGAGGAGGAGCCCGAGGAACGAGAGGTTGACGGCGATGTTCTCGCCCTTGGCGTACGCGGCGAACAACGCGTCGTGCACCAGCATGGTGGCGACCACCGGCACGCCGACCGCGTAGGCGAGCAGCATCGCGCGGGCCCGCATCCGCGCTGAGCGGGGGACGGTCCGCGAACCGGGACTCGAACGAGGCGAGCATCGGGTCCGACCATAGCGCGCGGGGGGGTCGGGTTGTCCCCCCCTGGGACCTGGGCCCCGGCGCACGGCGACGACGCCCCCGGATCACCCGGCTGGCGGTCGGTCACCCGCCCTTCGCGGCACCGTCCGCGGTGAACCCGATCTTCCGGTGGCTGCCGTCGCAGAACGGCTTGTTCGCCGACGCGCCGCACCGGCAGAGGAACGAGGTGGTCCCGCGGCGGACCGCCCGCCCGGTCCCGCACGTCACCTCGTGCGCGCCCTTCACCTGCAGCGGTCCGTCCTTCTGGGGGACGAGCTCGAGCGGCCCGTTCGCCTCCCACGCGGGCAACTCCGCGGGCGCGGGGAACTCCCCGGTCGCCGCGAACCCCTTCGCCGCGTGGGACCCGTCGCAGAACGGCTTGTTCGCCGACGCGCCGCACCGGCACAGCGTCGCCCGCGTGCCCGCCGGAGCGCCCGCGAGGCGGAGGTCGCCGCGGACGGCGTAGGGTCCGTTCTCGAGCACCGCGACCGAGCTGCGGCCCGGAGGCTCCTCGGCCGGGCCGCCGTCCAGGCGCTCGACCCGGATCGCACCCGAGGGGCACCGCGCGGCCACGACCGCGAGCGCCTCCGGGGACGCCGCGTCGGGATCGATCCATGGCCCGGTGACGTTGGCCTTGAACACGCCGGGCTCCGACAACACGCAGTGGCGCGCGTGGATGCAGCGCGCCCCGTCGAACGTGATGCGGACCTTCTTCCCGTCGACGACTTCCATGCGGGCTCCGGGCGGAGCGGGGCGCTCCGCGTGGCGGTGGGTTCCGGTCGAGGGTACTCCGCGCGGGGCCGGAGTGACGCGAGGGTGGCGTCGCGTGGACCCCCGAGGCACCGACGGGTACGAAGCGACATGCTCCGCACCCTCCCCCTCGACGGCGCGGTCGAGGCGTTCGACCCCGCGACCGGGCTCCGGCTCCGGCTCGACGCCCCGGCCACCCGCGCGCACCGCCTGCGGGCGCCGCGGTCCGTCCAGTTCTCGCTCACCCACCGGTGCAACCTCGGGTGCCACTTCTGCAGCCGCCCCGCGGACCGACGCAGCGCGTGGACCGTGGACGACGCCCTCGCCATCCTCGTCGACCTCGATCGCGCCGGCGTGGCCGAGGTCGCGTTCGGCGGCGGCGAGCCGCTCGTGTTCCCCGGCCTGTTCGCGCTCGTCGACGCGCTGTGGGCGAACACGCGCCTCGCGGTGCACCTCACGACCAACGGCGAGCTGCTCACCGACGACGCGCTGCGGCGCCTCCGGGGCCGGGTCGGCGAGATCCGGCTGTCAGTGTACGACGAGACCGGTTGGCGCGACACGATCGCGCGCCTCCGCCAGCACGGCCAGCGGTTCGGCGTGAACGTCCTCGTCACGCCCGACCGGCTCCCGCACCTCCCCGCGCTGCTCGACGAGCTCGACGCGCGCGGCGTCTCCGACCTCCTCCTGCTGCCGGTCCTCGGGCACCCGGCGCTCGCGCTGTCCGCGGACGAGGCGCGGGCGTTCGCGGCGCTGGTGGCGGCGCGGTGGCCGTCCACCACGCTCAAGCTCGGCGTGTGCTGGGGTCCGGAGCTCGCGCACCTCCCCCGCCTGCTCCCGGTCGGCGACTGCGGCGCCGGACGCGAGTTCCTCGAGCTCACCGCCGATCGGCGCGTCCGCGCCTGCTCGTTCCACGCGGAGTCGGTGCCGTTCGAGACCGCGGACGACGTGCTCGCGGCGTGGGCCGCCGGTCGGGCCGAGCTGCGGTCGCCGGCGGGGTGCGCGGGCTGCCCGCGGGGCACCGTCGCCGACGGCCCTCCCCCCTCGCCGGGGCTCCGGCTGTGGAGCGCGTTCGCGAGCAACAACAGCGGCAGCTACACGCTCGTCGGGATGTTCGAGACCCCGGCGCGCGCCGCCGAGATCACGGCGCTCCTGCAGCGCCTGGTCGCCGACATGAAGGCCTCGCCGGAGGGGAACCCGCTCCGCGACCTGCTCGCCGGCGCCGGGATCACGGCCCCGCCGCACGTGGGACGGGAGGACGACTGGCCCGCGGAGTGGAGCTCGCCGCCCGAGGCCGTGCAGGTCGACCGCCAGGTGTGGTGGCACGCGGCGTGCACCGTCACGCTGCCGAGCGCGATCGGCCACTGGTTCTACACGCAGGGCGGGCGGGTCCAGGTCGAGCTCGACCACGCGCACCACCCGCTCCTCGCGACGCTCCTGTCGTGGCCCGACCTCCCGTGGGCCGAGCGGAAGGACCGGCCCGCGAAGCCCGTGATCGACGCGCTGTGGGCCGGACCCTTCGCCGGCCGGGCCGATCGCGTCCGGGTCCGCGAGAACGCGTGGCACGGGGTCGAGGTGCTGTGGCTCTCGCCCACGCCCGACGAGATGCGGGACTTCGCCCGGGCCGCCGCCGACCTCGGGCTGCAGGTCCGGCTGTCGCTGTCCGAGCTCCCCGGCGCGACGGTCGACCTCGACGCCCTGTGGCCGACCGCGTGAGCCGGCGCCGCCGCGTCTGGGGCCCGCTCGCCCCCGGCGTCCGCGCCGCGCTCCGGGGCCTCGACGGCCCGACCGAGCTCGGGCTGTACGGGGTCCGCAGCCTCCGCGGGCTCGAGACCGCACCCACGCTCGAAGCGCTCACCGTCCCCCCCGCGCGGCTCGACCCCGTCGCGCGGCTGCCCCGCCTGCGCCGCCTGTTCGTCGTCGGCCGGGGCGAGGACGTCGACCTGCGCCCGCTCGCCGCGTGCCGCGCCCTCGACGACCTCGGCCTGCACGGCGTCCGGGCCCGGCACGCCGAGGCCCTCGACGGCCTGACCGCGCTGCGCACCGTGCTGATCGCCTTCACCCGCAGCCCCCGGCTCGACGGCCTCGCGCGGCTCCCGCTGCGCCGGCTCGAGCTCGACGACGTGACCGGCGTGCGGCCGTGGGAGCTGCGCGGGCTCCCGGTCGAGGAGCTCGACCTGTGGGGGTGCGGGATCACCGACCTCGACGTGCTCGCGACGATGCCGAACCTCCGCGAGGTGTGGCTCAACGGGAACCGGGTCGAGTCGCTGGCGCCGCTGCTCCACGTCCGCCCGGGCGGCCGGATCGTGCTCGACCACCGGTTCGAGCCCGCCCGCCACCGCGCCGCGCTCGACGCGCTCGAGGCGCGTGGCGTCGGCGTGCTCGCGGCGCATGACCCGGAGGGCGTGGGCGTGTGGCCGGGCTGGTCGACCGCCGCGCCGTTCCGCGACACCGACGCCCGGGAGGTGTACCGCTCGCCGGGGTTCCGATGATGACGGGGCGCCGCCGCCGTCACCCGCCCGTCGCGGACGGCGTTGCGTCGGGACGCTGTTCCCAGCCGCGCCACAGCCCGGAACACGGCTCCGCGGGGTCCAGGTCGGCCAGGGATGCCCGGGCAGGGGGCCCCGTTCCCGGGTGCGGGTCCAGCTCGGCCGGGGGTGCCCGGGCAGGGCGCCCGGATCGGCGCAAGTCGGGGGGCACGTCGCCCCGAACGGGACGGTGGTGCCGGGACGGCACGGCGCGCCGAGGAAAACCGGAGTTTCGAACGTTGGACCTCGGGCCCGGAGTCCAGCCCGACCCGGGATGCCTCCTCCGGAGTCCAGGTCGGCGGGGGATGCCCGGGCACCGGCCCCCGTCCGGGAGCGGGTTCCCGGCCGAGACGGTGGAGAGCGCCCGCGGACGCATCCCCCCATGGTTCGTTACCGACGTGCCCGGGGGGGCCGGATGGGCGGCGCGGTGCTGATCTACGGAGGTTCGGGCGGGATCGGGGCCGCGCTGGCGCGCCGGGCCCGGGCGCAGGGGTTCGGGCTGCACCTCGTCGGTCGCGACGCCGGGCGGCTCGCGGCCGTGGCCTCCGAGCTCGGGGCGGGGACCACGATCGGGGACGTGGAGGACCCGGCCACCTTCGAGCGGGCGACGGCCGACGTCGGCGGACCGCTCGCGGGGCTCGTCTACGCGGTGGGGACGATCCAGCTGAAGCCCCTCGCGCGGGTGACGGTCGACGACCTCGAGCGCGACTTCCGGGTGAACGCGCGGGGCGCGGCGCTGGCCGTGGCGGCGGCGCTCCCGGCGCTCAAGGCGCACGACGGGCCCGCGTCGGTCGTGTTCTTCTCCTCCGTGGCGGTCGGGCAGGGGTTCCCGGCGCACGTGTCGATCTCGATGGCGAAGGGGGCGGTCGAGGGGCTGACCCGGGCGCTCGCGGCGGAGCTGGCGCCGCGGATCCGGGTGAACTGCGTCGCCCCCTCCCTCACGCGCACCCCCCTCGCCCAGGGCCTCACGAGCAACCCGTCGCTCGCGGCGAGCCTCGCGCAGCTGCACGCCCTGCAGCGGCTCGGCGAGGCGGACGACGTGGCGGCGCTCGCCGCCTTCCTGCTGTCGACCGAGGCGGCCTGGATCACGGGCCAGGTGATCGGCGTCGACGGGGGCCGGTCGACCCTCCGCGCGAAGGGCTGACGGCCTGGGCCTCAGCCCACCGGCGCGGTCCACTCCGGGTCCGCCGGGTACCGGGCCTTCACGGACTCGCCCACCGCGCCCGTCAGGAGCCCCGCGTGCGCGAGCCAGGCGTAGGTGTCGCGGAGCGCCTCCTCGGCCGGGCGCGGGCGGAAGCCGAGCTCGGTGCGGGCCTTCGTCGCGTCGTACAGCAGGTGGCGGCCGCCCACGTCCGCGACCTCGGCCCGGCTGAGGTCCGGGTCCGGGCCCCCGAGGCGGGCGCGGAGCTCGCCGAACGCGGCCAGGAGCCACAACATCGGCCGCGGCACCGCCATCGCCTTGCACGGCTGGCCGGTCACCGCGGTCACCAGCTCCGCCACGCGCTCCTTCGTGCAGTTCTCGCCCGCGAGGAGGTACCGCTCCCCGGGCCGGCCCTTCGCGGCGGCGAGCAGCACGCCGTCGGCCACGTCGCGCACGTCGGTGACGGAGAGGTCGAGGACCGACGGGCCGCCGGTCGCCATCCCGAGGACCGCGCGGGTGGTGGGCGTGGGGCGCCGGTCGTACGGGCCCACGATCCCGCACGGGCACACCGACACGACCTCGAGCCCGAGCTCGGCGCCGAGCGCGAGCCCCCGGCGCTCCGACAGCGTCTTGGCGCGGATGTACGGCGCGGTCGGGTGCTCGTTCCACGAGGTCTCGTCGAGCGGCGGCCGACCGACCGCTCCGTAGCCCACCGCGGCGTTCGAGCTGACGAGCACCACCCGCCGCACCCCGGCGGCCTTCGCGGCCCGGAGGACGTGCTCCGTGCCCTCGATCGCGGGCGCGAGGATCGTCGCCTCGTCCGGCGCCCAGTTCCGGTGCACGGCGGCCGCGTGCAGCACGACCTCGCACCCCGCGAACGCGGCCTCGAGGCTCCGCGGGTCGAGCAGGTCGCCCACCACCCGCTCCGCGCGGACGCCCTCGAGCCCCCGCAGGTCCGACCCCGCGCGGACCAGCGCCCGGACCTCGTGGCCGGCGCGCACCGCCGCCCGGACGAGGGCGGTGCCCAGATGACCCGACGCCCCGGTGATCACGACGCGCGACATGTCGCCTCCCGATTCGAGGCTACGCCCGGGTCTCCCGCCGACCCTGCAGCAGAACCGTGCAGCGCCGCCGACTCCTGGGCGCACACCTGCCGAAGCGGCACTCCCTGCCGCCGGCGAGGCGCTCCCCCAGACCCGCCCCGCGATGCATACGACGTCCTCGGGAGGCCCCATGGCCGTTCGCCCCGTCGTCGCCGCCGCCGCCGCCGTCCTGACCGGCGCCCTCGGGCTCGTCGCCTCGGTCGCCCGTGGAGGGACCGTGGAGGAGCCCGCGTACACCGTCGAGTCCACCCACGAGGGGTGGGAGGTCCGCCGGTACGCCCCGACGATCGAGGCCCGGGTCACCGTGCAGGGGCCGTGGGACGCCGCGGTGAGCGACGGGTTCCGGGTGCTCGCCGGCTACATCTTCGGCGGCAACGCCCCGCAGGGCGCGCTCGCGACGACCGCCCGGCGGGCGCCCGGACAGAAGATCGCGATGACCGCGCCCGTGGCGGCGACCTCGGCCGGAGAGGACGCCTGGATCGTCGCGTTCACGATGCCGTCGTCGTTCCGCCTCGACACCCTGCCCACGCCGCTCGACCCCCGGGTGGAGCTCGTCCCGGTGGACGGCCTCCGGGTCGCCGCGCGGCCGTTCGGCGGCTGGGCGACCGAGGACCGGGTGGCCCGGGAGCAGGAGGCCCTCCTCGCGGCCCTCCGCGACGCCGGGCTCGGGGCCGGGCCCTCGACGGTCGCGCAGTACGACCCGCCCTGGACGCCGCCCCCGCTGCGGCGCAACGAGATCCTGGTGCCGCTGTCGACGGGCGGGTGAAGGTCAGCGCGCGAGCAGGGTGAGCTCGAGCGCGGTCGCCGTCTCGCCGGAGCCGATCGCCGGATCCACCTCGATGCCGTCGAGCGCGAAGATCGCCCCGTCCCAGCCGTCGAGGGTGGGCGCGCGGCGAGACTGTGCGTGGATCGGGTGGGCCTTGGGGAGCAGCACGGTCCACACGTTCGGACCATCCCGCCGGAGGGGCACGTCGAGGGGCTGGAACCGGCCGCGGACGACCAGAGTGAGCCTGGGCATCCCTCCCCGTGCCCCGGCGGTGGGGACCCCGCAACCCCTCCCGTGGGCCTCAGCGCGTCGCCGAGACCGACAGGTCGTACTGCCCCGCGGCCGACGCGTCGTAGCCGCGCACCTCGAGCAGGTACCGGCCCGGCGACACCGCGCGCGACAGCGAGAAGTCGAGCGACGGGCCGCTGTCGTCGTCCGAGGCGAGGACCGCGCCGGTCTCGGAGAGCAGCGTGCCGAACGTGTCGATGCCGCTCGTGGTCCCGGCCGACAGCGTCGCCGCGCCCGGCGACAGCACCTCGACCGTGTACGTGTCGCGGACGCCGGCGTCGAGGCGGTCGGTGATCGCCACCCGCGCCGCGGTCGTGGTCCGCAGATCGAGCACGAAGTCCGCGTCGGGCTCGGCTGTGTCCGCCGGCACGGTCAGGGTGAGGGTGTACGGCCCGACCGCGCGCGCGTCGTAGCCGCGCACCTCGAGGTACACCGTCCCGCTCGCGTCGGCGGCGAGCGAGAAGTTGTTGCCGGCGCCGCTGTCGTCGTCGCGCGCGATCACCGCTCCGGTGGACGCCGACAGGGTGCCGTAGGTGTCGACCGACCCGGAGGTCACGGCGGTGACCCGGCCGCCCGCGCCGAGGTCGAGCCGGAACACGTCGCGGTCGCCGGCGTCGAGGACCCCCTGCGCGGTGATCGTCCCCTCCCCCGTGACGAGGGTCGCGTCCGCGGGCGTGTCGCCGTGGTCGTCTCCGTCCGGCGGGGGCTGGGTGCCACCCCCCGCGTCGCCGACGAACCGCACGCCGGGCACGTTCCCGGCGATCCAGTCGCGGTAGTTCGCGACGCGCGCGTACACCCCGGGGTACCGCGCGTCGGCGCAGCCGTAGCCCCAGCTCACGACGCCGGTGAGGACCGGCTCGTCGCCCCCATCCACGACCGCGGGCCCCCCGGAGTCGCCCTGGCAGGAGTCGCGGCCCGGAGATCCGGCACAGAACATGCCGCTCGTGATGGTCTCCCCGGCGTACGCCGACTGGCAGCTCGTCCGCGACACGATCGACACGTCGACCTGCTGCAGTCGGTCGGGCATCGAGCCGCCGGACGACAGCGTGCCCCAGCCGGTCACCGTGAGCGGCGTACCGGTGGCCGCGAGTCCGGGCTCGGCGGCGGTGGTCATGAGCGCGATCGGCGGGACGGCGCCCGTCGACCGCGAGAGTTGGAGCAGCGCCACGTCGTTGTTGCTGCTCCGCGCGTCGTACGACGGGTGGACCAGGATCCGCGACACGTCGAACGCCGCCCCGGACTGCGACAGGCGGGTGATGTCGGCCTCGACCCGCAGGTCGGACGGACGCTCGCCCACCACGCAGTGCGCCGCGGTGAGCACCCAGCCGTCGGCCACGAGGGATCCGCCACAGAAGTGATCACCCCACCGGGTCTGCAGCGACACCTGGTAGCGGTACCGCCCCGCGGGGGCGTCGGAGCCGCCGACGATCCCCTGCTCGACGCGGTTGCCGGCCCCTTCGCCCTGGTCCGGCGCGAGGTAGGTGGTGCAGGCGCTGGCGATGACGACGGCGAACGGCGCGAGGTGGCGCATGGTGGTCTCCGGTGGCCGGGATCCGGCCGGGCACGGCTCCGCCCTCCGACCCGAGGCCGGTGGGGAGAGCAGGTCCGGGGCCCAGAGGGGACACCCGATACGGTCGCGCCACAGAAGACGATCCGCGCCGGTCCACAGCGCCGCGCGGTGACGAGACGGTACCGTCCCGCGGCCCGCCGCCACCAGCCGTGGGACAGCGGTGCCCCAGGTGTCCCACCCGCGCCCGGGCGGCCAGAACTCCGCCTGCAACCTCGACCGGCCGAGCAGCCCGCCGGGAGGCCGCGCCCGTCGCGGCCGGAACCGCCTCGGATCACCTGGGAAGGACGGACACGACGGTGTTGTGGAAGAACCACAAGGTCCCGCCGCGGTACCGGCTCTCGGTCCCCGAGTCTCCCCCGTAGTGGACGAGCTGCGAGTTGCCGTCGCCGTCCGGCTCGACGAGCACGTTCCCGTAGACGTGGGTGTCGGCGTAGGAGGGGTCGGCGCGGAGCGCGGCGTCGCCTGCGTCCACGAGGTCGAGCTGGCGGTTCCCGCCCTCGATCCAGTTGTACCGGATCACGGTCCCGGCCGAGCGGTCCTTGAGGTTGTTCCCCCCGCAGCCGGCGCAGAGCGGGCCGAACCGGTTGTATTCGTAGGTGATGCCGAGGGCCTCGGTGTAGGCGTTGTGCTCGTAGAACGACGACGGGTTCCCGTTCCCGTGCAGGTGGTTCGCCACGACCCGCACGTCGCGGGCCTCGTGGGCGACGAACAGCCCGTTGCCCGAGTCGGTGAGCGTGCAGCCGCGGATCGTGACGTGCTCGCCCTCCTCGACGAACACGGCGGCGGCGTTGTCGTCGTAGGTCGCGGCCGCCCCCGACTCGTCGGTGAACGGGCGCGGCTCGCGGGCGCCCTGCAACACGAGGTCCTCAAGGTACACCCACGCGGGGACCACGCCGGAGCCGGTGTTCGTGCCGCCGATCTTCACGAGCCCGCGCGTCTCGGACCAGAAGTCGAGCGCCGGGCGGCTCGTCGCCCCGTCGGCGTCGATCACCGGGAGCGCGCCGGTGACGGGGTCGCACACCCCGATGACCACGATCGGATCGGCCTCGGTGCCCGCCGCGTCGATCGCCCACTTGTCGCGGTACACACCGCCGTTCCCGTGGATGCGGACCAGCGTGTCGGCGGTGAGCGACTCCCACGGCACGTCGGACGGCGTGGCCGCCGCGTGGCCCGGGCCCACGTCGATCACCGTGGCGAAGTCCGCCGGATCCCACCGGTCCACCGCGCACCCGCCGACCCCGGTCGCGGGGGGAGCGCCGGTGTGGCCGGTCTCGGCGGTCGGGAGCTCGGGGTCCGTGTCGCTGTCCGCGTCGGCGTCGGCGTCGGCGTCGGTGTCCGCGTCGGCGTCGGTGTCGGCGTCGGTGTCGGTGTCGGTGTCCGCGTCGGCGGGGGAGTCCTTCGGAGCCCCTCGGCGACGCCGCGGCTGTGGAGCGCACGAGGTCCGCCCGTGGCGGCCTGACGTTGCCCGGGGCCCACGGCGTGCTCCAGGGAGGGGTGTGCCCTGGGGTGGCGTCGACGACGGGAGCCGGAGGAGCCCAACCAACCAACGCCGCGTTTCCACCGGGCGGGCGTCAACGCCGCCCCGACCGCACGACTCGTGCTACCCTCCAGCCCATGCCCAGGGAAGCCGGCGATGCAGCGGGACCATGGCGGAGGCCCTTATCCTACCTGTCCCCTCCTACCTGTCCCCTCCCCCGGGACCGGGTACCCTCCGCGGTCGACACCGGGGGTATGCCCGCGGCGCGGAGCGGGCCGGATGGAAGGGAGCGAGGCGGACGTGCATCGGGCACTGGTTCGGGGCGTCCTTCTGGCCTCGGTCGCGGTGTTCTGCGCGCTCCAGTTCGTGACCGCGCCCTACGGACGCCACGGTCGGGGCGGATGGGGACCCACGACCAGCGCCCGGACCGGATGGATCGTGATGGAGAGCCCGAGCGTGGTGGTGTTCGCCGCGGTGTTCGCGGCCGGTGACCCGCCGCACCTGGCGGCGCCGGCGTCGCTCGCGGCCCTGTGGCTCGTCCACTACGTCCACCGGGCGTTCGTGTTCCCGCTCCGCGTCGCCCGCAGCGCCCACCGGATGCCGTGGACGATCGTGGGCCCGGGCCTGTGCTTCAACGCGGTGAACAGCTACCTCAACGCGCGCTGGATCAGCCACCTCGGTCGGTACCCGCCGGACTGGTTCGCCGATCCGCGCTTCGGGCTCGGGGTGGCGTTGTTCGTGG
>JBIKWC010000317.1:0-8523 GCA_044356535.1 Myxococcota bacterium
GGGGGGGGGGGGGGGCCGGGGGGGCCCCCCCCCGCCCCTGGGGGTGCGGGGGACTGGCGTTCCGCGGGGGTGTCGGGGGCGGCGCCCCTGACCCACACGACAGACACGAAGATTGAGCTTCGCTCTTGCGAAGCGCGAGCGAGGATCAATCAGCTCGGGGTGTCCCACGTGAGGAGCTGGACGTTCACCAACGCAGCCACCTCCGGCTGGGAGTTCGCCACGATCGACCGCACCTCCAGGAAGTACCGGACATGCGCCTCCCGGATCCGGTCCAGGTCGCTGCGACTCACCGCGATCACGTTGTAGCTGACGAGGTCGCCGGGGTGCGGTGCCGTGGCGCGGAGGTGCCCGAGCGACGCCCAGTGCGCCTTGAGGCGCTTCATGCCTTCGGGCTCGGCGCGGGCGTCGATGGTGAGGGTGTCGGCGATGCGGTACGGCCGGTCGACCTGCTGCACCGCGATCCCCGCCTCGGTGAGGCGCTGCAGGCAACGCTCCTCGACCTCCACGGGGATCTCGAGGCGCTCGGCCAGCCAGCCGGGCGCGTGGCGCGGGAGCGCCTGGTACTCGGTGGTCTCGATCAACACGAGGATCGCCGCCACCCAGGGCTCGTCGAACGCCAGGCGACGGCTCGCGTGGCGCTGGCGGTGGACGGCGAGCAGGGTCGGGACCTCCTCGATCGGGACCAGCTCGGCGACGAAGTCCGAGAGCCGATCGGTGAGCGCGCCGAGGAGCGACAGGAACTCGGGGAGCCGCGGGCGGGTGCGTCCCTCGAGCCACCGGGAGATCGCGTACCGCGACTCACCGGTCCGCGCGGCGAGGTCCTTGAGCGCAGTGTTGCCCCGCAAGGCGCGGAGCCACGCAGCCACGGCTTCGTCGTCCGCCTCGCCGATCTCGGCCGCCTCCGCCGGGGTGAACCGCGCGATCGTCCCGCGCACGTCGATCCCGGCAAGGCGCGCGGCGCGCAACGTCTCGGCGGCGGTGGGGAACCGGCGCCCCGCCTCCCAGTCCGCCACGGGGTTGGAAGTGTATCCGAGTCGGCGAGAAAACGCCTCCTGGCTTCGCTTTCCGCGAATGGCGCGCAGCAGTTGCCGAGCCACGACCTCCACCACCACCCCCCTGACCCTCTCGATTCTGCACCAGACGGTGAAATCCCGGGAGCCCGAACGTGCAGGAACGGGACCCCCCGGGCTTGTGTCTCCTCTGCGGGCGCGCGATGATGAAGGGGTACGGGAGGGAACATGTGGGGAACTCGGGCGCTCGCAGTGCTGGTGGTGCTGGTGGGATGCAACACCGAGCCGCCGGGTGGTTCGCAGATCGGCGCCATCCGCGAGCCGGATCCGGCGCCTGCGCCACCGTCGGACCTCACCGAGATCGACATGCGGCGCGCTGTGGAGGACGCCCTGGCCCTGGCCGGCATCGTCACCACGCAGAGCGCCTTCGTCGGGCACCTGGCCACCATGAGCCGCGGCTCGGTCGGTTGCCCGCAGGTGTGGACGGGGCCGCTGCCCGAGAACCTCGTGGAGCTCGAGCTCGACGAAGACGACAACGGCCTGTCGTGGCTGGCCGACTGCACCGCCACGGACGGCACGGAGTTCGACGGGTTCGCACATTGGACCTCGGAGCTCTCCGATCCCGAGGCGGAGGGCACCGCCAACCGCACGCTGATCGCCGACGCCGAGGTCCGCGCGGGCAACGATGTCCTCTGGGCGTTCGACGGCGAGGCGAGCGACACGTTCGACCCCGAGACCGGCACCTACGCCTCGAGCTTCGCCGGCTCCATCACGGGCTCGTTGTCGGGCCTCGGAAAGGGCCTCCGCGCCCAGAACAACACGGCGAGCGACAACGGCGGGTTCCTGGCCGAGTGGGCGGCCGACGGCACCATGCACTTCTCCGGCTCGGTCGAGGCGTTCGACGGCTTCGGCCCCCGCGACACGCGCTCTGGGAACGAGCCCGAGCTCGAGGGCATCACGAGCTGGGAGAAGGACTCGCCGCGGTTCACGTCCGTGCGGTTCGACCTCACCTTTGCGCCGGACTGCACGGAGGAGCCCGTGGGCTTCCTCGGGCTGCGCGGCAACGAAGGCTTCTGGTTCGACATCTACTTCCTCCCGATCTACGCCGTCGACGAAAACACGGCGCAGTCGAACGCGTTCCCGTTCGAGCGCATCGAGAACCAGACCTGCGACGGCATCGGCACCCTGTTCTCGCGCAACGTGGACCTCGCGACGCTGGACGCAGCCGACGCGAATTGGGAGCGGGAGGTCTCCCCGAACTTCGACGCCGTGCGCGACAACTTGCCTTCCCCGGCCCTCGAGTCGTACATCTACACGCTCCGCCACCTGCCCGAGGAGTGACCGTGAAGCGTCCGTGCGTGCTCCTGGCCCTCGCCGCCCTCGGCTGCAACGGGGACGAGCCTCCGGGCACGACCCCCCCCACCGTCGACACCGACACCGGTGAACCCCAGATCCTGCCGCTCGACTCGTTCGCGTTGCCGGAGGACACCGCGCCGGAGGTCATCCCCGACCTCACGCCCGACCACTATGTCATCCTCACGCAGGTCGGGCTGTGGAACCTGGGCAACGCGTCCGCGCCGTGGGGCTCGGTGAGCGGCACGCTGCGTGTCCGCGAGTTCGTCGACGCCCTCGACACCGCCGAGCCCGTGTACGAGTGCAACGTGGAGTACACGCTCACCGGCACCGAGGTCACTCCTCACGACTGCCCCGGGTGCGACTTCGTGATGGCCGTCGAGCACTACGTGGTCTCGGGTGACCCCTCGGCCTGCCACGATCCCGACGTTCCCCTCGACGGCGCCGTGCGCCACCTCGGGTACGAGAACGGGGCGCAGAAGCTCCTGTTCGACTACTACGGTTCCGGTGTGTGGCTGCCCTGGTACGACGCGGACCGCACGGGCCAGGTGGTGGACTTCGAGTGGACGGCCCAGCTCGGCATCGAGCTCCCCGACTCGGCGGACTGACATGGTCACCGCACCCCTCTTCGCGCTGTGGGTAGGCTGTCAGAAGGACGGCAACTCCGACAACGCCACGGACAGCGTCACCGATACCGGCACGACCCCCTCGACGACCCCCTTCCCGCTGCCCGACGACATCGACACGATCGATTTCGAGAGCGCGTTCGAGGAAGCGGTGCGCCGCATGGTCACCGTGACGACGCAGCAGCCGTGGATCGGTCACGCCGCCACGCTCGACCGCGGGTCCCCCGGGTGTCCGGACTTCTGGACCGAGCCGTTCACCTCGGGTGGCGTGCTCGTGAGCCGCGAGGACGGGGTCGCCTGGAACGACGACTGCGTCAACACCGCTGGCGAAGCCATCGACGGCTGGATCTGGTGGGACACGAACCTGTCGGCCGACGGCGATCCGGCCACGTACGAGGGCCGCACCACCCAGGGCACCCGCACGATGGAGGGCAACGCCACCATCGACCGGGAGGACGAGGACGGCGCGCCCCTCACGCTGTTCGAGTTCGACGGGATCGCCTCGGACAGCTTGTACCGGGTCGAGGCGTACGGGTACGAGCGCTACGTGTACTCCTCGCAGGTCGACGCCACGGTGACCGGCCGCGACGTGTTCCAGGGTACGACCACGCCCGACGGGTATCGCACCGAGCTCACGATGACGCTCACCGGCGGTGACGTCGACAACTTCGAGGCCCGCGGCGACGTCTACATGTTCTCCGAGGTGTTCCTCGACCGGTTCGATTCGATCGGGGTCGACTTCGAGCTGCAAGGGCCGCTCGGGGCCGGGCCCGACACCTGCACCCTCGAGCCGCTCGGCTGGATCGGGCTGCGGGACTCCAACGCGTACTGGTACGACGTGGTGTTCCTCCCGCGCTTCGAAGAGGACATCGTCGACATCGACTTCCCCAACGACCCGCTGTCGGTCTGCGACGGGTGCGGGAAACTCTACATCCAGGGCGTGGAGCAAGAGGGGCAGACGATCTGCATCGACTTCTCGTTCCTGTTCGAGCGGGGCGCCGTGCCCCTCCCCGACGAAGAAGGGTACGTGTTGCCCTGGCGGGGTCTCGCCCCGTAGCCCCAGCCGCTGGGCCGCTGGCGACCCAAACGACGAAGGCCGTGCCGGGAGTACCGACACGGCCTTGCTGGCGCCCCGGACGAACCGGGAAGCTGCCGACAGCGCCGCCACGAGCGTAGAAGGGGGGAACAACTCGTGGCGGCTGCTGCCAGTCGGCCTCCGTGAGGAGAGCCTCAGCTGTCGATACCGTACCGCACGACCCGGCCCGGGGAGTTACGGCGCGGTTACCGCGTCAGGGGGTCTCGGGGTCGTCTTCCCACGCCGGGTAGCAGATCTTCACGTCGCCGCCGAGGACGCGGAAGTTCAGCGCCGAGACCGGAGAGGCCCGGTGTACGTAGTACACCTCGATGGGGTACTGACCCGCTCCCAGCCCCACGTCGAACCGCGTGAGCTCGGCCTCGTGGATGCCGGGGAGGCTCGCGACCGGCTCCCCGTCGATGTAGACCCAGGCGTCGTCGCTCGAGCCGAGCAGGAGCGACAACGTGGTGCCCGAGAACGCGCGAATCCACGCCTGGTAGTACACCGCGAAGTACATCGGGTCGTCTTCGAGGCCCTCGTCGACCGGCCACCAGTTCTCGCCCCAGTCGATGGAGCCAGCGAACTCCTCGTACTCGGGCTCGTCCCAGAGGTTGAGCACGAGGGGGTCGGTCGGCATGGGCTCGTCGGCGAGGCGCGGCGTGACGTAGCGGTGGCCAGCAGGCAGGTTGCTGTACTTCCCGCGCCAGCCCTGCAGGCAGGTGTTCCAATCCGGGGGCTCTCCCTCTGGATCGTCGTCTTTGCCGGGGGGCTCGGCGACCGGAGGCTTCTCCGCCTCCACGAAGCCGATGTCGCGACCACACGCCGCGAGCAGGAGAGGCAGCGAGATCGCGAGAAGCCGCGGGCTGGGGGTCATGTGCCACCCTCCTCGGTCGTGGTGGTCCCTTCGTCGAACACGCCGAGCGCCGGAAACACCTCGCAGCGCATCCATTCACCGACGAGCTCTCGCTCGCTGGAGACCATCCCTCCGGCCGGCGGCATGTTCTCGTCTTCGACGGTCCGGGCGTAGATCCGGTCGGCCCAGCCCAACACGTCCTCCCAGTGGTCGAAGTTGACGTCCGGAGGCGCTCCCGCGCGCTGGCCCTCGCGGCTGTACACCGAGTGGCACGAGTTGCAGTGCCGATCCATCAGCGGCCCACCGAAGTTCTCGTACGTGAGCGGGGGGTCGCGCAGACAGCTGATCCCCACCGGAGCGGCGTCTCCGAGGAGATGGTCGTCGCAGGACAGCGACGACGCCAACGCGACCCACCACAACTTTCGCAACGGAGCCCCCTGGGGTGGATTGTACCGCGACCCGACCGCGCGACGCGAGCGCGCCCGGCTCAGGCGCCGCGGACGAGCGCGCTGAGGGTGTCCACGCCGGGCAGGAAGCGGGAGGGATCCAGGCCGCCGAGCCGCAGCAGCCCGAGTCCGACGTGTTCGCAGCCGAGCATGACGCCGCCGGGGGACTCCTTGCCCGTCTTCAGGTCGATCGGCATGGCGATCAGGCTGTCGTCGGTCTTCCCGAAGTTGTTGTTGCCGTTGACGCCGGCGCCGGCCACGAACATCGAGTTGTAGGGCCAGTGGTCCTTGCCCATGCCGCCGTTGAGCTTCGGGGTGCGTCCGAACTCGGAGAGCGCCACGACCACGACCTCGTCTAGGAGGCGGTTGGCGGTGTGGCCCGGCGTGTTCGCCATGTGCTCGAACAGCTCGTTGAGCGCTGCGTAGAACGCCACCTGCTGCGGCGCCTGCATGTTGTTGCCGGCGTGCGTGTCGTACCCACCGGGGATGCCGATCATCGCGCACCGCGACAGCCCGAGCCGGAACATCTCCGACGCCTTGACCATGCTGTCGAGCAGGGTGTTGCCGAGGTCGTCGAGGCCTGCCTCGAACTTGCGGCCCTCGAGCTCCATGCCGCGCTCGATGTTGGCGACGAGGCCGTCGGCCCGGGAGCGGGCCAGGCCGCGCTGCTGCTTGGCGAAGTCGACGACGCGGTTGTAGACGAACTGATCGACCATGTCGTCCGCGGGCGGCATCATCGTCGGCGACGCGGCGTCCGACATCCCGTTGATGGAGCCGTCGATGAGGGACAACAGGGTCCCGCCGCCGGCGCGCACGACCGCCGAGCCGTTGGTGCCCGGGAACGAAGGCCCGGAGAACACGATGTGCGGCAGGGGGTACTCGAGCTGGCCGTGGGACGCGAGGATCGTCGGCCAGTCGGAGTAGGACGAGGCGCTCGTGCCGGTCATCATCATCTGCATGCCGGAGTCGTGGCCCACGGAGTGGGCGTCGATGCCGTTGATGATGGCCGAGTAGTTGTGCCAGTTGCGGAAGTAGTCGTCGACCTCCAGGCGGTCGGGTCCGGACGTGTAGTGCATGTTCCCGGCCTTCCCGAGGAAGGAGTCCACGTCCATGTCCACGTTCGGGACGGGCGAGGCGCCGTCGGGTCCGTAGTGGGGGTCGAGGATGGTGGTGGTGTCCCAGCCGCCACTCGCGTAGAAGAACAGGAACTTCCGCTCCGGAGGCGCTGCGAACGCCTTCTTCGGGTACCAGAGCCCGGCGGTTCCGGCGAGGGCCGCTGCGCCGCCGAGGAAGGCGCGCCGCGAGATCTCCCGGCGATTCTGACGTGCGATTCTGCTCTTGGAATCAGGGGTCAACATGGCCGCACCGTCCTCGTGAGGGTCAAAGTCTGGAAGAGGATCTGTCCGTGAGAGAGCAACCGGCTGGGGATCCGCGTGGATCCCCGGGTTCGGGCGCTCAGTAGAAGAGGACCTGGGGGTCGCGGAGCACCGCGCTCAGCACGCCGGCCCACGCCGACGTGGGAGACGCCTCGACCGAGTACAGGTAGCGCCACATGGCGATGAGCTGCTCGGGCTCCTTCGCTTCGGGCGCCAGCGGGTGGCCGGTGACCGAGGTGTACAAGTGGCGCACCTGCTGGTCGAACGCGGCCGGGTTGCTGTCCGGCGTGTCCTGGATGGTCACGTACAGGAGGAGCTTGGCCTCCTCCTCGCGCGCGGGGTCGAGGTCGTGCTGGGCGACGTAGTACGCGGCCGAGGTCGCGAGCCGCTCCTGGACGTAGGAGAGACCGACGGTGGGCGTGTACTGGCGCTCGGTCACGAAGCGGCCGTCGATGCCTCCGGCCAGGACCGGCAGGCCCATGGCGTTGTCGCGGAGGCCGTCGCGGCCGTCGAAGTACCAGGTGTACCCGGTCACGTCCTGCACGAGCGACGAGAGCTGCTCGGGCGACACGACCTTCTGGCCGGCGAGGCGCTCCTCGAGCTCGGGGCTCCGAGCGCCGCCCGCCTTGTAGGCGTCCGAGTTCACGATCGAGAGGAAGAGCTCCTTCACGTTCATGTCCGCTTCGAGGAAGGTGACCTCGTGGGGCTCGACCTCGGGCCAGTCGGCGTCGACGTACTCGCGCTGCGTCAGGCCCTCCCACACCGTCTGCACGGCGCAGTCGGCGAAGCGGGTATCGGCGGCGAGGGACTCCCCGAACTCGGGGATGTTGCCCGTGGGGCGACCGTAGTACGCGGGCTCCTTGCCGCTGTAGTACCGCCACTCCTCCTCGTTCTCCGGGCGGTAGTGAGAGGACTCGATCCCGTCTTCGGCGTCGTAGTTGAAGAACCCGAAGAAGTTGGCGGCGATCGGGTCGAGCGACGCGTGGCAGCTCTGGCAGCCCGAGTTCTGGTTGATCGCGTTCTCCGGATCGATCGTGAGCTGGTCGACCGCGGCGCGGTTGAGCACGATGGGGCGGGAGAGGTAGTCGTCGCAGAGGAACATCTTGGAGACGGCGTTCGCGCGGTGGCGGTTCGCGTTGCCACCCATCGACGGGTACCGCTGCCAGGTGGTCGACATCGTGAGCATGCCGGCGTGCGGACGCCCGTCGGTGTACTGCGACGGGACCCAGGCGCCTTCGGCGTCGGACGGGTAGTCGATGCCCCAGTACAGCGCGAGCTCCTCGTTGGCCATCGTGAACGGAGCGGTCACGAGCGTGCTGTAGGGGAGGTCGTTGTCGATCGTGTACTGGAGGAGGTTCATCGGCTCGTTCGCGATGACCTCCGCCATCACGCGCTCGTCGATCCCCTCGAGGCCGTCGATGTCCGCCGTGTCGAAGTAGACGTCGCCGGTGCGGAACAGGAAGCGCTGGTTGAAGATCTCCTTCGCGCGACCGATGAAGCGCGGGTCCTCGATCCACTCTTCGGCGGCGTTGGTGTAGATGTCCGCGACCGCCACCGAGTCGGCGTTCTCGAACGTGAACAGCTCGGCCTCGGTCGGCCTGACGCCGCGGAGGTCCATCGAGAGCCGGATCAGCTGATCCCGCAGGGCAAGGGGCTCGAGCGGCTGGACTTCCGACGAGTCCTGCTGGCAGCCGGCGAGGGTAGCGACGAGAGCTGCAGCGACGAGGTGCCTCATGAGTGCCTCCGACAACTGAATCTTCACCCGAGGCCTCTCCCACCTCAAG
>JBIKWC010000318.1:0-8501 GCA_044356535.1 Myxococcota bacterium
TGAGCTCCGACCCCCGGGTCCAGAAGGAGCTCGACGCAGCGCCCGCGCCCGTCGGCCGGACGGCGGTGGACACCACGGTGTCGGGAGCGGCCGGCGAGCCCCTCGTGGCCACGTTCCGCGTCGGGGGCGTCGCAGTGACGGGCCAGACCGCTGCGCTCCTCCAGCCGGCGCGCGGCGCGGGGCTCGACGAGGTGCTGCTCCGCGACAAGCTCCTCGCCTTCGGGGGGACGCCGTTCCACGCGGGCGCGGTCGAGCTGACCGGGCTGGCGCCGGGCCTCCACGTGGCGCCGACCGCGCTCAAGGAGCTGCGCCGCGCGCTGGTGGCCGAGCTGGAGGCCTGCTGGCTGGCGTCGTTCCGGCACGTGGTCCTCGAGGGGAGCGCCTCCGACCGCGTCCACGCCGAGGCGAACGCGGTGGCGCTGCCCGAGGCAGCCGGAGGCCCCGCGCGCATCGTGCCCCTGTGCCGCACCCAGGCGCAGCTCGAGGTGGTGCACGCGCTGGGCTTCCCGGAGGTCGAGCTCGACTTCATGGAGCGCGTGGGCCTCGGCCAGGCCGTGACCTGGGCGAAGGAGCGCGGGCTGCAGGTCACCGTCGCCACCACCCGGATCCAGAAGCCCGGGGAGGCCGGCGTCGACGACCACCTGCGCCGCCTGCGCCCCGACGCGGTGCTCGTGCGTCACTGGGGTGGCCTCGAGACCTTCGCGGGGATGGCGCCCGGCGAGCGTCCGGTGGTGCACGGAGACTTCGGACTGAACGTCACGAACGCGGTCACGGCGCGCCACCTCCTGGCGATCGGCTGCAGCACGGTGACCGCGGCCCACGACCTCGACGAGCGACAGCTGTTCGCGTTGTTGTCGGCCGTGCCGCCCGCGCTGGTCACGGTGGTCGTGCACCACCACGTGCCCACCTTCCACACCGAACACTGCGTGTACGCGCACCAGCTCTCGGCCTCGGGGAAGGACTTCCGCACGTGTGGCCGGCCCTGCGAAGCCCACCGCCTGGCCCTCCGCGACCGCGACGGGCTGGACCACCCCGTGGTCGTCGACGTGGGCTGCCGCAACACGGTGTTCGACGCGCGCGCCCAGTGTGCGGCGTCCGTCGCCCCGAAGCTCGTGGCCGCCGGGGTGCGGCGCCTGCGGGTGGAGTTCGTGTGGGAAGACGCCGCCACCACCCGCGAGGTCCTCACCGCCTGGCGCGCGTTGCTGGCGGGGGCGCTCACCCCCTCGGAGCTGCTGGCGCGGATCCGCGTCCGGGAGCAGTTCGGCGTGACGCGGGGCACGATGCGCACCCTCGACGCCTCGGGGACGCTGCAGTGAGCGAGCCTCTCGCGGAGGCGCGGCGCGAGCTGGACGCGCTCGACGACGCGATCCTGTCGCTCCTGGCCCAACGCGCCGGGCGGGTGGCCGCGCTCGCAGCCTGGAAGCAGGCGAACGGCGTGCCCTTGCGCGACCCGGCCCGCGAAGCGCAGGTGCTGGACCGGCTGGCGGCCCGCGCACGAGCGTCGGGTCTCGACGGCGAGGCCGTGCGCGCGGTCTTCGCGCGGGTGGTGGGGGTCCGCCTCGACAGATAGGCGGGCCCGGTGAACGAGCCTGCTCCAACCCCCGCACCACGCTGGCGCGACCCCGCCCTCACCGCCGCCGTGGCGCTCGTGTACCTCGCGTTCGCGGTGGCGTGGACCTGGCCGTACGCGACCGTGGCCACCCACGCGCTGCCCAACGGCATCAACCCCACGTCGCTCCCGGCCTCGGCGGGCACCTGGGCTTTGTGGTGGGTCGCGGACCGCGCCACCCACGGGTTCGTGGGGCTGTGGGACGGCCCCATCTTCGCGCCGGCGATCGGCACCTTCGGGTACTCGGAGCCGACGATCCCGCTCGGGCTCGCCGTCGCGCCGCTGTTCTGGCTCGGGGCGTCACCCGCCACGGCGTATGCGGTGGTGGTGCTCGGGAGCCTCGTCGCGAACGGCCTCTCCGTGCGGTGGCTGGCGAAGGTGCTCGGGGTGTCCGAGGTTCCCGCCTCGCTCGCCGGGGCCTGGGTGATCGCGTCCGCGATGACGTGGAAGTGGTTCGCGGTGATGCCGCTGGTGCCGCTGTTCGGGATGGCGTTGCTCGTGGGCGCGGCGCTGCGCGCTGCCCGGTCGCCTTCGGTGCGCACCGCGCTGGAGGTGGGCGGCGCGTTCGCGCTCACGTGGCTCCTCTGCCTGCAGTACGGGTACTTCACGACCCTGGTGGCGCCGGTGTTGTTGCTCCTGGCGCCCGTCGACCGCGCCCGGGTGCGCGCTGCTGCCGGGGCCGGCGTGGTGGCGTTCCTCCTGCTCGCGCCCGTGTTGGTGCCGCAGCAGCTCGTGCTCGCGGAGCAGGGGATGGAGCGCACCGCGGAGCGCGCCGAAGCCGGTGGCGCCTCGCTCGCGGGCATGTGGGGTGGAGCGCCGGTCCCGGCCCGCTTGTGGATCCCGGGTCCGCCGGCGACGCGCGGGGGCATGTACCCAGGCACCCTGTTGCTGGCCTGTGTCGCCCTGGGGGTGTGGGCGCGGCGCCAGGATCGCGAGGTGCGCGTCGTCACCGCGCTCGTGGTGCTCTCGGTGGTGCTGTCGATCCTGCCCACGATCGAGCTCGGCGGGTTCCGGCCGTTCGAGCTGCTCCGCGCGTACCTCCCCGGCCTCGAACGAATCCGGGAGCCCCGCCGCGCTGCAGCGCTCGCGATGGTGTTGTTGCCGGTGCTCGCGGCGCTGGGCCTCGACCAGCTGGCGCGTCGGGCCCCGTGGCTTCCCGCGCTGGTGGTGGGGCTCGGCCTGCTCAACGCGTGGCCCGAGTCGATGCCCGTCCAGGAGACGCCCGACCCCGATCCGGAGCTCGTGGCCGCCCTCCTCGCCGAGGTCCCCGACGACGGCGCGGTCGTGTTCCTCCCGTTCGAGGACGGCAGCCGGACCCCGGAGGTGGACCGGATGGTGGTGCAGGTGGCCCACGGGCGCCGCATGGTCAACGGATACTCGAGCTACTACCCGAAGTCCTACTGGACCATCAAGCGGGCCGCGCACCCCCGGGTGACCCCGCGGCTCTGGCCGCTCCTGGCCCAGGCCGGCACGACCCACGTGGTGGCGCCGCCCGACCTGCTGCCGCCCGGGAGCCCGGTGGAGCGGGTTCGGGGCGGGGACACCTGGGTCTTGTACGCGCTGGTTCCGGGCTCTGCCCAGCCGTGAAACAATGGGGACGCGGACCCTCACCGCGGAGCCCCCCCATGCCGAACCGCCGCCGCCAGGCCATCCGTCAGCAACGCCGTTGGGGAGGAGCCGGCCAGCGCGAGGCGCCGGACTTCGGTTCCAACGCCGCCGTCCAGGAGGAGGTGCGCCCCGCTGCGCCCGCCCCTGCGCGCCAGGCGGCACCACCGACCCAGACCGCTGCGCCGACCCAGACCGTCGCGCCGGCCCGCCCCGCGGCCCAGCCCCAGCCCCAGTCGCAGGCCCCCGCGCCAGCCCTCGCCGAGCGGATGCGCACCGGGCTCGATCCGCAGCTCACCGCGCTCACCACCGCGAAGAAGGACGGCGACCGCCAGACGGCCGCGCTCTCGGTCGCCGGGTTCGCGCGCGACAACCTCACGGACCCGATGGAGGTCCAGCGGTACCTCGCGCGGACCGACGTCACCGCCACCGAGAAGACGGCCACGATGGGTCGGCTCGCCGTCGAGGCTGCACGCAACGAGTTCCTCGCCGGGTGGGCCTACGAAGGCGGAGTCGGGAAGGGCGGCAGCAACGGCTGGGAGAACGGCGGCAGCAACCGCGGCGCGTTTCCGAGCCACTACCAGAACACGGTGCAGACCTACGGTCGCAGCAAAGGCGCCGAGTGGTGCACGAGCTTCGCGGGCGCCATGCACCAGTCCGTCGGCCTGCAGACCCCCACCGGGGTGACCGGGGAGGAGGCGAACAGCCCGTTCTGGTCGGGCTACCGGCTCAACACCTGGGCCGAGTCCGGGGAGACCGCCGGAGGTCAGCAGGCGACCCCGGTCGCCGAACGGGTGGCCGCCGGGCAGCACGGCGCGCAGTACGTGGGCATGGAGCGGTGGAGCGCCCTCACGGAGGGCCTGAAGGGCGCCAAGACCGACGCAGACAAGGCGAAGGTCGCCGGCACGTTCACGGGCACCCACTCGGTCCAGCCGGGCGACATCCTCGTGCTCGGGAGCGGCAACGACTACCGGGGCAACTCGAAGAGCCACACCGTGATGGTCGAGACCTGGGATCCCGAGACCCAGACCCTCACCACCATCGAAGGCAACGCTGGCAACGCGGTCTCCACCCGCCAGCTCGATCTCTCGGACCCGAAGGACGTGGGCACCATCGTGAGCTCGGTGCGGGTGGGCTTCGACAAGTACCTGGACCCCGCCGCCCAGGCGAAGATCGCGCAGGACACGCAGGATCCCACGGTGGCCGTGGCCCCGCCGATCACGGGCGAGGCGCTCGTGGGCCAGGCGGACGCCGTGACCGATCGCGTGGCTGCGGCTGCCGTCCGCGCGGGCTTCGTGAACGGCACCGCCGAAGACAGCGCGTTCGTGTGGCAACACGGCGCCGCCGCCGGCGACGAGGAGCTGTCGGTCGAATGACGAACACCCTCCGGATGGGTCCGGGGCTCCCCGACGTGGAGGCCCTGGCGGCGACGCCCGGCTTTCCGGCCCTCGAGTCCCTCACGCTCGACGGCGCCATGGACCTCTGGGACGGCACCGGCGACTCCCCCGCGCTCGACCCTGGCGCGATCCGCACGCTGTTCCGGGCCCCGATGCCGCGGTTGCTCACGCTCCGCCTCCCGCTGCAGGGTCTCACCGAAGCGGGGGCGCGGGCGCTGGTCGAAGCCGAGCTGCCGGAGCTCCGCCACCTCGACCTCCGCGGGAACGATCTCGGAGGCGCAGGCGCCCGCGTGATCATCGAGGGCTTCCCGTGGCTGGCCACGCTCGACCTGCGCCACAATGGGCTGACCGAGGCCGAGAAGGACGCCCTGCTCGAGATCACCTCGGGGATGATCCTCGTCTGAGCTTCAGGTCCGGCGCCAGTCGAACTTCGGGCGGACGGGGTTCCCGTACAGCGTGAGCGCGCCATCGTCTCCGACGGCGTTGGGGCGCTGGAAGATCCAGTTCTGCCAGGCGCTCAGGCGGCCGAAGATCTTGCTGTCGCAGTTCTCGGCGCCGACGAAGCGGAGGTTCTGCTCCATGCCCGTGAGCGCGTCCGGCGAGAGCGACACCCGCTCCTCCACCGCGATGCGGACCTCGTCCTCCCAGTCGATGTCGTCGGGCGCGAGGGTCACCAAGCCCTGGTCGAGCGCCGCTTCGCCGTCCTGGGGGGCACCCCCGGTGGCCAACGCGGCCGTCGCGCGGGCGGGCTCACCCGCGAACCGCGCCTGCAGACGGCTGATGCCGGTGGACATGGGGTACGCGCCGGCCGACGCCGCGGTGACCCGCACGGTGACGCTGTCGTCGCCCGAGAGCATGTAGGACCGGTCGGCGGCGAGCACGAGCTCGAACAGCGAGCCCACGAAACACGAGCCCGCCTCGACGAACGCGAACAACGAGCGCGCGGTGTTGTCGACGCGGCGCAGGATCCGGGCCTGGAGCAAGCGGATCTCGCGGCACAGCCAGTCGTCGGCGTTGTCGAGCACGACGGCGTCGTGGGCGAGCACCCGGGCAGCGTCGCCCTTCGTGCGGACGAGGATGAGGCCCACGGTCTCGTGGTTGAACCGGAGGTGGAACAGGGCGTCCTCGAGCTCGCGGAAGGCGCGCATGACCCATGCGTCGGAGCCCTGGGTGTACAGCTCGGCGAGCGTGGGCGCTGCGGCGTCGGGCCCGCGCAGCTCGAGCTCGGCGACGCGGTTCTCGACGTCGAGCTTGAGGTCCACGTACTTCCAGCGGCGCACGCCGTCGTCGCCGACGGTGGAGGTGACGTCCGCGAGGGGGATCCCCTTCGTGGCGGCGGGCGCGCGGGCGGCGAGGGCAGCAGCGCGCTCGGCGACGAGCGTGTCCCACCGGGACCGGGGCACGGAGGCGTCGATCAGGCGGTACTTCGCGGCGTCGCGGGCGCGGAAGCCTTCGGCCTTGGTGCAGAACAGGTCGGCGAGGTCGCGCCGGACCTTGCGCTTGTCGACGAGGCGCGTGAGCCCGCCGGTCCCGGGGAGGACGCCGAGCAGAGGCACCTCGGGGAGGGACACGGCGGAGGAGCCGTCGTCCACGAGGAGGATCTCGTCACACGCGAGGGCGAGCTCGTAGCCGCCGCCAGCAGCGGTGCCGGCGAGCGCGGCGATCGACTTGAGGCCCGAGTTCATCGACGCGTCTTCGAGGCCGCAGCGGGTCTCGTTGGTGTACCGGCAGAAGTTGACCTTGAAGGCGTGGGTGGACGTGGCCAGCATCCGGATGTTCGCGCCGGCGCAGAACACCTTGGGCTGGGCCGAGCCGAACACCACGCAGCGCACCTCGGGGTGCTCGAAGCGGAGCCGCTCGATCGCGTCGTTGAGCTCGATGTCGACCGACAGGTCGTAGCTGTTCTGCTTGAGCAGGTAATCGTGCGGCCGGAGCCCGTTCTGCTCCTGGATGTCGAGCACCAGGGAGGCGACCGCCCCGTCGACGGAGAGCTTCCAGTGCTTGTACGTGGAGGGGTGCGCGTGGAACGATGCGATGGGCTCGGAACGGGCGTCGCTGGCCATTCGGCGGTTCTCCGTCGGGAGTGGACGCCCCACGTACCCCGACGACGAACCGCATGCACCCGCCGCCCGCCGCCCAGCTGCTCGCCCTCGCCGCCACGTTCGCGGCGGCGCTCGCAGCGGTGTCTGCGCGGTGGCGGGACCTCGGGGCGTTGCCGCTCTGCCTGGCCGCGGCGGCGCTGGTGATGGAGCCCTCGCTGGTCGCGGCGGTGCTTCCGGCGCCTGCGCTGGTCCTCGTGGGGGTCGTCCGCGGGGCCTCGCGGGGAGTGTCGCGGCCCGAGCTCACGTCCCTGGCCCTCCTGGTCGGAGGCCTCGGCGCAGCCGGCGCCGTGGCGCTGCCCGCCGCGGTGCGACCGTCGATCGCGGTGGTGGTGGTGCTGGGCGGGGTGGTGTTGGCCGGCCTCGCGATGGTCCGTCGCAGCTCGGTCCGGGTGCGCCCCGCGTTCGTGGGGGACGTTCACGTCGAGGGGCCCGCCCGGGCCGGGGAGCCGCGATGAGCTTTGCAGGGTGGCGGGTCCTCGAGTTGCCGGGCCCGGAGGTGGTGTCGCGCGCGGGTCGGTACCTGGCCGACCTCGGCGCCGACGTGGTCGCGGTGCGGTCGGAGGGACCCACGCGCCACGACCGGAACAAGCGGGTGGCGGCGCCTGGCGAGTGGGTGGAGCGCGCCCGGGTGGCGGCGGACGTGGTGCTCGGTGGTCCCGGACGCGTGGGGGTGACGTTCTCGGGGCCCCCGTGCAGCCCGGGAGAGCTCGAGCTGCGCGCGGGGACGTGGGACCCACCGCTCGGACGCCCGCGGTACCACGGCCTCGCCGTCGCAGGGACGGTGGGTGCGGCCTACGCGGCGATCGCAGCGTCGGCGGCAGCGTGGGCGGTCGAGCGCGGCCAGCCCGGGCGCCCGATCGACGTGGACCCGCTGGCAGCAGGGTTGTCGGCCCACGAGCTCGCTGCGGCCCTGCGGCTCGGCCCCCCGTCCCGGTGGGCGCCGCTCCGGTGGGCGTCTTCGCCCTTCGTCGCTGCGTACCCAGCCCGCGACGGCGTGTACCTGTTCGTCCACCTCGGCCTCCCCCGGCACCTGCGGCGGCTCCTGGACCACCTGCAGACCCAGCACCCCACCCACGCGGCGGAGCTGCGTGCAGCGCTGTCGACGGAGACGCTGCGCGATCCGCTGTCGGTGGGGTCGGTGCGCGAGGGGCTGCGGCTCCGGGCGGCGTTGGCGGGGTTGTGGCGCGCCCAGGACGGCCTCGTCTGGGAGGAGGAGCTGGCGGCGGCGGGGCTCTGCGGCGTGGTCTGTCGGACGGCCGGCGCGTGGAGCGAGCACCCCCAGGCCCGCGCGGACGGCCAGCTCGTCGAGCTCGGTGGCGCCCTGGTCCCCGGGGGTGTGGCGCACGTCCGCGGTATCCCCGCGCTGCGGGCTGCGGTCGAGGTCGACGGGGTCACCTGGGAACCCACCACGCCAGACCCGACCGCCCCGCTCGGGCCCCCGCTCGCCGGGGTGAAGGTCCTGGACCTCACCCGGGTGATCGCGGGCCCCGTCGCGGGCAGGACCCTCGCGGCGCTGGGGGCCCAGGTCACCAAGGTCGTGGACCCCCGCGAGACGCAGGGCTGGGTGGAGGCGTTCCGCGCGATCTTCGACCCGGGCAAGCGGATGATGCCGCTCGACCTGTCCACCCGCACCGGCCGGGCGGCACTCCGGGCGCACCTCGAGAGCGACCCGCCCGACGTGGTCTTGCACAACTTCCGGCCAGCGGCGGCGGACCGGTTGGGGCTCCTGGAGCACGAGCTCCGCACGGTGGTGCCGGACGTGGTGCTGACGGTGGTGTCCGCCTACGG
>JBIKWC010000062.1:0-31238 GCA_044356535.1 Myxococcota bacterium
CATCGTCGGGACCGGGTCCGTCAGCTGTACGGGGATCTTCTGGGTGCTCGCCGACCTGTTCGGTCTGCGGCGCTAGTGCAGCGTGCCACGGCGAACCGCTGGTGGCTCGTGGCAGGGCTCCTGGCGGCTGCAGCGGTGGGGTCCGTGGTCACCCGGGCCCCGGATCCCCCCCGCGAGGAGGAGGCGAAGCCGGACGCCAGGTTCCGTCCCCTGCCCCGCCCGCCACCGCTCCGCGCCATCCCGCCCGGGCCCACCGTCGCCGACTGGACCCACGCCGAGCGCCCGGAGCCGGGGGTGGAGTGGGTGGACCTCGCGGAGGGCGTGGGTCCCGCGCTGTTCCCGGGCCACATCGCCCTCCTCGAGATCACGTCGTGGCGCGGGGACGGCGCGTTGTTCGAGAGCACCTTCGAACAGGATGCACCCGTGCGCTGGCCGATCGAGCCGGGCGCGCCCGTCGGGCTCTCGCCCGCGCTGGTCGGGATGCGCCCTGGTGGGGTGCGGTTGGTGTGGCTCGAACCCGACGCGGGCTTCGGCGGCAGCGGTGTTCCTGGTCGAATCCCTCCTGGCGTCGGCCTGCAGGTGGAGGTGGAGCTGCTGGAGGCGTGGGCCCCGCCCACCCGGATCCCCGCGACCCTCGGAGACGAGCGCGTGGGTGCCGGCGCCCCCTGGGACCCCGCCCGGGCCGCCACCGTCGACTACACCCTGTGGTCGACCGCGGATCCCGACCGCCCCATCGACAGCTCGTCCACCCGCTGGTACCCGCACCGGGTGACCCCGGGGGCCCCGCTGCCTGCCCTGTTCGAGCGTGCCCTCTCGGGGCTCCGCGTCGGGGGCCGCAGGGTCGTCCGGGGCGCGGCGAGCGAGGCGTTCGGGCCTGGAGACCGCGCGCCGCTCGCCCCCGCGGGCGACGACGTGGTGTTGCAGGTCGAGCTCCGCAGCGTGCCCTGACCACCGGCCCGCTTCGGAGTATGGTGGCGCCCCATGTGGACGCTCCTCGCCGCTGCACACGCCCAGTCCGTGAACCCCTTCGAGGAAGCGGACGAGGGCGACCTGTTCCGGTTCGAGGAGGAGCTGGTCACCGTCGCCTCCCGGTACGCCCAGACGGTCCGCAAGGCGCCCTCCATCGTCACTCTCGTCACTGCGGACGAGATCCGGGAGCGGCAGTACCGCAAGGTGTCGGACGTCCTGCGCACGCTGCCCGGGTTCTACGTGTGGCGCAGCGAGGAGGGCCGCGATCTGGCCGCGATCCGCGGCGTCGTCAGCAGCGACAACAACAAGCTCCTGGTGCTGGTCGACGGCGTGCCCTGGTACGAGGGCGTGTACACCCACGGGTTCATCGACGACTTCCTCCCCATCTCGAACGTCTCCCGCATCGAGGTCATCAAGGGTCCGGGCTCCGCGATCTACGGCACCAACGCCTTCACGGGCGTCGTCAACATCGTGACGTTCTCGGCCGCCGAGCTCGACGGCGCCAGGATCCGCGTCATGGGCGGGTCCACGACCCGGGGCGACCTCACCGCGTCGGCGGGGGGGCGCCTCACCCAAGGCGTCGTCCCCACCTCGGTCGCCGGGTACGTCCGCCTGTTCGGCCAGACGGGCGAGGGCCTCGAGCTCACGCCGAAGAACCGGGTGGACGTGGTCGGCACCGACCCGCGAAAGGCCGTCAACGTCGGCACCAAGGTCACGATCGGAGACTTTGCGTTCCAGCTGCACCAGGTCGACTACGCCCACACCTTCCTGTTCAACGAAACGGACAGCCCCTACGACGCGCTCGGCAAGTCGATCGACACCTTCGACCTGCAGTACCACGACACCTTCGTCGACGCGCGCTGGCGGATCCCGCTCGGGGAATCCACGGTCACGCCCTACGCCTGGTACCAGCGCCACGACAACCCGGGCGCCTACTTCTTCGGCGGGGACCTCACCGTCGACCCCGTCACGCTCGAGGCCTCGCAGTTCTTCATGACGGTGGACGCCGAGAAGCGCACCGATCGCATCGGTGCCGGCGTCGATGCCGAGCTGCGGCCTGCCCTCGACCACGTCGTCGTGGCGGGCGCGGGCGTCGAGGTCGTGCGCGTGCTCCGCCTGTTCGACCTCGGCATCCCGTCCGAAGGCGACCCGTTCGTGCTCAACGACTTCACCGTGAAGGACGACTGCGGCCAACCCTCCGGGCTGTACACCAACCCCGAGCAGTGCGGCGCCTCCGGGCTCCGGAACCTGTTCGGCTACGCGCAGTACACCTGGACGGCGGCCCCGTTCCTGGAGCTCACCGCCGGCGGCCGCATCGACTCCCGCCTGCCCACCCGCACCGCCGTGTCCCCGCGGATCGGCGTCCTGCTGGTCCCGACCGACACGCTGACCGCCAAGCTGCTGTACGGCCGCGCCTTCCGGGCCCCGGCGGTCCGCGAGCTCCTGGTGACCGTGCAGCCCGACCCGGTGACCGGCGACTACGCGTTCGCGTCCGGCAACCCGGCCCTGGCCCCCGAGACCATCGACACGGCCGAGGCCGAGGTCGTCGGCGAGGTCATCGAGGGCCTCGAGCTCCGCGCCGACGGCAGCTGGTCGGTGCTCACGAACGAGATCGACAAGGTCGCGCCCGGGTTCTACTGCAACCTGCCCGGCCGCCTGCAGGCGCTCGGCGCGGAGGCCGGCGTCCACGTGGATCGCGGCGCGATCTCCCTCGGGCTCGACTACGCCCTCACCCTCGCGACCTACGCAGACAACACGCAGTTCGACCCGGAGATCTGCGACTTCCCGTGGGCCGATCCGTTCGCGGGGCGCCAGCAGTACGAGTTCCCGCCGCACATGGGCAAAGGCGCGCTCGAGGTGGAGGTGTCTCCGGCGCTGCACTTGTCGGCGTTCGGCGAGGTGTACGCCCGGCGTCCGCGGGCGGAGTGGTCCCCCGACGCCCGGAACCCGGACGGTGAGCCCTTCGCGTTGCTCCACGTCGCGGGTCGCGCGCCGGACCTCGGTCCCGACGGGCGGGTCGAGCTCGGGTTCGGCGTCCGCAACGTGCTCGACAGCCGCTGGAACACCGGTGTGTACCGCGACGATGCGAACGAGGAGTCGCGACCGACCCCGGTGTCCGGGGAGGGGCGCACGGTGTCGGTGTCGGTCGAGGTCGAGCTCTGAGCAGCCAGCGCCGTCAAGGCACCCGCGAGAGCATGGGGTGCCCGGCGGTGGTGAGCGCGACCCCGAGCAACGGCTCTGCCTGGGCGCCGAGCTGACGCACCCGCCGCGGCGTCAGCGCGAGCGCGTGGGCGATGTCGCCGGTGCGCAAGCCGTAGGCCCGCGACAGGTGGACGAACATGCGGAAACACCGCCGATCGGCAGGCAACACGCCCAGGACTGCGGCCGCGATCCGCAGGAGCGACGACACCTCGTGGGGGGCGGCGGGTGGTGGTGGCCAGCCGTCCGGGAGGGCCTCGCCACCGCACCGCGCGTGGACCTCGCGGGGGTCGACGCGCTGGCGCACCACCCGTGGATCGAAGAACGAGGCGTAGCGGAACCCGAGCAGGTCGCGGTGGCTCGACCACGGCGTGGCCAACGGACCGCGCTCGTCGCCGGGAGCGAGGTGGGCCCAGACCACGGCGGAGGTCACGTCGTCGGACGAGGTCCGCAGGTGGGAGCCACGGCCGAGCGTCACTCCCCACCGCAGCGCCGCGCGGGCCGTGCCCACCTTCACCCCGCGGAGCACCTCCCGGATGCCGGCCTCGTCGCCGTCCAGGACCAGCCGGAGGTTCGCCGTCCCGAACCCGAACGCGAGGAACGCCACGCCGTGACCGAGGCAGGACCGGGCCACGCGCTCCACCACCGCATACCGAAACACGGCCCCCGAGAAAGCCTGGGTCCCCCGGAGATCCACCTCCACGCGCTCGACCATCGCAGCCTCCCGGGCAGGAGGATGCAATTCGGAGGCTGCACGAAACGCCAGGTTGGTCCGATTCGATGGCTGTCACGGACGACGGACGTCCGTCATCGGGTTCGGCAGAATCGAGAACATCTGTTACAACCCGGCGGAGTTGGAGGAACCTGTGAAGAAACTCGGTCTCGCCCTGATCGTCGTCCTCACCTCGCTGGCTTGCGGCTCCGGTGGCGACTCGCCCCGCGCCGAGCAGGAATGCACGGTTCCGGCGGACGCGAACCAGTGTGAAGAGTGTATCTACGAAGAGTGCCAGACCCAGTGTCGGGACTGCTTCAACGACGAAGACTGTACTCGTTGCGCCGACATGGACCAGCTCGACACCGCCTGCCAGCAGAACGAGAAGCTCACGGGCCTCATCGGCTGCGTGCTCGTGGCTCCGTGCGCCGACGAGTGCACCGCCACCCCCTCCCGCAACAAGCGCCACAAGGGCGGCGGCAAGGGCAAGAGCAAGGGCGGCCGCGGCGGCGGCGAAGGCAAGGGCGACAAGGGCAAGGGCGGCAAGGGCAAGAAGGGCGACTGAGCCCTCCCGCACCCGGTCTGCAGCAGCGTCGCGCTGTTGCAGGTCGCGTAGCGCCACGAGCCCCGGCAGGTACCCCCTGCCGGGGCTCGCTCCGTTTCAGAGGCGGGCGCCGCTCCGGCTGGCGACCCAGCGGGCGCCGTCCCACCCGACATGGTCGGGGAACCCGTCCACTGCGGGGTCCGCGTGCCGTGGATGGCCGGGGAGCAGGAGCTCCATCCCCGCCTCCGTGAACTCCATCACGGGCTGGATGGCGCGACCAGGGCGGCCCGAGGCTGCAGCCCAGGCGTGGTCCACCGTGGGGTGCCGGGCCAGCTCGCGGAGGGTCCACCAGGTGGGCGGCGCCAGCGGGAACTCCGACAGCGGCGCCTCCGCGACCTCCTGCGGTGACACCCAGCGCGAATCCACGGTCTCGGCGCCGTCGTGGATCCCCTCCTCACCGCGGGACACCGCCAGCAGGAACCGCGTGTCGAACCGCTTCGGCTCGGCGGTGGGCGTGACCCACCACGACCAGGCGCGGAGCCGCGACAGATCCGGGCGGTCGCGCGCCCCGAGGAAGATCGAGGCCTCCTCTCGCGTCTCGCGCACCGCTGCCACGCCCACGCCGCGCGCTGCTGCCGGGTCCAGGCCCGGGAGGTCCAAGGTGCCGCTCACCGCCTCCTCACCGGCCGCGAGGTCGGCGGCGTCCACCCGGCCGCCCGGGAACACCCAGGCGCTGGGCAGGAACCCGCTGCGGCGGTGGCGCTGCACCATGAACACCTCGATCCCCGCGCGACCCTGTCGGACCAGCAGCACCGTGGCCGCTTTGTGTGGCTCGGACACCCGACCCCCTTCGGCCCCGCGCGTATCCCCACGCGCGCCCGGAGTCCGCTCCGAGCTACTTCGCGGGCGCCTCGTCCACGAGGTGGAACTCCACGCGGCGGTTGGTGGCGTAGACCTCCTCGGAGTCTCCGGGTTGGAGCGGGTGCCCCTCGCCCATGCCCTTCGTCTCGAGCCGCACCGTGGGCACGCCCTGCTTGACGAGGTAGTCGCGGACAGCATCCGCGCGCGCCTGCGAGAGCTCCAGGTTGTGCTCGTCGGTGCCCGTGGCGTCGGTGTGGCCTTCGATGCGCACGCGGGTGACCTCCGGATGGGCCAGGAGCGTCTTGGCGAGCGGGTCCAGCGTCGCGAGCGACTCCACCTTCAGCTCTGCGCGGTCGACCTCGAAGAACACCTTGTCCACCAGGAAGATCTGGTGGGCCTCGGGGTCGATGCGCACCTCCTGCGGGTACAACATCACGGTCACGTCTTCGGTCTCCCCGAGGTCCAGGCGGACCCGGTGGGGCTTCGACGCCCAGCCGTCGGCGGAGGCCACCACCTCGAGCTCACCCGGCGCGCGATCGACCTCCACGATGCCGTCCGGGCCAGCGAGCTGCGGCCCCTCCGCGGCGCCCACGAACCGGATCTGGGCTTTGGCGAACGGCCGGCCGGAGGGATCGATCGCCCGCACGACCACGCGGCCCGTCGTGGGAGCCACGGGCTCCACCACCGGGAGGGGCGCGGGCACGGGCGGCGGCGGCGTGACCTCCGGACGGGTCGTCGGGGCCCAGCGCATCCCCATCAGGAGCCGAAAGTCCGGCGCGCCGACGCCGCGCGTCAACCCCGGACCACCCCCCACCAGCAGATCCACGTCGCGGATCGAGCGCCGCCCGGAGATCAGGAGTTCCGCTGGCAGATCCCCTGCGAGGCCCGCGTTGCCGAGCCACGCCTCGCCGTCGAGCTCGACAGCCAGCCACGTGTCCTGCGCCACGGAGAACGCGGCCCCGAGGCCCGCAGTGAGCGCCGGAGAGACCTCGAGGTCGCCGAGGGTGCGCCCGGTGCCCGTCCGCAGGCCGCCGTTCGCCGAGAACACCCAGCGCTCCGGCGCCAGGGTCGCGATCGCGCCCGCGCGCCCGGTGAGCTCGCCCGCGCCCACCCAGTCGTCACCCGACCCCGTCGGCAGGCCCGCGTCCAGGTACAACCCCACCCCGAACGGCTCCGGCGCCCACAAGGTGAGCTTGGACGACAGCCGCACGTCCCCCAGGTGGGTGGGACCGTCCACCTGCGCGCCCGCGGTGTACACGTGCACCGGCACCTCGGCCCCGATCCGGAAGGCGCCGATGGCCGAGAACCCCGTCAGCCGGGCCGTGGTCACCGCGCCGAGCACGTCTACCGGGTCGCCGGCGACCGGGCGGAACACCATGGGGTCGTCGGCGTGATCCACGAACACGCCGAACCCGCCGGGGCCCAGGGGCATCACGTCCTCGACCTTGAGCAACGCGCCGCCGTCGACCGACAACGCCAGCCGCTCTGCGTCGACCTCCTGGGCGACCGCCACCCCGGGCACCGCGGCCGCCAGGGCCACCACGCGGCGGCGACGGAGGCCCGCCAACGCGAGCAACAAGAGGCCCGGAACCCCGAGACCCGGCCCCCCCGAAACATCGCAGGCCCCGCCCGTGAACTGGCCGGGCTTGGAGAACAGCCCCGTCTCGTCCGAAGGTGGCGGCGGGTTCAGGCCGGTGTCGACCGGCGGCACTTCGGCCGTGTCGCAGAACGAGTCCTCGTCGTTGGTGTCCACCCGGTCGGGGATGTCGTCGCAGTCGCGGTCGCCGTCCGGATCTTCGGCGCCGTCCGGGATCCCGTCGTTGTCCGAGTCGCCGTCCGTCACGTCGGGGTTGCCGTCCCCGTCCGAGTCCACGAGCCCGCCTTCGTCGTCGAGCCCCTCCTCCTCGTCGGGGACGCCGTCGTTGTCGGAGTCCGGATCGAGGAAGTCGGGCAGGCCGTCGCCGTCGGTGTCCTCGGCCCCCTCCAGGTCGTCGCCCACGCCGTCGTCGTCCGAGTCGGGATCCAGGTAGTCGGGAACGCCGTCGCCGTCGGTGTCGTCGGCGCTCTCGAGCACGTCGGGGATGCCGTCCCCGTCGCTGTCGTCGTCGAGCGAGTCGCGGACCCCGTCCCCGTCGGTGTCCACCACGCCCTCGATCGCGTCGGAGATGCCGTCCCCGTCGCTGTCGTCGTCCAACGAGTCGCGAACCCCGTCACCGTCGGTGTCGACCGCCCCCTCGGTCGCGTCGTCGATGCCGTCCCCGTCGCTGTCGAGGTCGGCGAAGTCCGGCGTGCCGTCGCCGTCGCTGTCCACGAGCCCCTCGAACGCGTCATCCATCCCGTCGCCGTCGCTGTCCACGTCGGGGCCCGCGCCCGCCCGGTCGTCGAGCGCGTCGGGGATGCTGTCCCCGTCGGTGTCGACGTCGTCGGTGGGGTCGGTCGGGTCGGTCTCCCAGGTGCCCTGCGCGCCGTCCAGGTCCCGATCCTCGTCCGGGTCGGCGAGGCCGCCGCCGTCCGTGTCTGCGAGGCCCGGGTCGGTCACCGTGGTGGGATCGGCGTCCGGACGGAAACACCCCGCCTGCGGATCCGTATCCGCGAGGGCAGCGTCCACGCCGCGCTCGAGCCCGTCCGGCAGCCCGTCGGCGTCCGTGTCGCAGACCAACGGGTCCGAGCGACCGTCCCCGAGCTCCTGCCCGTCGGAGACTCCGTCGTCGTCGGTGTCCGCGTCGTCGGGGTCGGTCCCCGCCGCGATCTCGGTCGGCGTGAGCGCGCCGTCGCCGTCGGCGTCGATGCTCACCGGGTCGGACGCCACCGCCGTGAGGTCGTCGCAGGTCGAGGTGGTGCCGTCGCACCCAGCCACGTCCTCGAGCCCGAAGCGCCACACCTGGGTCGTCGCCGCTGCCACGCGGAAGGTGGTGCCGGCGTCGATGCCGAAGTCGGTGGCGAAGGTGTCGCGGGGGAGCTGGAGCTGCAGGAAGTAGTGACCGAACACGAACACCGAATCGGTCTCGCCGGTCGAGTCCTGGCCGTACCCGGCGACCGCGGTCGTGGCGCGGTCCATCACCCACGTCCCCGCCCCTCCCGTGCTGTTGACGAAGCCCAGGACCTCGTGGGTCGGCCCCTCCACGCCGAGCGTGTGTTCGTACGTGGTGGGGTCGGCGTCGGAGTCCAGCAGGAAGGCCCAGCCGCCGTCGACGGTGTCGGCGTTGTCCTCCACCCGCATCCGGAAGAAGATCGTGTCCGCGTCGACCCACCACCAGCCGACAGGGTCCTGCGCAGTGCCCAGGAGGTCGAGGCTGGGATCGGGCGCCGGAGGCGGCGGGAGCGTCACGGCGAGGTCGGCTGCCGGATCCTCCACGGGCAGGCCGCCCACGGTCAGGGGGACCCAGTCGGTCTCGGCGGGGAACGGGACCGAGGCGTGCGCCACGAGCAGCGACGACACGAGGTGACCGAACAGGGGCTGGACGAGCATGGGGCCTCCGGGTGCGGCACAGTACCTCAGGTGAACTCTACCGGCATGTCTTGACAATGCAATACACACGCTGCTCGCGGCTCTGCTACCCTGCGCCCCATGTTTGCCGCCCTCATCTCCGTTTCGCTCGCCCAGGCCCTGCCACCCGCCGCGACGGTGCTCAACCACACGGTGTCGATCAGCATCGACGCGCGACGTCAGCTCCAGGAGGAGGTGACCTGGGTCGTCCGCGTGGAGGATCCCGTCGCGTGTTCGGCGGGCATCCTCGCGCCGCCCGGCCTCGACGGCGCGAGCTCCGGCGGCGCGCGCGTGTTCGAGGAGCTCCTGGTGGTGCCGGAAGACACCCGCGAAGGGAGCACGTTCTCGTTCCGCCAGGTGCGCCAGGTGCCACCCGGGGAACACTCCGGCGTGTTCCTCTCCGCGCCCGACCTGCCGACCGAGCGCGCGTCGATCACGGTCGACATCCCCACGAACCTGCCGCTCACCGTGTGGGCAGACCCGTCGTCCGTGCCGACGTACGACACGCGGAAGACCCGTCGGGTCACCTTCGCTTGGAGCGGCCTCGCCCGCGACGCCACCGCGCAGGCGGCGTGGTCCACCCACGAGAGCTGGCAGGTCGCCGGCGTAGCGGTCGAATCCATCGTCTCCGGGAAGCTCGTGTCGAAGGACGGGCTCGGGCGCACCTGGGCCGAAGGCATCGAAGGGCTGGGCCTCGCCGGGGTCACCGAGCGCGCGTACGAAGCGGTCGCGCTGGAGCCCGGCGCCGGCGGCTCCTGGGCCACCGCGCGGCCCGCAGCCGAGGTGTTGAAGGCCCGCTCCGGGACCGCCGCCGAACGCGGACTCGTGCTCATCTCCATGCTGAAGCTCGCGGGGATCGAGGCGAGGCCCGGCTACGCGAGGCCCGCCCAGGCGCGTGGGGACTTCCCCGCGACGGTGCCCGCGCCGTCCCTGCTGCCCCGACCCATCCTCGTCGTGCGCCGCCCCACCGGAGACGTGTACATCGACCCTGCAGCGGAGCGCGCGACCGTGCCCGAACGCCCGGCGAGCCTGCTCGGCGCGACCGTGTGGGTGCCGGGGGAGCTCCCGGCCAGGCTCCCCGAGCTCGGCGTGGTCGACGGCGCCGTGTCGGTCAACTCGACCCTGACGTTCGCGCCCGACGGCTCCGCCTCGTTCAACGCCGCCATCCAGGCGACGGGCGCGGCCCAGGAGTTCCTCCGGGATCTGCTGGCTCCCCTCGACGAGGCGGGGCGCACCGAGGCGCTGCGCCGCCTGGTCCAGAAAGCCCGACCCGAGCTCCAGGGGATCGCGGTGACCGCGTCCGGGGTCGAGAAGCCCAGCAAGGCGCTCAAGATCTCCGTCTCCGCGAGCCAGAGCGGGCTGCTCCAGACCATGCCGTTCGGGCTGCGGGGCGAGGTGCCGCCCGTGCTCGCCCCTGCCCTCGCCGCCTGGCTCCCCCCGCGGCTCGCGGTGCAGGAGATCCTGTCGGTGACACCGCCCTCGGCCGTACAGATCCTCGGCACGGCAGGCCCGGCGTCGGTGGTGCACCCGGACGCGATCGTCACGCGGGCCTGGAAACGCGAGGGCCAGAAGCTCACCTTCCGGACCGAGGTCGAGCGGCCGTACCGGGCGACCACGCCCGCCCGCGACACCTCTGCGGACGCGTTCCTCACGGCCGAGGCGCAGAAGGGCGTGGAGCTCCTGATGTTCTCGTCGGCCGACAGCACCTCCGCCAAGGCGGTGCGCACGGCCACGTCGCTCACCCCCGAGGACCGCGCCGTGCTCGAGGCCCTGTTGTGGTACTCGAACAACCAGGACAAGAAGGCGTTCAAGACCCTCGAGCGGGCCCTCCCCGTCACGTCGTTCGCCGCGCTCGTCGGCGGGCTCGAACACTGGAGCGACCCGACCGACCTCCGCCCCTGGAACACGCTGTCCGACCTCGCACTCGCCGATGCAGACCGCATGACGATCGCGGAGGGCCTCGAGGTGGCGGGGGCGCGGCCCGTGGCGCTCCAGCGCGCTGCGGGGCTCTGCACCTCGGCCGACCCGGACGTGAAGATCCGGGCGCTCCTCATGGTGGAGCGACTGCAGGGCCCGCCACCCGCGGCCGGCGCTCCCCCGCCCGAGCCTGCGTGGCAGTCGCCCATGCAGCTCCTGGCGCTCGCGCGCGACGCTGCCGAGAAGGCGCCGTCGTCTCCGGCAGCCCGGCGGGTGGCGTGGCGGCTGGCCGAGCTCCAGATCGAGGCCGGAGACACGGCCGGCGCGGAAGCCACGCTCGACCGCGCCGAACGCAACGCCCTGGCCGAGGCCCTCCGCGCGTACGCCGCCGCCGTCGGAGGAGTGCCACGGGACGAGGTCGAGGCCGCGATCACCATCGCTGTCGCCAAGGACCCCACCGACCCGTGGCTCCTCGCGATCGCCTCGGACGCCATCGCGCGGGTGGGGGGCAACGGACCGGCGCTCGAGTACGCGCTCTCCGCCGCCCGCCTCGCCCGGACCGACCCCCAGCTGTGGGCCCTGGCCGGTGAGCGCGCCCTCGCCTCGGGCGACCTGCGCACCGCCGTCGATGCCTCCCGGCGCGCGTCCGATCTCGACGTCGAGAACAACACCCACGCCGCGCGCTGGGCGACGCTCTCGGCCCTGATCGACGACCGCGACGCGGTGGACGCAGCGCGGCTCCGGGCGGGCCTGCCCCCGATCGAAGCGTGGCCGCCGAGCCTCGACGACAAGCTCGCCAGCGACGAGAGCGCCATGTACGCGGTCCTCGAGGGGGCGTCCTCCGAGGTCGCCGCCAACCCGCGCCTGCTGGCGATGCGCGCCCAGATGCGGATCGAGCGGGGCGCGCTCGACGAGGCGGCTCGCGACGGGATGCTCCTGGCCACCCTGCACGACCGACCCGAGGGGTGGGCGCTGGCCTTCGCCGCGACCGCGGGTCGCCAGTACTCCACGCCCGCGAGCGCCGCGCTCGATCGCGCAGCCAAGACCGAGCTCACCGCGCAGAGCACGCGGATGGAGTACCGGCTGATCACCGGCAGCGGCGATCCGCTCGAAGACGCACGGCGCCTCGGGACGGATCCGCGCGCGGTGGCCGTGAGCACCGCTGCGACCACGCCCGCCGCCGCTGCGGCGCTCGTCGAGGGCTGGCCCGCGTCCGGGCTCACCACCCCGGTGGGCAAGCCGCCTGCGGGGTTCCGTCCCAACAAAGCGCTCACCGGTCCGGGCTGGGTCGGGTGGTCGAGCCCCGACGCCGCTGCGTCGATCGTGCGGGTCGGGGGCGTGACGGGCCTGCTGCCCCCGCCGCTCGGCGCGATGTACACCCCGAAGGCCCAGGCCGTGCGCCGGCTTCCGGACGGCACCCAGGTGCTGGCGCTCGACGGCGGCATCATCCCGCTGTTCGCCGCGGTCCGCGTGGTGGACGGCACGGAGACCTGGGGCCTCGGCTTCACCCACGAAGCGGCCATCACGGCGTTGCAGCGGGTCGCGCCGTGACGCCGGAAGCGACCCTCCTGTGGGCCCTGTCCCGGGATCTGGGCCTCGACGGGTTCCGCGTGGGCGCGCCCACCCTCGCCGCCGACTACACCGCCGCGTGCAAGGCTTCCCTGCCGATGGCGTGCGAGATCTCGGCCGGCGCCGTCCCGCGCAACGCCAAAGGGGTCCTCGAGCTGGCCGCCGTGAAGTCGCGCGCGAGCGAGTGGTGTGACCAGGACGATCGGGTCGCCTGCCTCCTCGACGGCATGCTGCGCGTCCGGGATCCGTTCTCCGGCTACCGCACCGACACCTCCCCGGAGGACGAGCGCACCGCCCGCACCGCCTTCGCGACCGCCTGCGACGCAGGCCTCGCCCGCGGCTGCACCGAGCTCGGGATGGCGTACCTCGAGGAGACCTGGTCCTACCGCTCGGAGGTCATGGCGAAGGTCGTGTTCCAGAAGGCGTGTGAGGCCGGAGAACCCGAAGGCTGCCACCAGTACGGGCGGATGTTCGGCCCCACCGAGGCCGCCGAACGCCGGACGTGGCTCCAGAAGGCCGTGTCCATGGGCAACGTCCAGGCCGCAGCCGAGCTGGCCCGGCTGGCCGACGATCCCGCGGCCACCGCAGCCGCCTGCGAACAGGGCTCCTCGTCCGCGTGCACCGCCGCAGGGTTCCCGGAGCGCGCGTGCGCCACGGGGAACCCCGACGCCTGCCTCACCGAGCTCCTCCAGCGCGCGGTAGACAGCGGGACCGATCGGGTGCAGCTCACCGAGACGATGCGCTCGTTGTGCCCTACGCTCGATCGCGCGTGCCGGGAGGCGGAGTTCCTGCGGGACGGCTCTCCCGTGGTGGCGAGCGAGCCGGGGCTGTACGCGTCCCCCGGGCTCGTGGAGCGCTACATCGTCGACTACAAGGACCAGCTGCGGCTGTGCCACGTCCGCGCGCTCAAGGTGAACCCCGACGCCAACGGTGTGCTCGACGTCTGGCTCCGCATCGCCGAGTCGGGACAGGTGGTGGGCGCCCACATCCCGAACCCGTTCGACCAGGGGCTCGCCGACTGCGCCGACCGCGTCCTGCGAAGCGCGAAGATGCGGTCCCCGCTGCTCGGGACCATGCTGGCCCACGTCCTGCTCCCCTTCGACGCCACCACCACGATCGAGGTCCAGGAGAACGAGAACAGCCCCGAGGGAGGGTCCCTCGCCCTCTTGCAGGAGGAGATGCAGCGGCGCGGAGACGCGCTCGACCGCTGCGTCATCACCCACGACGACCCCCGGTACGTGCAGGAGGGCGAGTTCGTCGCCACCGCCCAACGCGACGGCGGCCTCGCGAAGATCGAGTGGCCGAGCGCGGACTTCGAGCCCGAGACCCGCGCCTGCATCGACCAGGTGTTCGCCGCCCCGTTCCGCGCCGCGCCGCTCATCCCGAGCCGCATCTCCGTGAAGCTCCACTTCCTCGACGAAGCGCAGATCCCCACGTGGAAGATCGTGCTCGAGCCGCTCCCGCCGGTGGAGCCCGACCACTTCCGCCTGCTGGCGCTCGTGCCCGCGTCCGCCACCATCGAAGGTGTCGCGGTCGCGTCGCTGCCGGACGCCGAGGCGCGGATCCAGCAGGTCCACGCCAAGGCGGCCGCGCTGGTGTCCGGGTTCACGCGTGGTGGGCTGGTCGTGGACACCGACGTCCGCATCATCCCCGACGCCCTCGAGGGCCCGTCGCTCGACGTGGAGGACGACGAGCTCACCCGGCTGCGGTTCGAGGCGTTCGACGTCCCCGACACCGTGTGGAGCCGCCTGCCCGTGGGGCGCTACGACGGCATCGTGTTGTGGGTGCCGGTGCCGTCCGGGCGCACGGCCGACATCGGCACGACGACCAACGCCACCCTGCGTGGCGCCTCGTTCTCCGCGCTGCCCATGCCCGGCGAGAAGGGCCGCTCCCCAAGGGTCGAGACCCTGCTGCACGGCCTGTGGATGCAGTACGCCACGCGGGTCCACGGCCAGCTTGGGACCCTGCTGCACTCGGCCGATCAGCGGCTCGAGGCCGAAGGGCAGGTGTTCGACAACGAGTTCTGGACGCTCGACCCGTACCGCCCGCCGACGACCTCGGGGCTCCGATTGGGCAACCAGACGGGCGACGTGTTGCCGTTCTACGGGTACCTGTTCAGCAAGGTGCTCCACCCGGCGATGCGCGCCGACCTCGCGCGCCTCGATCGCCGCGACGCCGTCGATCCGGACGACCTCGCGCTGCTGTCGATTCCCCTCCGCGAAGGCGGGGCGCGCAACGTCGAGGTGCTCACCGACGGCCGCCGCGCGCTCGACCCACCCGAGGGCAAGCCCGTGTTCCAGGACGGCAGCTGGATCTCGGCGGACCGCGCCGAGGATCCCGGCTGGTGGGGCGTCGAGTGGCCGAGCGCCGTGGAGGTCCGGCGGATCCGGGTCCGCCTCGGGGACGTGGCCGAGGGTCCCCCCTCGGTGAAGTCCGTCGCGTTCGAAGGGCGCGAAGGCGACAACTGGATCAGCCTGTCCACGGTCACCCTGGGCCGAGCCGACGTGACCCTCACGTTGCCTGCGACCCGCTCGCTGTCCGCCGTGCGTGTCCGCGTGCTCGAGCGCGCAGAGGGCCTCACGCCCACGTGCACCGAGCTCGAGGTCTACGCGACGGCGAAGTGAACTGTAAGGCCGCGCCCTCGCGCGCGTTGGCGCAGGGAACCGCGGGGGTTCCCGGAGGTCCGAGCCGTCGTGTGGTCCACCCTCACCACCGTCGATCGCGGGGTCGCCGCCACCCGCCCCGCCTGGGGGTGGGTCGCCGAGGTCGGCCTGGTGTGGCTCGGGTGCCACCTCGTCGCGGACCGCCTGGACGACGGGCTGCGCAGCGCCCTCACGAACGTGGGCATCGCGTGGCCCGAGCCCGAGTGGCCGCTGGTGGCGGCGACGTGGTCGGCGGTGGCCGTGGAGCTCGCCGTGTGTGCTCTGGCGGTCTGGGTCCGCCTGCGCGGCGAGGCCGAGCCCATCCAACCGCGGGAGTGGGTGCGGCGCCTCCACCCGGGCGCGGTCGCGGACCTCGTGTTCTTCGTCGCCACCGGGCTCGCGGGCGCCTGGGTGCTGGCGATGGGCGTGGAGGACCTGGTGGCGCCTTGGTGGCCCGACGCCGCGCAGCCATTGGGGGTGGTGACGGGCGCGCTGGTGGCCTGGCGCATCGCGTTGCCTGCGGCGTGGACGGTGTTCCGCGCGACCCCGGTGCCCAGGCGCCGCACCGACGGCTGGGCGCGCCTGCTCGTGTTGCTCCCGTACGCCGCCCTCGCGGTCCGCCACGGCTGGCCGGTGTGGGGGCTCCTCCCATGACCCTCGATCGCTCCGTGCGCGACGCCCTCCGCGCGAGGGACCGCAAGGCCGGCCCCGCCCGGATCCGCCGGCTGGGGGTGCTCGATCTGGCCCTGACGTTCGCGATCCTGGCCTTCGTCGCCACGCGGACGCCGGTGGGGAGCCTGGTCTGGTACGGCGTGGAGCGCCTGCGGGGCCACGAGCGCGACCTGCCCACGCTCACCGCCTTCTTCGACTCGGGGGCCGTCGCGCCGCCGCTCCCCACGGAGCTGCACCTCCCGCCCGTCGCACCCGCGACCCCGGGCCAGTTGCCGGAGCCCTGGCGCACGGGCGCCGTCACCCTGTTGACGGCCGAGGTCCCGGCGGCCCTGGGCGCGGTGACCCCGCCGGGCGGAGACGCGGTTGCCGCCGCGCTCGCCGTCATCGACGCCGAGTACGCGCGCGAACCCGATCCGGCGTGGACGCTCGAGGTGGTGGCCGTGGGCCGGGAGGTCGCGGAGCGTGCCGTGGAGCGCGCGGCCGCTGCGGGTGAGGTCGAGCCCCGGCGGTTCGCGGCCCACCGGCGGTTCCTGCCCCCTGCGTCGGCGCGGGAGGCCGACCGGTTCGTGGGTGGCGTGACGGCGCTGGCCACGGCGCTGGACTTCGCGTGGCCGCTCGCGGTGCCCCACCGCCTCACGAGCCCGTTCGGGGAGCGCCTGCACCCCACCCTGAAGGTGCGGAAGAACCACACCGGCGTCGATCTCGGCGTCCCGATCGGCACGGCGGTGTTGTCGGCGCAGGCGGGGCGTCTGGCGGTGGTGGGCGAGAGCGGCGTGTCCGGGAAGTACGTGGTGGTGGACCACGGCTTCGGCGTGCGGACGTCGTACTGCCACCTGTCGGAGACCCCGCTGAAGCAGGGCGGACACGTGGAGCGCGGCGACGAGATCGCGAGGTCGGGCAACACCGGGCGGTCGACCGGGCCCCACCTGCACTACGGCGTCGCGATCGCCGGACGCTGGGTCGATCCCGAGCGCTTCCGCCCCGCCGGCGCCAGCCCTTGAACCCAGAGGTCTGGTGAATCAGTACGGAGCGCCGTCGAGACCGCACACAGGATCGCCCGCCGCACGACGCGGCCGCGGTCTGGTCCCCTCCGACGCGCCGTCAGGTCGGGCGCAGTCCTGCGCCCCGTCGATCCGGTACTCGAGGACAGGGTCCGTCCGCGACACGAGCCCCTGACCGGGCTTCGTGTGTACGATACACACATGACGAGCGCTGCCTTGGTTCGCGAGATCGTCGCTGTGGGGTGGCGCCTCGACCGGATTCGAGGGTCCCACCACGTGTTCAAGCACCCGGAGCGCCCCGGCATCATCGTCGTTCCCCATCCGAAGAAGGACCTCGGGATCGGTCTGGTGGCGGCCAGCCAGGCCGGGCTCCGATGACCCCCTGGAGGCCAACCATGCGCTACCCCATCGCCATCGAGCCTGGCTCCGCGAGCACCGCGTTCGGCGTCGTCGTCCCCGACCTCCCGGGTTGTTTCTCCGCCGGCGACACCCTCGACGAGGCCCTCGCCAACGCAGAGGAGGCCGCTGCTGCCTGGCTCGACGCCGCGCTCGACGCAGGCGAGGTGATCCCGCGACCGCGAACCGCAGACGAGCTCCAGGCCGCGCCCGAGTACGCCGGGTGGCTCTTCGGCGTGGTCACCGTGGACGCCAGCAAGCTCGACGACCGGGTGGCCCTCGGCTGAGGCTACGCCGGGTCCTTCTTCGCTCGGGTCTTGGGCGCAGTCAACCGAGGATCGGAGCCAACGGGGGGAGACCCGAACCATACAAGCGGGTCAGCAGCGCCACGTGGTCGTCGCGCAGCGGAGCCACCCAGGGCGGGGTGCCCTCGACCGGTCCGTCGTGGGGGATCAGCACGTTGCGAACGTACAGCTCGAGCGCGAGCGCCAGGAGCCGCCCGTCGCCCGAGACCACCCCCTTCGAGCCCTGACCCCACAGCTCGAACCGGTCCCGGTCGCCGCCGGGCGCCGGATCGAGCAGCCACCCGAAGCGCGCCGGGTTCGCCTCCAGCGCCACCTGGGCCGATCGGTTGACCGCGGACACGACGAGGTGCAGCTCGGCGGGCTCGAGGTCGGCCAGGAATCGGGCCAACGCCGGCGCCCCCCGCGGACGCACGCGCTGATCCGGCGCGTTCGGGCCCGTCCGCACGAGCTCGACGACGTACGCCCCGCTGTGCCAGTCGCTCACTGGTTCCGTCGCTGGAGATCGCGCCGACCGCGGATGGTCTTCTCCTGCTGGGCCACCATCTCGGGGGGCATCAGGTGCCTCACCTCCGCGAGCTCCGCTGCGGTGAGGTCGACGTTGGGTTCCCAGTACGCCGTCTGGTCGGGCCGGAGCCGGTACGTCCCGAGCTCCACGGTGCCCCCGTCGGGCAGCCGCGCCTTCATCTTGTCCCCCGCCGCCAGTTCGGTCTTGCCGGCGGCCACCCGCTCCTGGTTGATGGCCGGCGTCAGATCACCGCCGCGGGGCCCGGTCGCGGTGCCCCCGGTGAGGGTCTGGGGATCCAGCAGGTCCTCGAACCCAGGCCGCCGCGCGCCGGTCACCGGCTCACTCGAGCGATGGTTCGACTTCTTCATGGTGGCGAGGGCGCGGTCCACGTCCGGGTCCCCGCGGAACGCTTCGAGCCGCTGGACGAGGCTCGCCTCCATCGGGATGGGCGCGTTGTTCACCAGGGCCGTGGTGGCTGCGGTGTCGTAGAACGCGATGGCCCGGTGATCGGGCATGCCCGCCTCGTTGAAGAACTGAGAGTTCTTGTAGTCGAGCCCGAGGTTTCGAGCGATCTGGCTCGGGGTCAGCCCCTCGGTGTTGGCCGCGTCTCCCACGCTGCCCCGCACCGACACCTGGTCCATCGACCGCTTCTCGCCGTTGCCCGACGAGTACTGCATCTGCAGCGTGTCCTGCGCCGTCGACGGATCGAGGAACTTGCGCATCGTGCCGCCGTCGAGGTTCTCGGAGAGCGCGTTGTGCGCCCGGGCCATCGCGAGCAGCTCGGTGTCGTTGATCACCTGTCCCGACGACTCGACCGAGCCGTGCGCGACGTCGAGCCCTGGGCGCCGCTCGATGAGCGAGTTGTAGATCGCGAGGTCCTGGGCGAGCTGGAGCTGCGCGTCGATGTCGCCGTCCAGGCGGCGGAGGGCGTTGACGGCCGCGCCCTGGCCGGGCTGATCGAAGTGCTCGAGCGCGCGGGTCACGGCCGCCTGCCGAACGGCCGGATCCTGGGACGCGACCGCGTCGCGCAGGAACTTGGGATCCCGCAGGAACTGCGGCTGGTTCGCGATCTCGGCCTCGCCGTGCACCGCCCCCTGGAGGTGCCCGAGGACCTGCTGCTGGTGGTGGGGGTTGAGCCCGGCCTCGCCCAGCCGCAGCTGGGCCTCCTCCCAGTCCGCGCGCGACCCGTTCCGGGCGATGGCGGACCGGGCCAGATCGACCTGCCGCATCGCTTCGGGCGACAGCGACTCGACGATGTGCGGAGGCAGGTCTCCGGCGACCCGTGCCCGCACCGCGTCCGAATCGAGCCCGCTGCGCGCCAGCGTGCGCATGATGGTGTCCGGGTCGTTGCTCTCGAGGAGGTGGTTCTCGAGCGCCTCGGTGAGCGCGGGGTCTCCCTGCGCCTTGCGCATGGCGTCGAGCTCGCGCGCTGCGTGCCCCCACCGTTCGTCGGGGGTCATCTGCAGGTACGCGTCGGGGAGGGGCGCGGGCACCGGCCCCACGGCCGCGTCAGGGCCTGCGCCGGCGGACGCCACGTCCGGGTTCCGGGGATGGGAGGCGAGGACGGCGTCGATGGCGTCGAGATCGTTGAGGTTGTCGATGGCCCAGTCGACGAGGTGTGGGTCTTCGTTGTTGGCGAGGCGCGACTCGAGCTCGCCCATGATCCGGCTGGTGCGGGCCTCGGCGGTCTCGACCGGCCTGGCCGCGCCCTCGGCCGGCGGCGCGACCTCGGCCGGCTTCGGGGCGACCTCCACGGGCCTCGCGACCTCCGCGGGGGTCGCCGCGATCTCGGCCGGGGCCGTCGACGCCTCGCGGATCGGCGGCGCGGCCACGTCGGTCGTCGGCGTGGCGTCCACCACCCGATTCAGTGCGGTCGCCGCCGCCAGGGGCGCAGCGATCTGGTCGGGCGACACCACGGCGGCCGTCCCCGAGGCGTCCGGGGTCTGGGCCATCACCTGGGCCGCCTCGGCCGCGTCGGCGTGGGCTTGCGCCACCTCGCCGAGCGCGGTCGTGGTGTTCGTGTCCGGGGTGGGTGGCGCGGTCGTCGTCGCCGCGGGGTCCGGCGCGGGCCCGGCAGTCCGTGCGGCCCGCCGTGCCTCGAGGTGTGCGCCCCCGACCGTCGTGAGCACCCCGGCGCCGAAGGACACGGCGTTGTCGACGGTCGCCAGGTTCGTGCCGAACCGGCCGGCCACGTCCTGGAGGCCCCCCTCCCAGGTCCGGTCGTCCATCGCGGTGCTGGTGACGCTGGTCGCGGTGGTCGACAACGCGTTCTCGGCCACCGCCTTGGTCACCGTCCCCAGGTTCGGCGCGAGCTTCGACACGAGCGCGGCGCTACCGGCCGAGGTCCCGAGCCCGATCACGCCACCGGCGACGTCGGTGAGCCCCGCTTCTCCGGTGGCGTCGTACCGCGAGCCGCCCACGGCCTCCTTCGTGAGCATCGTGGCGCCCGTGACCGCGAGGCCCGTCGCCACCGTCACCGCGGTCCCGGCGGCGGCGGCGCTCCAGCCGGCGGCCACGAGCGGGGACGCGAGCCCCGCCGAGAAGAACAGCGCTGCCCCGGACCCCACCACACCCACCGTGGTGGCAGCGGCGTTCATCGCCGTGTTCTGCGCAGCCACCATCTCTTCGTACCGGGTCTGGAACACCTTGTCGCGCGCCTCGATCTGCGCGAGGTCGGTGGTGGCCACGGTCCCCGTGCGCTGCATCGCGTCGTGGTACGCCGCGGCCGTGTTGATCGCCGAGGTCTGGGCGGTGTCGTCCTTGTCCGAGAACGGCGTGAACAGCACCCCGCCGATGTTGTTGGCGCGGTCCTCCTGGCGGGCCAGGACGATCTGCGCTGCGGCCTGCCGGCCCTCGGTGGTCGACCGCTCGGCGTCGGTGGTGCCGCCCAGCAGCGTGTCCGTCTGGCCCTGCTGGTCGTCGGTGGACAGCTCCGCGCCGAGCGTGGACTCCACCGACTTGAACTTGCGGAGCGCTTCCCGTTGCGCATCCGTGGTGGGCACCACCCCCTGCCGCTCGAGGAGGTAGCCCTCCCGGAGCTGCTGGGTCTCCGCCGCGGACTTCTTCTCGGAGACGAGCGTCATCAGCTCTTCGTTCGTCCCGTCCCACGAGCCGCCGGCCGCCGCCGCCATGCCCGTCTCGATCGAGATCTGCCCGGTCAGCGCCTCGTCGAACGCCTTCTGCTCGCGCGGATCCATCGCGGCGCGCGTCTGGGCGAACAACGGCGAGCTCGCCATCTGCGCGCGCTCCGCGGGCGGCAGCTCGAGGATGGTCCTGAGGGCCTTGGCCTCGTCCTGCGCGAACACGCCGTTCGCGGACTGGAGCCGGGACTCCGCCATCTTGACCTTGTCGTCCGCGACGAAGTGGTTCGCGGTCTCGAGCTCGGCCGTGTTCAGGTCGCCCGCGAGCCGACCCGCGATCAACGGGTCGGCGACGAGGGCCTGCCGCTCCTCTTTCGGGAGCGACGCGATGGACTCGTTGACCGCCGTCTCGTCCGTCCCGAGCCCCCACCACCCGCCCGTGGCGTTGAGGATCCCCTGGCGCGCCGACTCCCGCTTGTTGCCCAGGGTGTCGAGGTGCGCCTTGAACTCGCCCGCCGACAGCTCGGACTCCACCCGCCCGAGGAACGACGAGTCCACGACGGAGCCGTCCGCGTTGCGCTGCACGGTGTTCAGGGTCTCGACGTCGCCGATCTCGGCGATCCGCTTCTGGGCGGCTGCCGCCTCGGTCGGCGACAGGGTGCCACCGGCCAGCGACGCTTGCAGGCTGGCCTTCTCGTCCGTGAACCCCCGCAGCTCCTTCATCCGGGCCGAGAGCCCGTCCTCGTCGGTCCCGACGCCGTCCATGGCGAGCTCGGCGCGGGCCCGCACGCCAGCGGCCTCCGACTGCGCCATCGCCGCCAGGCGGCCCTTCTGCGCGGCGGAGCCCGGGAGCTGGCTCTGCAGCAGGCGCCGCTCGTCCATGCTCAGCGAGGAGAAGATCTCGAGGGCCTCCGCGTCGTTGTCGCCGAACATCGACGTGGTGCGCTCGATGGCGGCGCGCGCGGTGGCGAGTCGCTGGGCCTGGTAGGCGGCCGGATCGGTCCGCTGCAGCTCGAGGTCGAGGGGGCCCGGCGATCGCAGCGCGTCGGCCACGGCCTGACCGGCGCCGTTGTAGGCGGCCTTGTCGGCCAGCGTCATCCCGTTCCACAGGTGACCCATCGCGGCCCGGGAGTCCCTGTCGGTCAGGTTCGACTTCAGGTCGGCTTCGAGGCTCCGACCCGTGGTCGCCAGGTACTGGGCCCGCGCCGCCGCCAGCACCTCGGGCGGCTGGCCCGAGAGCGCCCTGATCGCCGCCTGCGGATCGACCTGCTTGCCGCCTCCGAACAGGCTCCACTCGCTCCGGAGGGACTCCTGCACCGACGCTGCGATGCGCCGCCCCTCCGCGCCCGGGTCGACGGCCGCGACCACCGGCGCCGCGGGGGCTGCTGGAGGCGCTGCCGGAGCGGCTGGGGCGGGTGGGCCATACTGGTTGGCAGCCGCCGTCAACGTCGGGGTCGGCGGCGGCGGCGGTGGCGGAGGGGCGGCGGCGGCGGCGTTGCCGAAGCGCTGTGTGGTGAGGGGCGGCGCCGTGGTGGTGTCGGCCGCCGGAGCGTCTTGAACCGGAGTCTGGCCCTGCTGCCGGGTATCGCCCATGGGAATGCTCCATGCCCGGAGGAGGTCGGGCGCCTCCATGGTACCCCACGCGGAAGTGGAGGCGATCGGGGATTGGTGTAGTCTGCGCCATGCCCATTCCCGACTTGATCCAGGTCTCGGTCCACGCGCCACCCGGCCTCGGCGCCGACGCCAGCGCCCTCGGCGACCACCTGTCCCGCATCGACGCCGCGATGGTCAAGGGCGATCTCGCGGGCGCCACCGCGCTCGAACGGGGCATGTGGCCCACCGATGCCGATCTCCGAGCGGTCGTCGGCACGGGGCCTGCGGTGGAGGCGTTCCTGCAGCGGTACCCCGCGCCTCCGGTCCCGGAGCGGCCCGTGTTCGTCCGCAATCGCCCAGAGCAGACCGAACTGCGGGTCTACGCGGCCTCCACCGAGGAGCTCCTGGCGGGGTGCCTGCCGCCGAGCCCGTGTGCGGACGGGTTCCCCGGGGGCATGAAGGCGTTCGGGCCCCTCGCGGCCCCGGGCCGCACCTGGCTCGTCGCGAAGTTCGTGGAGCCCGGCGAGTCGCTAGGAATGTCGTTCGCCGCCTTCACCCGGCTGGGCGAACGGATCGTGTTCGTGGGCAAGCCGTGGCGGGCCATCCCCGACCCGCAGTGACCGTCCGGCGGTGCGCCCGGGCTACGCCGGGTCCTTCTTCGCGCGGGTCTTGGGCGCCGCGGCGGGAGCGGCGGCGGCGGTGGTGCCGGGCCCCGAGAAGTCGCGGCGGCGGATCCAGGCCGGGAACTGCGGGCCCATCGCGAACGAGGCCCAGTTCTGCGTGATCTGCGCCACGAACAGCCGGTCCTCGGACTTCACGTGCGGCTTGAGGAGGTCGCGGATGCGCGAGGCCGACAGCTTGGACTCCACGATCCAGCCCTCACCCAGGCGGTCCGACCAGGGACCCAGCGCGGTCACCGCGTTCAGGAAGTTGGCGTACGTGACCTTTCCGGTCTCCGTGCGGGGGTCCGAGCCGAGCTTCGTCGCGATCAGGTAGACCATCAGTGCCTCCGAGGGGGCCGCCGTCGTAACCGGCCCCGGCGCTGCGGGTCAGTCCCCCGCGAGCTCGCGCAGCCGACCGCGCGCGGCCCACGCCGCCAACACCGCGTCGGCGTGTTCGGCGCTGGCGGTGATCTCGGCCAGCAGGACCTCGGCGAGCCGCCCCTGCGCTTCCACGACCTCGACGTTCGAGGTCGCGCCCGTGCGGAACCGGTCCTCCGCCAGGGCCACCTCCTGCTCGGCGAGGCCCACCGCAGCGCGCGAAGCGGCCAGCGTCTCGCCGGCGGCGGCCACGCGTACGTCGGCCGCCTCGATCCCCAGCGCCACCTCGCGCCCCAGATCCTCGGCGCCGTACCGGGCCACCTCCGCCTCCGCGGCCAGCCGACGCGCCGACGCCGACCGCGTGGTCCCGGCGAACAGGGGCGCCGCAGCCTCGAGCCCCACCGACAACGTGGGGAACGGGTCCTCCCCGGCGATCGCGAACACGCCCGCGCTGCCGAACGCGCTCACCGTGGGCACCGCCTGCGCCAGCACCGCCGCGCGCTCGGCCCGCAGCGCCCCCGCCAGCGTGTCGGCGGCTGCGAGGTCGGGGCGATCGGCGGCGCCGTCCGGCAGCGGCAGCTCCTCGTCGCGGACCTCCAGCGGGGCGTCGGCGGGCAGGCCCACCACCTCGCGCAGGCTGGCGGCGGCCACCAGCTGCTCCCCGCGGGCCCGCGCCAGCGCCGCCGTGTCGCGCGCCTGCTGGAGCGCCGCGCGGGTGGCCTCGATCGGGGCCGCGGCGCCCACCTCCACGCGATCACGCGCCAGCTCGGCCAGCCGGGCGCTCCGGGCCACCAACCCCTCCCCTGCCGCCACGCGCCGCTCGGCCGCCAGCAGGCCCACCCAGGCGCCCGCCACCTCGGCGAGGACCCGCTCGCGCGCAGCCTCGGCGGACGAGCCCGCCACCTCCTCCCGCAGGGTCGCCGCCCGCACCGACGCCCACCCCGACGCCGCCAACACCGGCACCGTGGCCCGCACGGCGCCGCTCGAGATCGGGCCCGAGGTCCCCAGCGCCACGAACCGGGGGTCGCGCCCCACCACCACCGAGCCCGTCGCCACCACCGTGGGGATCAGCCCCCCCACCACCTGCGCGTGGGTGGCCTGGGCCGCGTCCAGGCGCGACGACTCCGCCCGCAGGTCCAGGTTCTCGTCGGTGGCGGCCCGCAGCAGCTCCTGCAGCGACTGCGCCTGGGCTGGAGACGCAGCCAGCGCCGCAGCGAGCACCACCACCGCCGCCGGGACCGCGACCGTGGCGGTGCGCCCGCGCAGGCGGTCGATGGCGAGCGCGAACACGGCGTGCACCACGGGCGTCACGAACAGCGTCAACACCGTCGCCACCAGCATGCCGCCCACCACCGTCACCCCGAGGGGCGCGCGCGACGTCGACGTGAACCCGAGCGCGATGGGGACAGCACCCACCACGGTCGAGATCGAGGTCATCCACACCGGCCGGAAGCGCAGCCGCGCTGCAGCAGCGGCCGCCTCCCAGCGCGGCAGGCCCTGGTCGTGGTGCAGCGTGTTGGCCATCTCCACCAGCAGGATGCCGTTCTTCGTCACGAGGCCCACGAGCAGGATCAGGCCCACCTGCGCGAAGAACGACAGCGACATCGAGAGCACCGCCAGCGACAACAGCGCCCCGGACAGCGCCATCGGGACCGACACCAGGATCGCCAGCGGATCGACGAACGAGTCGAACTGCGCGGCCAGCACCAGCCACACCAGGACGACCGCCAGCCCGAACACGAACAGGAGCTGGGTGTTCGACTCGTCGAAGTCGCGCGACTCGCCGGCGAGCACGCCGCGGAAGCCGTCCGGCAGCGTGCGATCGGCGACCTCGCGGACCCGCGCGATGCCCTCCCCCAGCGTGATCCCCGACAGGTTCGCGGAGATCGTGGCCGAGGGCACGCGATCGAAGCGGTACCGGGCCGACGCGCCGCTGCGCTCCTCGAAGCGCACCAGGTTCCCCACGGGGACGAGGCCGCCCGGCGTCCGGATCTGCAGCCCCAGCACGCCGTCGGGCGTGGAGCGGGCCTCGCGGGTCAACCCCACCAGCACGGGGTACCGGCGGCCGTGCCGCTCGAACTGCGAGACCTCGAGGCTCGCCGTGAGCACCTGCAGCACCCGCCCGAGCTCGCGGGGGCTCACGCCCAGGGCCGCGGCCTTCTCGCGATCGATCGAGACGGCGATCTCCGGACGGTTCAGGCGCAGATCCTCGAACACCGCGGACAGCCCCTCGATCTTGCGGACCTCGGCGAGGAAGGTGGGAAGCACCTTCACGAGCTCCTCGAAGTCCGGGTGCCGGAGCACGAACTGCAAGGGCGGCGTGAACCCGCGGCCCACGGTGGGCAGCTGCACGGGCACCACCTGAAACGCGGTCACGTCGGCGAGCGTGCCGGCTGCGGCCTTCACGATCTCCTGCTGCGAGCGGTCGCGCTCCTCCCGCGGCACCAGCGGGAACACGAACTGGCCCGTGTTCGTCGGCGAGATCACGCCGCCCGGCCCGGAGGCCACGCGCGTGAGCATCACCTTGCGCTCGGGGACCGCATCCATCAGGCCCGACTCGAGCTCGGCCATCCGGGCGTCCATGTACGGAAACGACGTGCCCTCCGGGGCCTGGACCCGCAGGAAGAACACGTTGCGGTCCTCGAGCGGGAAGAACTCCCGGGGGATCGCCCACATCCCCACCGCGCCCCCGACGATCGACAACGCGAGGACGACGAACGCGAGCGGCCACACCCGCGCGAACCCGCCGAACAACACGCCGAACGCACGCTCCTGCAGGCGGAACACGGGCTCGGTGACGCGGAACAACACCCCGGCGTTGCCGATCGGCCGCAGGAGGACCGCGCACAACATCGGGGTCAACGTGAGCGCGACCACCCCGGAGATCGCGACGGACGCGACGATGGTGGCGCCGAACTCCAGGAACAGCCGGCCGCTGGGCCCGCCGGTGAACAACACCGGGAGGAACACGACGACCAGCGAGATGGTGGTGGCGAGCACGGGGAACACGATCTCGCGGGTCCCCTCGATGGCCGCCTGGCGCGGTGGGAGGCCCTCCTCCACCTTCCGGTACACGTTCTCGAGCACCACGATCGCGTCGTCGACCACGATGCCGATGGCCAGGACCAGCCCGAACAGCGTGAACACGTTGATCGAGAACCCGGCGGCGTAGAGCACCAGGAACGTGCCGACGATGGACACGGGGATGGCGAGCACCGGCACGAGCGCCGAGCGCCAGTCGCGGAGGAACGCGAAGATCACGAGCGCGACGAGCACGAACCCCAGGAGCAGCGTCTCCTCGACCTCGCGGATGGAGCTGCGGACGGCCTCGGTGCGGTCGTAGTTGAGCTCGACGAACACGTCGTCGGGGAGCTCGGACTGGAGCCCGGGGAGGCGGCGCTTCACCTCGTCGGAGAGGTCGAGGATGTTGGCGCGCGACTGGGGCAGGATGGCGACGGTGATCGACGGGATCCCCTCCGCGCGCGCCGCAGTCCGCTCGTTCTCCGAGCCTGCGCGCACGCGGGCGACGTCCGACAGGTGGACGAGGTTGGCTCCGGGCGGGCCCACCGCCAGCGCGCCGAAGGCCTCGGGGGTGGCGAGCCCGGCCTCGAGGCGCAGCGACAGGTCCACGGCCGCGCCTTCGATGCGGCCGGCGGGGACGTCGGCGTTCCCGGCGCGGATGGCTGCGTCCACGTCGGCGAGGGTGAGCCCCCGGGCCGCGAGCGCTGCGGGATCGACCTCCACGCGGATGGCGTGTTTCTGCTCCCCGAAGATGTCCACGGCCGACACGCCGGTGACGGTCTCCAGCCGCTCGCGCACCGTGGTGGCCGCGATCTCCGACAGGTCCTCGAGGCTGCGGTCGTCGGACGACAGGCGGAGGAACAACACGGGGGAGGCGTCGGCGTCGGCCTTCTCGACCACCGGCTCCTCGACGTCGGGGGGCAGGTCGGCGCGGGCGCGGGCCACGCGGGCGCGGACGTCGTTGGCGGCCTCTTCGAGATCGCGGTCGAGCAGGAACTCCACGGTGATGGACGAGGTCTGCTCGCGGCTCGTGGAGGTCACGGTGCGGATGCCGGCGATGCCGTTGACCTCGCGCTCCAGGACCTCGGTCACGTCGGTCTCGACGAGGGCAGGGTCCGCGCCGGGCCACACGGTGGTCACCGTCACGGTCGGGGGCTGCAGCTCCGGGGTCTCGCGCACGGGCAGGCGGGTGTACGCGATGGCGCCGAGCAGCAGGATGACGAGGCTGATGACGACGGCGAGCACCGGATGCTCGACGAACCGGTCGGTGAAGGCGCCGCGCTCCTTCATGGCGTCGCCTGCTCGAGGATCCGCACCTTGGCGCCGGGCCGCAGCCGGACGAGGCCCTCGACCACCACGGCGTCGCCGGCGACGAGCCCGTCGACGACGCGCACCGAGGCGCTGTCGCGGTCGGCGGTGACGACGGGGCGGAGCTGCGCGGCGCCGTCGGCGTCGACGACGTACACGGCGCTGCCTCTGGCGGTGGCGAGCACGGCCTGTGTGGGCACCTGGAGCGCGGCGACGGTGCTCCCGGCGAAGGCGACCCGCGCGGTGGAGCCGGGCCGCACCGCGGGATCGGGGTCGGCCAGCGCCACACGCACCACCCCGGTCCGGGTGCCGCGATCGAGCTCGGGCGACACGAACACCACCTGCGCGGCCTGCGTGAGGCCGGGGACGGCGTCGACGGTGACGCTGGCGGCCATCCCGGGGGCGAGGCCCGCGAGCTCGCGCTCGGACACCGCCACGTCGACGGACAGCGCGGAGAGGTCGGTGATCGTGGTGATCACGCTGCCGGGCTGGAGCAGATCGCCCCGCGACACCCCGCGGAGGCCCACGACCCCGGCGAACGGCGCGCGCACGACGGTGCGGCGGACGGCGTCGCGGGCGCGATCCCGCCGGGCGCGGGCCAGGGAGGCCTCGGCGGCGGCGCGATCGAGGTCGGCGGGGCTGGCGTTCTGGCGCTCGGCGAGGGCCTGCGTCCGCCCCAGCTGGGCCTCGGCGAGCACGACGGCGGCTTCGGCTTCGGCGGCGGCGCCCCGGGCGTCCCCGTCGACCAGCCGCACCAGGACCGCCCCGGCGGAGACGCGGTCCCCGTGGGTGAACCCGACCTCGGACACGAGCCCGGCCGCTTCGGACTTGAGCACCACGGACCGCTCGGCCACCACGGTGCCCTGGCCCTCGAGCGTCCACGCGGTGTCGGTGGGCGCCACGCGCAGGACGCGCACGGGGGTGGTGGGATCGGGGGCGGGACCTGCGCCTCCACCCCCTCCGCGACCCCCACACGCCAGTCCGGCGGCCAGCACCAGGGGAACGAGCCAACGCACGCGGCCTCCGAGCGGCAGGGAGTCACACCTGCGGGGTCGGCGGGCACGTCACGTCCTGTCACGACCCCCTGCGCGGAACCAGGGTACGGGGACGGAAGAGGCACCCCGATGACCCAGCTTGCTTCGCTGCGTTGCGACCCGAAGGCCCCGCGGCTCTCCCCGGCGGAGATCGTCGCGCAGCTCGCGCTCGTCCCGGGCTGGCAGGTCGTCGAGGACGGCGCTGCGCTGTCCCGGACGCTCACGTTCGCGGACTACTGGGAGACGATGGCCTTCGTGAACGCCGTGGCCTGGATCGCGCACGGCGAAGACCACCACCCGGACCTGTCGGTGCACTTCGACCGCTGCGTGGTGCGCTACCAGACGCACACGGTGCGGGGCCTCTCCCAGAACGACTTCGTCTGCGCCGCCCGGGTGAACGCCCTCCTCCGCTGAACCCGCGCCTCACATGGCGTCGACGGCGGTGATCCCGAGCAGCTCGAGGCCCCGGGTCATCGCCAGATCGGTCGCCCGGATCAACGCCAAGCGCGCCCGGCGGAGGTCGGGCTCGGCGTCGATCACCCGGCAGGCTTCGTAGAAGCGGCTGAAGGCGCGGGCGCCGTCGTACACCCAGCCCGCGAGCGTGGACGGGTCCGACGTGGTGGCAGCCCGCTCGATCACCGCCGGCAGCTTGAGGAGGTGGGTGAGGAGCGCGCGCTCTTCGGTGGCGCCGAACGCCGACGCGCGGTCGAGGTTCGCGGTCCAGTCGTCGTCGACGCCGGACTTCCGGACGATCGACCGGATGCGGGCCAGGCTGTACAGCAGGTACGCGCCAGTGTCCCCCTCGGGGTTGGTCCAGTCGCCGATCGCGAACACCACCCGCTTGTTGATCCCGATCCGCAGCATGCCGTACTTCAGGCACGCGACCGCGATGCGGCGCACGGTCTCGGGGTCGCCGCCGGGCACGCGCTCGGCGATGACGGCGGAGAGCTCTTCGCGCAGGGCGTGTAGCGGGATGGCCGTGCCCTTCCGGCTCGACATCTTGCCCTCGGGCAACACCACGAGCTCGTACGCCACGTGTTCGCAGTCGGCGGCCCGGGCGTAGCCCATCCGCGCCAGGGTCAGGAACAGCTGCTGGAAGTGGAACCGCTGCTCGGAGCCCACCACGTACAGCGAGCGCTCGATGTCGTGTTCGTCGAACTTCTGCTTGGCGAGCGCCAGATCCCACGTCAGGTACAGGCTCGTGCCGTCGCTCTTGCGGACCAACGCCGGGACGTCGAGGTCGGGCTGCAGGTCGCACACGATCGCGCCATTCGACAGGGAGAACACGCCCTTGGCGAGCTCGGCGTCGACGATGCGGGCCGCGGGCGCCTCGACCAGGGACTCGTAGAACACCACGTCGAACCCGACGTCGAGCCAGCGGTAGGTGTCGGCGAACTCGTCGAGGCACCAGGTCCGGGTCTCCTGGTATCGGCCCCACGCCGCGGGCTCGCGAGACTCCATCCGGTGCAGCACGGACCGGATCTGGTCGAACGTGGCGGCCTTGCGGGCCTTGGTGGCGTCGTCGTCGCCGTCGGCGGTGGCGACCTCGGCGTTGGCGGCGATGTACGCGGCCCCGAGCCACGCGGTGCGGCCCTCGGGGGGAGCGACGAGCGCGGGGTGGGTCTCGAGCCACCACAGGCACTTGGCCACGTCGATGCCGTAGTCGCCGTAGTAGTTCGCGGCGACGACCGTGTGCCCGCGGGCCCGGTGGAGCCGGACCAGGCTGTCGCCGAGCGCCACGTTGCGCAGGTGGCCGACGTGGAACGGCTTGTGGGTGTTCGGCTGCGAGAACTCGACCATCATCTTCTGCGGCCGGTCGGCCCGGGCCGCGGCGAACAGCGAGCCGTCCGCCACGCTCCGCACGGTGGCATCGAGCAGCAGGGCCGGGTGGGCGCGGAAGTTCAGGTAGGGGCCGGCGGGCTCGACCGAGGCCACGAGCCCGGCGGGGACGAGGCTGGCCGCGAGCTCCCTGGCGACGTCGGCCGGGGACCGGCGGCGCAGCTTGGACAGGCCGAAGCAGCCGAACGCCAGGTCCCCCATCGCGGGGTCGGGCGGGTCGGACAGGAACCGGTCGAGGGGTCCGACGGCGGCGAGTTCGTCGGCACGGAGGGAGCGGGTGAGGACCTCGATCACAGCAGCGCGCAGCACGCGACCTCCGAGCAGCGGCGGGGACTAACGCACGCGGAGCAGCGGCCCCAGGCCGCAGCGCTCACGTCCGGGGTCAGGCTCGCTCGATCCTCAGCGTCGCCCCACCCGTCGGCGGGAGCGTGGCCTCGAACAGGCACCCCTCCTCCAGCGCGCCGCGGAACCTGAACGGCGGCGTGCGGACCAGGGTGCCGTCCCGCGCGTCGCCGACCAGCCGCTCCATGATCCGGGTCAGGTG
>JBIKWC010000319.1:0-8431 GCA_044356535.1 Myxococcota bacterium
ACCTCCTGGGGAACCGGCCGTTCGGGGAGGCCCTGTTCGCCGGCATGAAGGGCATGGGCCGCCTGTTCCAGGGCGCCTCCACCGTGGACGCCGTGCTGCGCGGCGACCTGATCGAGCGCGCCGTCGACGCCGGGCTGCGCAGCCTGTTCCTGGGGTTCGAGACCCTCGACCCCCGCGCGCTGAAGACCGCGAACAAGGTCCAGAACGTGGGCAAGGACTACGACGCCGCGATCCGCAGGCTCGACGACCTGGGCGTGATGATCAACGGCAGCTTCGTCTTCGGCCTCGACGGCGACGGCCCCGACGTGTTCTCGCGCACCGTGGACTGGGCCGTGTCACGGGGCCTCACGACGGCCACCTTCCACGTCGCGACGCCGTACCCGGGCACCGCGTTCTTCGAGCGCATCGAGCGCGAGGGGCGGCTGCTGCACCGCGACTGGGACCGCTACGACACGCGCCAGGCCGTGTTCCAGCCCCAGGGGATGACCATCGACCAGCTGGAAGCGGGGTACTGGCGCGCCTACCGCGACTTCTACTCGTGGAAGAACGTGGTGCGGGGCGCCTCGAACCACGGCACGGTGGCCCGCTCGATGAAACACCTGGCGTACGCCGGGGCCTGGAAGAAGCTGGAGCCCCTGTGGGACACCGTCATCCGCGCCCGGCGCCTCGGCGGGATGCGTCCCCTGCTGGAGTCGGTGCTGGCCACCGTCCCCACGTTGCGGCGGGACGAGAAGCCGGCCGCGGAAGCGGGGCGGGAGGCAGCGTGACCGCCAAGCGCTGGTTCGACGTGAGCGCGTCGGTCGTGGCCCTCGCGGTGTTCGCGCCGGTGCTCGCAGTGTCGGCGGTCGCCATCCGGCTGGCGGACGGCGGCCCCGTCTTGTTCCGCCAGGAGCGCGTCGGTCGGGACGGCAGGCCCTTCGTGATCCACAAGCTCCGGACGATGCAGGACGGCGTCGTCACGGCGCCCGGGCGGTGGCTGCGCGCGACGGGGATCGACGAGGTGGCGCAGTTCTGGGACGTGCTGCGGGGCGAGATGTCGGTGGTGGGGCCCCGTCCCCTCACCCGCATGGACTGGGAGCGCCTGGGCTTCGACCGGCACCCCGCGCGGGCCTCTGTCCGGCCGGGCATCACGGGTCCCGCGCAGGTCCTGGCCCCACCGACGGCCGAGCAGGTCCTGGACGCGGACCTCCGGTACGTGGCGGAGGCGGGACTGGGGGCGGATGCCCGCCTGGTGGCGTGGTCGTTCGCCATGAACGTGGTCGGCAAGCAGCGCGTCCGGACCTGGCTCCGGGCCCGCGCCTGACCCCGTTGGTGCGGTCTCGAGACGCCCCTTCAGCGCGGCACCGAACGCCTTGCCGGCGGTGGTCGCCGCCTCGAGCGCCGGGGCGAACATCACGCTCCCTGTCCGGCCGCCAGGGGAGACCACGTACGGATGACCCACGGGCGCGCGCGGCGGAAGCCAGCGCGGGCGTCTCGGCCATGGTCCGACTCGACAGCCCGACGGGGAGGGTCCGAGGGGTGGACTACTTCAGCAGCTCGGCGAGGCGTTGCAGCGCGCTGTCCCACCCGGCCTGCACCCCGGAGAGCACGTCAGCACCGTCGAGCGCGACCGTCTGGAGGGTCAAGACGAGGCGGCAGCCGGCACCGTCGTCGAGGAACTCGACGGAGACGAGACAGGCGCCCTCGGTGGCCGCCAGGTTGGCCATGATCTCGGTGTAGACGATGCGTCGATCCGGCACGATGTCGTGGTAGCGGCCACGCACCACGAACATCGGCTCCCCGCCGGCGAGGCAGGTGCTGACGTCCTCTCCGCCGACCGAGAAGTCGGCCGCGTCGATCCGGAGCTCGATCTCGTCGGACGGTGTGCCCCAGATGCGGCGCAGCTCGGGGTCGGACCAGGCAGCGAAGACGCGCGCGCGGCTCGTTCGAAACGACCGCTCGAGGGTGACGGTTCCGTGCTTCAGGCTCTCATGGCTCATGGGGAGGCTCCTCTTCGGGTTCGAGCAGGCCGGCCAGCCGATCGAGGCGCGAGCCCCAGACCTGCTGGTACTTCGTGATCCAGGCGTCGAGCTGCGCCAGCCGCTCGGTCTCGAGCTGGCACCGGCGCACCCGGCCTTCCTTTCGCGTGGACACCAGCCCGGCCGCCTCCAGCACCCGGATGTGCTGGAGGAAGGTCGGCTGCGCCATGCCGTGGCTCTCCGCGAGCTCGGTCACCGAGGCGCCACGGCGGGAGAGCTGCTCGATCACGGCGCGCCGGGTCTGGTTGGCCAGCGCCTGGAACCCCCGATCGAGGGCGACAGGATCGAACGGTCGATGCATAGTCATGTGCCTATGTAATGACCTCCCGCGACGGGCGCAAGCCGACGAAGCCGAGCACTCGGCGATAGGTGGCCACGATGGGGGTCCCCTGCTCGCGGGGGGATGGGCGAGGTCTGGGAGGCGGTCCTGCACGGTCCCAGCGGGTTCCGCCGGGCCGTCGCGCTGAAGGTCCTGCATCCTGGGCGGGTCCGCCCGGAGGACGAGGAGGGTCTCGTCCGGGAGGCGCACCTCGGCACGCTGGTGCACCACCCGAACCTCGTGTCGGTGCTCGAGCTCGGCTGTGACGAGGGCCGGTGGTACGTCGCGATGGACCTCGTGCGCGGCGACCCGCTCGCCACCTGGCTGAAGCGCGCGCCGCTCCCGCCCGCCGCGGTGCTCGACCTCGGCGTGCAGGTGTGCGCCGGCCTCGCCCACCAGCACGCGCTGGCCGTCGACGGCGGTGCCGGGCTCGTGCACCGGGACATCAAGCCCGCCAACCTCCTCCTCGACCCCCTCGGCACCGTCCGGATCGCCGACCTCGGGATCGCGTGCCTCGCCGGGGTCGAGCGCACGGCCTACGGTACCCCTGCGTTCGCCCCTCCCGAGCAGGTCGCCGGCGCCACGATCGACGGCCGAGCCGACGTGTTCGCGCTGGGCCGGACCCTCGCCGTGGCCGCGCTCGGACGCCGCGGGCGCGAGGCGGAGGCCGTCGGGCTCCTCGAACAGCTCGTGCCCACAAGGGATGGCGGCGCGCAACCTGGGGTGGCTCGAGAGCCGCGCCGGACGACACGACCAGGCGATCGCGACCCTGCGCGACGGGCTCGCGCTGGCCCGCGTCGCCGGTGGGCGCCAGCTCGTGGCGTCGGGGCTCGAGGACCTGGGCCTCGCCCTCGCTGCAGCCGGGCGGGACGAGGAGGCCCTGGCGCCCCTGCGCGAGGCCCTCGCGCTGTTCGGGGAGGGGGGACAGCGCCGGGCGGTCGGCACCGTGTTGTGCTCGCTCGCGGACTGCCTGCGGCGGACTGGCCGAGGCGCGGAGGCGGAGGAGGCGCTCGGGTGGGCGGAGCGCCTGGGGCGCGAGCTCGGGCTGCCGCGCATCGAGGGCAACGCGCTCGTGCTGCGTGCGGAGCTCCTGCTGGAGCGCGGGGACCGGGCCGCGGCGGGGAGCTGCGTCGACGCGCTGTCACCCCTGATCCCGCGGCTCGGCGACCTGCTCACGGGCGACCTCGCTCCCCGGTGGGCGGTCGTGCGGGCCGCGCTCGACGCGTAGCCGGCGGCGGATGCATCGGCCCGCTGCAGGTACGGGCTCATGAATCGGTCGGCGGCCGGCGACCAGCGGGTGGCCACCACCACCGGACCCTGGCAGCAGCTACAATCGCGGCGTGCAACCCCTCCCCGTTCGCTGGCTCGCCTTCGGCCTCACCCTGCTGCCGTCTGCAGCCGCTGCCCAGGACCTCCCCGACCTCGCGCGGGACGACGGGTACTCCGCGGCCCACGCTGCCCTCCTCGAGCTCGTGGCCCGCACCCGCCCGCGGCACCTCGGCGCGGCGCTGCAATCGGCGGGGCTCGACCAGCTGAAGATGCCCGTCGAGCGCTCGGCCGACGTGCGGGACCTGGTGCTGGAGGCCGGCCCTGCCCAGAGCTGCCTGTGGGCCGCGGAGAAGCTGAACTGCTCGATCCCCCTGCGGGCCTCGGGGCCGATCGCGAACGGGGACCTCGAGGTCTCGTGCCAGGCGGAGGGCACCAACGCGTTCGTCGCCTCGACGCTGGCGCAGGTGGCGGGCCGCTGGGAGCTGCTGCTGCCGGACCTCGGCGCCTGCTGGCGCATCGACGGGACTGCCCTGGAGATCCGCCGGAAGGCGCCGTCGCCGGTGGGTGGCCGGTGACGGTGAACATCGACCCGTCCGACGAGGCGATCGATCCGACTGCTTCGCGCAGAACACCCTGTTCTTCCGGGTGTTGACCACCCGGACCCCACCACGCGGCGCGGGTTACTGCCCGGCCGGGGTCTGATGTGGGTGCTGTGGGTGGGCTGCGCGGAGCGAGCGAGCGACCCCGTGGCCGAGCCCTTCACGACCGTGCCCGACCTGCCCTCTCCGTGCCTCGGACACGCCTGGCTGCCCACTGCGAGCATGGGGGAGGTGGTGCTCGAGGAGGCGCTGCCGGGCCTGTCCGTCGACGTCGCGGGGGTCGAGGCGCTGCTCGGGCTCTTGGAGGCCGAGGCCCTGGGGCCGGTCGCTCACGGCGTGGACACCTGGCTGGTCCGGTACCGCACCCAGGACCGCGGCGAGGAGGTGGAGGCCACGACCGCCATCCTGATCCCCCGGGGGGTGACGGGGTCGCAGCCGGTGATGGTCTGGGAGCACTTCACGACGGGCGCCAACGACACCTGCGCACCCGGGAACCTGGGGGCCATCGGACTGACGCTGCCCATGGCGTGGGCGGCGAAGCTCGGGATGATCGTGGTTGCCCCCGACTACCTCGGCATGGCGAGCCTGGGAGCACCTTCGGAGCACCTCCACCCGTACGTGATCGGCGAGCCCGCGGCCATCGCCAGCCTCGACGCGCTCCGGGCCACCATCCGGTTCGCCGACGACCACGCGCTCGCCATCGTTCCGGACCCCGAACGGGTGGTGTTGTTCGGGGCCAGCCAGGGTGGGCACGCAGCGCTGTGGACCGACCGCTTCCAGGCCGGGTACGCGCCGGAGTTCACTGTCGCCGCAGTGGTGGCCGCGGTCCCGCCCACCGACGTCCTCGCGCTGGCCGAACACGGCCTCGAGGCCTGGACTCCGACCTCGGAGACCCTGGTGGCCGTGTCCGCCAGCACCGCCGACTGGTTCGGGTTGGAGCTGGATCACGCGCTCCTTCCCGCCGTGGCCGAATCGGTGTCCGAGGTCCTCCGGACCACCTGCAACGTGCTCGACCCCGCCGAGCCCCTGGACCAGCTGGACCAGGTGTTCACCCGGGCGTTCCTGGCGGGACCCACGGCGTGGGAAACCGAACTCCCCGATTGGCAGTGCGCGATGGAGGCCAACACGCTCGACCGTTCTCCCCTCCCGTTGGGCCCAGCTCCGGTGCGGGTCGTCCTCGGCGAGACGGATGACCTCGCGTGGTCCCCCGCGACGCGCGCCGACGTCGAGCGGTTCTGTGAGGAGGGAGCGTCGATCTCGCTGGTGGAGTGTGCCGGAATGGACCACGAAGACGCGGCCCTCGCCACCCTCCTCTCCGATCTCGACTGGATCCGGGATCGGTTGGACGGGGTTCCGGTGGACGACGCATGCGAGCTGCCGGGTCCGACGCCCTGTACGCCCTTCTGACCGGCGCGCCGCACCGCTGACGGCCCGCCCACCGGAGCCCAGCCCGAGCCGGAGTCGATCCCGGGTCGGACGGTGTCAGTCGGCCAGGAGCTGGGCCGTGGCGAGCTCGACGACCGCGGCCGGGGCCTTCTCGAGCGAGCCGGCGTCCCAGGGGGGCTCGGGGTCGTACTCGATGCGGAGCTGGATCGACTGGGCCACGAGCTCGCCGGCGATGCGCCCTGCGAGCTGAAGCCCGAGGTCGATCCCGGCGGAGACCCCGGCGGCGGTCGCGTACTTGCCGTCGAACACCACCCGCTGGGCCACCGGACGGGCGCCGAGCGCCAGCAGATCCGTCCGCGTGGACCAGTGGGTCGTGGCCTCGCGTCCGGCCAGCAGGCCCGCTGCGGCCAACACGAGCGAGCCGGTACACACCGAGGTCGTCCAGGTCGTGGTCCGGTCGAGGTCGCGGATCCAGGCGAGGACCCGTTGGTCGTCGAGCAGCGCCCGCGTCCCGTGGCCTCCGGGCACCAGCAGCAGGTCGGCGCGGTGGACGGCCTCGATGTCGTGCTCGGCGTGCAGCACGAGGCCACCGGTCGAGGTCCGGATCGGGCCGGGGCCGGGAGCCACGAACGTGAGCCGGGCGCCGGGGAGGCACTTGAGCACGTCCACCGGGCCCACGGCATCGAGCGCGGTCATCCGGTCGAACAACAGGACGACGATGTCCATGCGGCCTCCGGCGGGAGCCGTACCACGCCGGCGTGGCCTCCGCTTCGGACCGTGGCCCGGCCTGCCCTTGACACTTTTATGCTTGCAGCATATATGTACTGCACATCGAACGTGGGATCCCCCACCGACGGTGCCCGGAGGCGCGTCATGGCGAACATCCAGCTGCTGGTCATCGATCCCCAGAACGACTTCTGCGACCCCAACGGCTCGTTGTCGGTGCCGGGCGCCGCAGGCGACATGGATCGCCTCGCGCGGCTCGTGCACCGCCTCCGGGACCGACTGACCGACGTACACGTCACGCTCGACTCGCACCGCCGCGTCGACATCAGCCACCCCCTCTGGTTCCGCGACGGCAACGGCGGCCACCCCGCGCCGTTCACCGCCATCACCGCCAGCGAGCTGCGCGCCGGGCGCTGGACGACCACCCACCCGGGTGCGTGGGACCGCACCGCCGCCTACCTCGAAGCCCTCGCCGCCGGCGGCCGGTACCCGCACGTGGTGTGGCCCGAGCACTGCCTGATCGGAACCGAAGGCCACGCCGTCCACCCGAAGCTCATGGAGGCGCTGCGCGAGTGGGAGGAGCGGTTCGCGCTCGTCGACTTCGTCACCAAGGGCAGCAACCCGTGGACGGAGCACTTCTCGGCGGTGCAGGCCGAGGTGCCCGACCCGGAAGACCCCGGGACCCAGGTGAACACTGCCCTCGTCCGCACCCTCGAGGAAGCCGACGTCGTCCTGCTCGCCGGCGAGGCCAGCAGCCACTGCCTCGCGAACACGGTCCGCGACATCGCGGCGAACTTCGCCGACCCGCGCTGGGTGAAGAAGCTCGTCCTGCTGGAGGACGCCACGAGCCCCGTCCCCGGCTTCGAGTCCTACGCCACGGACTTCGTGCGCGACATGACCGCCCTCGGCATGTCCGTCGACACGACCACCCGCTTCGCAGCCTGACCCTCGCCCCTCCAGCACCACCCGAAGGAGTCACCATGCCCGTCTTCGACCCTGGCACCCCGATGACCACCCGGCGGCTCGCCGGCTCCACCTACGGCTACAGCGGCACCCGCCTCGACGCGCTCGGGAGCGCCGAGTACACGCTCGTGGCCATCGCCGCCGACCAGTCCGGCTCGGTGTCGGCGTTCAAGACCGAGATCGAGCGATGCCTCGGCGAGATCGTCCGCGCGTGCAACACCCACGCCCGCGCCGACCAGCTCATGTTGCGGCTGGTGGCGTTCGACGACCACCTGGGTGAGGTGCACGGCTTCAAGCCGCTGCCCACGCTCGACGCGAAGGACTACGCCGGATGCCTGCGCATCGGTGGGAGCACGGCCCTCTACGACGCCGCGCTCAACGCGGTCGACAGCGTCACGAGCTACGGCGACACCCTGGCCGGCGCGGACTTCGCGGTCAACGGCCTCGTGTTCGTGCTCACCGACGGGGAGGACAACGCCTCGTCGGTCGGCGCCGCGGACGTGAAGCGGGCGGTGGACACGGCCATCGCCAGCGAGCGCCTCGACAGCATCCGGACGGTGCTGGTCGGGGTGGGCGTGGGCGGAGCCACCTCCGCCAGCCTGATGCGGTTCTCGGCAGCGGCGGGCTTCGACGACTACGTCGCCATCGAGACGGCCGACGCGGCGAGCCTGGAGCGCCTGGCGCGGTTCGCGTCCCGGAGCATCGCGCTCCAATCCTCGGCGCTCGGCTCCGGGTCGCCCACGGTGAGCCTGAAGTTCTGACCGTTCGGGAGGTCGCCGTGCAGGTCCACGTCGAGGGAGGCGGCGCGGTCGAGCTGTCGCCGGACAGCTTCGTCGCCGCTGGCGGAGAGGCCACCGTGTACGCGGTCGGGGACGTGGCCTACAAGGTCATGACCAGGCCGACCGACGAAGCCCGCCTGCGGGCGCTCCTCCGCCTGAAGGTGGCGTCCGCCGTGCTCCCGCTGGCCCTGCTGCGGGACGAGCACGGAGCGGTGATCGGGCACACGATGCGGTTCGTCACTGGCGGCACCCCGCTCTCCCGCGCGCTCTCGCGGACGTGGCGGGAGCGGAGCGGCCTGGGGCCCGACGAGGCCCTGGACGTGGTCCGGCAGCTGCGGGACGCGGTGCATGCCGTGCACCGCGCCGGAGCGC
>JBIKWC010000320.1:0-8420 GCA_044356535.1 Myxococcota bacterium
CCTGCCCGGGAACGTGCGCACGGTCGAGGTCCAGGTCGAGGAGGTCGGCCGGGAGCTGGCTCGACTGGACGCGCAGGTCGACGAGGCCCGGACGGCCGCCGACCGCGCGTACACCCAGTACGTGAGCGCGACCAAGCGCATCTTCCGCCACTACTTCGGCAAGCTGAAGGAGAGCGGAGAGCGCTTGGGGTTCGGGCTCGAAGGCACCCTGCGGAGCCGCGACGACGCGCGGTTCGAGGTCGACCTGCAGGTGGCGATCGGCGACAAGGCGGCCGTGCCCTACGGCTCGTCGTCCTTGTCCGGGGGCCAGAAGGCGGCGCTGTCGATCCTGCTGGCCATGACCACACTGCGGCTGCAGGGCGACACGTCCTCGCCACCGTTCTTCCTGGTGGACGAGCCGTTCAGCGCGAGCGACGTGCACAAGATCCAGGAGCTCGGGACCTTCCTGGACCAGACGGGGGCGCAGTACGTGGTGAGCATGCCAAGCACCTCGGACCTCGCGCGGTGTGGGCCGTGGCTGCAGGCCGTGCTGACCTGCACCCAGACCCGCGGCGGCCACGACGCGAACGGAGAGCTCCGGATCGCGCCCCCGGTGAAGTGCAGCTACGTGGTCCGGAATGGCGACTGACGACTGGCAGGTGCACGCGACGCCGGTGCCGATCGGGGAGGCGTTGACCCTGGCCGGGCCCGGCGGCGTCGACCTCGCGCGGCGGCTCACCCGGCGCCTGTTCCCGCTCCGGCCGATGCGGTGGTCGAGCCTGCGCTCGCTGGCAACGCGCTCGGTGGACACGGTGCACGTCGAGGCAGCAGCCCGGGCGTTGTTCGACGCAGGGTGGGTGGCGATCCGGAGCCGGCGGAACCGCCGCGGCGACCCGGAGCCGGTCGAGCTGCGGCTGCGGGAAGAGCACGTGGAGGACGCTGCGGCGTTCCTCGGCGAGGAGGGACCCGACGAACACGCGCGGAAGGTGCGGCTCCTGGTGGACGCCCTGCGCGAGCTCCGGGACCGCCCAGACCGCCGCGGGCCGCTCCCGGAGCGGGTGCTGGTCCAGCGCGTGTTCGGCTCGACGAAGGCCGCGCGACTCCGCACGTTGCGCGCCGAGCTCGAGCCGGCCGTTGGCGTGCCGTTGGAGGTCCTGGTGCGGTTCCACGTGGACACGGTGCTCGCGGCCGGTCCGGTGGCCTACACGTGGCGCGGGGTGCGCACGGACCTGCGCGGGAGCGAGCCCTGGGGCTGCGTGACCGAGCCCGTGGTGCACGGGCTCGAGGGGCTGGTGGTCGACGGGGTGGACGAGCTGGTGTGTGTCGAGAACCAGACGCCGTTCGAGTCGCTGTTGTACGAGGGCCTCGCGCGCGACGCCGTGGTGTTGTTCACGAGCGGGTTCCTGGGGTCCGCCCACCGGCGGTTCCTGGGGCACCTGGTGCGGGCCGGGATCCGGCGGGTCCGGCACTGGGGCGACCTGGACCCGTTCGGGCTCTCGATCTACCGGGACCTGCGGAACCACGTACGTGGGCTGGACGCGTCGGTTGCGGTCTCGCCGTGGCGGATGGAGGTCGCGGACCTCGCGCGCCCGGACGCGACGAAGCTCGTCCCGGAGGACTGGGTGGAGCTCCACCGGTACCTGCGGCTCGACGACGCGCCGCAGCGCGAGCTCGCCGAGGCGATGCGGCACGCCGGGCGGAAGCTCGAGCAGGAGGCCCTCCTCGAGACGTGACCTCAGCTCTCGAACGGGACGAGGAGTTCGCCCGTGTACGCGTCCACCATGCCCCGCCGCGGATCGCGCCAGACGAGGCGCTCGCCACCGCGGCCGTCGGGCAACGTGAAGTACTCGCCCTGGTGGATGTACCGGCCGTCGTCGGGGTCGTGCAGCCGGTTCCGCAGGTCGATTATCGGACCGACGCGGCGCGCGCGGTCGAGAGCAGCACCGAGGGCGGCGAAGCCGAGCATCATGCACAGGGCGCGGGTCACATCACGGTCCATCAGAGCCTCCAGATGAGACTCTCCCAAACCCTGGTCTCGGACAACCCGACCCTGGTGATCACCCGGCGAGACTAACGCTCTGGATGGCCGGTGCGCGGCGTTGCGGGCTGCTGGTTCATGACGGCGAAGGGAACGCTCGCGGGAGAGGCCTACACGCCCATCTGGCTCCTCCGCCAGAGCGCCGAGCCACGCACGACCTGGTCCTCGTCGGGCGACGTGGGCGCTCCGTACGCCACCCTGGCGGCGCGCCTCGCCGAACGCGGCGCACCGGAGCCGGTGATCGGTATGGAGATCCCCGACAGCCGCGGGGAGGTGTGGGCGGAGGCCGAGCTGTCGTGGGAGGAGGAGCGCGTGGCCGTGACCTCCGCCGCGCGTGTCGCGCGAAGAGCGCGGCGGATCCGGGTGGATGGTGTTGCTGGTGGACGAACTCAACGACGATCCGACGCCGGTCCTGACCGCGCTCGGCCTCGGTGGAGCGAACTGACATGGCGCTGCAGAACACGTTCCGGGTCGCGATCTTCGACGAGTTCCTGGACGCCTTCGCGAGCATTCCGCGGGCGCAGAAGAAGAAGGTCAACCAGTTCGTGCGGAAGTTCCGCGAGGACCCCACGAACCCCAGCATCAACTACGAGCGGATCCACTCGTTCGTGGACCCGAACCTGCGCACCGTACGCATCGACCACGCGTACCGGGCCGTGGTCCTGAAGCCCGAGACGGGCAACGTGAACGTGCTCCTGTGGGTCGACACCCACGACGACGCGATGCGGTGGGCCGAGAAGAAGAAGGTCGCCATCCACCCCGAGACGGGCGGGCTGCAGGTGCTGTCGGCGGAGCCGCTGACGGTCTCGGCGCCTCCGCCGCAGCACGTGGAGGCGCCGCCCCTCCTCGCCAAGGTCCGGCGGCGCGAGCTGTTGCGGGTGGGCGTGCCCGAGGACCACGTCGAACATGTCCTCGCGCTGCGCACGATGCTCCAGCTCGAGGAGGTCCGCGTGGTGCTGCCCCCCGAGGCGTACGAGGCGGTGTTCTGGCTCGCCGAGGGCGAGTCGATCGAAGAGGTCGAACGGGCCATGGCGGTCCAATCCCAGGCGGGCGTGGACACCACCGACTTCCAGGCGGCGCTGGAGCGGGACACCAGCCGGCGGCGCTTCGTGCTGGTCGAAGACGACGATGCGCTCGAGGCCATGCTCGATGCGCCCCTCGACAAGTGGCGCGTGTTCCTCCACCCGAGCCAGCGCCAGCTCGTGCAGCGGAACTGGAGCGGTCCGGTCCGTGTCCTCGGCGGCGCCGGCACCGGCAAGACCGTGGTGGCCATGCACCGGGCCGTCCACCTCGCGGAGAAGGTGTTCCCGCGCCCCGAGGACCGGATCCTGTTCACCACCTTCACCCGCAACCTCGCCGCCGACATCGACGCGAGCCTGGCGAAGCTCTGCAGCCCGGAAACCAAGCGCCGCATCGAGGTGGTGCACCTCGACAAGTGGGTCGGCGACCTGCTCAAGCGCGCCGGCTACGCCTACGAGATCGCCTGGTGGGACGTGGACGACCGCCTCGAACCGCAGTGGGACCTGGCGATGGGCCTCGCGCCGTCGGGGCTGTTCCCGGTGTCGTTCTACCGGGACGAGTGGGAGCTCGTGGTGCAGCCCGCGGGGTGCCAGACGGCCGAGGACTACCGCGAGGCGAGCCGGACGGGGCGCGGGGTCCGGATGAGCCGCGACCAGAAGAAGCAGGTGTGCGGTGTTCGAGGAGTATCGCCACAACCTCGAGAAGCACGGGCTCCGCGAGCCGGAGGACGCGCTCCGCGATGCGGCGTCGCTGTTGAAGCAGGGCAAGGCGCGCGCGGCGTACCGGTCGGTTGTGGTCGATGAGGCCCAGGACATGAGCACGAACGCGTTCGCGTTGCTGCGGCAGGTGGTGCCGGAGCAGCCGAACGACCTGTTCCTCGTGGGCGACGGGCACCAGCGCATCTACCGGAAGCGGGTGGTGCTGGGCCACGCGGGCGTGAACATCCAGGGCCGCGGTCGGCGCCTCCGCATCAACTACCGCACCACCGACGAGATTCGGCGGTTCGCGGTGGCGCTGCTGGAGGGCGTGAGCGTGGACGACCTGGACGCGTCGGCGCCACCAGGCCCACGCGGTCGCCCACGGTACCGAGGTCGAGCAGCGGCGCTACGCCGATCGTGAAGTTCTGCCGGCCCAGGTCGAAGTCCACGAGGCGCCAGCGAAGCTCCAGGTTCGTGAACGCCACCGTCCTGCCCAGCAACCGGTTTGCCTTGTAGCCGCGGAGCGTCTACGAGCCGCCCAGCGCCTTGACGCTCCCCTCTGCGCTCCACTGGTCCTGGAACTCGAAGAACGGCGCGTCGTCGCCGAAGATCGTTCCGTATCCGAAGCGGCCGGCCAGGACGAGCCGCGGCAGGTGTTCCGGGAACAGGGGCACGAACTGGCGCGCATGGCAGAACAACTTGGCGAACGTGAACCGGGATCCCACGAACGGGCCGGACAGCTCCGTCGCCAGCTCAGCGAGCGAGCCCCGGCGCGGGTCGGGCTCGAAGTCGCGCGTGTCGTACAGGAACGCGCCCTGGACGAGCGCCACCCGGCCCCCCGACACCCCGGAGACGGCGCCCGACGCGGCGTCCTCGCGGAGCAGCGTCCGCCCGTTCGGGACCTCCACGGCGGCGCCGGTTCGGGGGTCGGTGGCGGTCACGGGCTCGCCCTCGAACGTCCGGTAGTCGAGGTGCTGCAGCTCGTACCCGGCGAGCACGCGCCAGTTGCCGCCGAACACCACGCGCTCGGCCTTCAGGTTCACCATGACCTCGTCCTCGAGGAACCGGTGCCGCAGCACGTCCGCGACCCGCGGCGCCTCGCCGGGGCCGCCGTCGCGCACGACCGCGAGCCCGGCGGTGTACGCGCCGTACGAGCCGCCCGGCAACGGCGCCAGCGTGCCTTCGGTGAGACCGAAGTACAGGTTGTTCGGGTTCCTCTCGAGGCGCCCGTCGAGGCGCAGCCGCCACGCCGACCCCCCGACGAACGGCAGGTCCACCTTCAGGGTCAGGCCGGCGGTGCCGCGGGTGGTCAGGCCGGCCGCCACGCCCACGCGGACCCGATACGGCGTGTACGCGAACAGCGGGTCGTCCCGGTCGCCGTCCGAGGTCGCGTAGCCGGTCAGCCCGCCGCCCACGCCCGTGAGCGGGTCCACCTCGAACGACGGCAGGCCGGTGACGAAGGTGCCTTCGCGCTTCTTGGCGAGATCGTCGTCGGACATGCGCTTGTCCTCCGAGACCCAGCGCGGCAGCGTGTCGGCGGCGAAGGCGAACGAGACGAACCAGACCACGGGACCTCCGCGACCAGCCTGCCGGCCGCTCGTGAAGGGCTCGTGAACGCCGCGCCGACGGCGGGGAGGCCGGCAGATACGGAGCTGCGGATGCGCCTGTTGTTCGTCGAAAACGTGGAGCCGTTCGCCCGACCTGTGACCGACGCCCTGGTCGCCGCGGGCTACCTCGTCGACCGCGCGCGGTCGCTCGCCGACGCCCGGGACGCCGCGCCGGGCGCGCCGTACGCCGCGATCCTCCTCGATCGACGGTTGCCGGACGGGGACGGCCTGGATCTGTGCCGGACCCTGCGCGCCCGCGGCTCCGAGGTGCCGATCCTGCTGCTGACGGCGCGCGACACCCTGGCGGACCGCGTGGAGGGGCTCGACGCGGGGGCCGACGACTACCTCGTCAAGCCGTTCGCGTTCGACGAGCTCGCGGCGCGGCTGAGGGCGGTCACCCGCCGGCGGACGGCCCAGCGGACGAACGTGTGGACGCGGGGCGCGGTGTCGGTGGACCTGGCGGCGGGCGTGGCGCGCGTCGGCGACCACGCGCTGGCGCTGACGCCGAAGGAGTTCGTGTTGTTGGGGACGTTCCTGCGGAGCTCGGGGGGCGTGTTGTCGCACGTCCACCTGCTGGACCTGGCGTGGGACGGGGAGGCCGATCCGAACCCCGAGGTGGTGCGCCGCACGTGAAGAACCTGCGGCGGAAGCTCGCGGCGCACGGGGTGTCGGACCTGCTCGAGACGGTGCACGGGGTGGGCTACCGTGTCCGCTGACCCGTTCCTCGCGGCGCGGCGGCGCCTGGCGGCGCAGGTGGCGGCGTTGATGCTCGCCGTGCTCGCGGTGGCGGCGGTCGGCGTGCTCGTCGGGGTGGGGGTGGCGGCGGGTGCGGCGGCGCGGAGCACCCGCGATCTGATCGTGCGCAGCGCCCTCGAGCCGGTGTCACTAGACGGGGCGGTCCCCGAGGTCGACGAAGGCGAGCTGCGCGAGGAGTTCGAGGAGCTCGACGCGAGCTTCGGCGTGGTGGCCATCGCGATCTGGGACGACGCGGGGAACCTCGTCGCCGAGACCTCCATCCACCACGAAGCCCTGGCGCGCGAGGGCCCGGAGCGCGAGCGGCGCGCCGACGGGGTGGAGGTGGTCCGCGAGGCCCTGCCCAACGAGGTGCTCGTGTTCGCGCAGCGTACAGAGGAGCGCGAGGAGCTCCTCCGGCTGCTCGGGGGCATGGGCTGCGCCGCGGCCCCGGTGGCGCTGGTGGTCTTGATGGCGGCGTGGGGGGTCACGGGCCTGGCGCTGGCCCCCGTGCGCGACAGCCTGGACCGGCAGCGGGCGTTCTTCGCCGACGCGTCGCACGAGCTCCGGACCCCGCTCGCAGTCATCCGCGCCCACCTCGATCAAGTGCCTGCCGAGGTCCGCGGCGCGTTGGCCCCGGCGGACGCGGCGGTCGCGCGGATGGCCCGGCTGGTCGACGACCTGCGGATGCTGGCCCGGCCGAGCGGCATCCCGGTGGCCCACCGCGTGGCGTTCTCACTCGACGAGGTCGTCGCGGACACGGTCCGCGGCCTCGCGGCGACGGCGCCGGACCGAGAGCTGCGCGTGGACGCAGGGACGGACGAGATCCGCGTCCACGGCGATCCGGACGAGGTGGGCCGGTTGGTGAGTGCGCTGGTGGAGAACGCCCTGCGGGGGTTTGGCGGCCAGGGGAACACCAGGTGTCCCGTGGTGTCTTCCGGGGTTCGTCTGCGACGACCGTTGAGGCCCCAGATGTTTCATGTTGGGGGAGAACAGGCCGCAGACCTGGGTCCCGGACCCCTACCGGGTAGGGGTTCGTCGTGTCCCAGAACCGTTCGGTTCGGGTCCGCATCTGGGCCGCCCGTTCGGGTCCACACCGATCCGCACGTTCAGGCGGCCTCCGACAGGGAGGGTTGTGGTCCGGGGACCCGAGCTTCCGCAAGTCGTCGGGCCAGCGTCGCCCTCTGGAGGTTGAGCATCTCGGACACCTCGCGTAGCGAGTGCCCGTCGGCCAGCAGGACGTGCGCTGCGCGCAGGTCAAGCTCTCGACGAGGACGACCGACGACAGCACCACGAGCGCGAGCGGCAGCGACGCCAGCGACCGTGCGGCTGACGATCAGGTTCCGCTCGAACTCCGCGAAGGCACCGACGATCTGAAGCATGAGCCGACCCGTCGGGGAGGTGGTGTCGATGCCCGAGTCGTTCAACGACACGAACCCAACTCCGTGCCTGTGGAACACCTCCAGGAGCCGCAGGACGTGCGCGAGGCTGCGCCCGAGCCTGTCGAGGCGGGTCACGACCACCACGTCCACCTCGCCCCGCTCTACGGAGCCCAGGAGGGCATCGAGGGCCGGGCGGCGGTCACGGCCACCGCTCACCCCTGCGTCCACATGTTCCGCCACGAGCTTCCAGCCGCGTTCGGTGGCAGCCTTCCTGAAATGCCCGACCTGGATGTCGGCGTGCTGCTCGTGGGTGCTGACGCGACAGTAGGCTGCGACCCTCGGGGTGGTGGTGGTCTTCGACATCGAACGCCTCCAGGAGTGTCCCGTACCGTCCATGTCTCCCAACGCCGTCCCGGGTGAGCTTCCCGGGAGCCGGCCTGGGATGGGGTTGCTTGGCGTGTCCCGTCCCGGGTGGAACGCCCGGGAGCGGTTGGGATGGGACACAGTGTAGTGTTGTGTCCCATAGCGCCGCCGGCGGGTCGCCCGACGCGCTCGTGGAGCGGATCGGGAACATGGGACACGACGAGTTCCCGTGTCCCGTCGCGCACCGCCGGCCCAGCGACTACGCAGCGCCGGCCGCGGGGCCCTCGTAGAGCGGGTGCGCCGCGATCTGGCCCGCCATGAAGTCGCCGTCGATCTGGTCGCGGCCCTCGACGGCAGCCTGGATGAGGGATTGCAGTGCCAGTTGGTTGATGGACCGCGGCCGACCCTGGGAAGCGTGGAACAGGCGACGAGCTGCATCATCGGTGAACAGCTCGGGCCTCGTCGGGGCAGAGCGCTTCACGTGGAAGGTAACGTAGTTCCTGGTGTCCTCGAGCGAGAACGGCCGGAGCGGCTGTGCGTACGTGATCCTCGTCCGGAGAGGCTCCACGGTCGGCTCGCGGAGGGTCCGGAGCAGGTCGTC
>JBIKWC010000322.1:0-8365 GCA_044356535.1 Myxococcota bacterium
CGCTGCCGGAGAGTTGGGCCTCGGGCGCCACCTGCAGCAGGGCGCCCGTGCCCACGGGCGGAACGGGGAGCTGGGGAGGCACGGGGGGCGTGGGATACGCCGGCCCCATCGACGGGAGCCCCATCGCTACGCGGTCTCCGGCCACCAACCCGTCGCCGAGCACCTCGACGCGCCCACCGAACGAGACCGCGTCCCCGTCCACCCTGCCGGTGGGCGAGATCCGCACGTTCCCGCCGAACGACACGGCGTCCCCGAGCACGTGGCCCGCGACGTGGACGTCGCTGCCGAACGAGACGGCCTCCGCGACCTCTTCTCCTTCGGCCACCGACACGGCCTGGCCGAACCCGGTCCGGGAGCCGTCGTCCTCCCCGACCGTCCGCCCGCCCTCGTGCTGCAGGGCGGACAACTCCTCGCGCATCCGCGCGATCTCGAGCCGGAGCGACTCGGTCTCGGAGCGGAGAGCTTCGGTCTCGGCGGGGTCCTCGGCGAACGCCGGAGCCGCCAGGGAGAAGAGCAGAAGCGTCGTCACTGGATCCTCCGGAGGATCTCGCGCCCGTCGAGCAGGTGGGTGGGGGCGAAGCGCAGGGTCAAGAGGGAGCCCACCAGCGTCACGAACGTGCCGAGCACCAGCGAGAGCTGGAACGGCGACACCATCACCGACAAGCTCCGCCCCAGCGCAGTGGCGGCGTTCATGAGCGTGGCGACCTCGGCGACGAGCCGGATCGGGCCCTCGGCCACGACCAGCAGCCCACACGCGGCCAGGAGCAGGGTGGCGCCGAACACGAGCTCGCGGGCCGGGAGCCGATCGGGCTCGGAGGCGTTCTTCAACACCGCAGCCGCGAGACCCGGGGGCGGCACGGGATCCCGGACGGACGCGAACGCGGGGTGGAGCGGCTCGTGAGAGGCCGCGCGGGTGGCACACGCCGGGCATTCGTCGAGGTGCTCCGCGATGTGGACGGCGACCTGCTCGCCGACGTCTCCGTCGACGAACGCGCTCAGCAGGTCCTCGGGTACGTGCTGGTTCATGGCTGGTCTCCGCCTCCCTGTTCGTACAGGTCGCGCAGCTTCTTTCGCGCTCGGAAGATTCGGTTCATCACGGTGCCGAGGGGCAGGTCGAGGATCTCGGCGATCTCGGTGTACTTTCGGTGCTCGAAGTGGTAGAGGACCAGGATCTCCCGGTACATCGGGGGCAGGGACCCCAGCGCGTCCTCCAGGATGCCCGCGCGCTGGGTGCGCAGCACGTCCTGAAGCGGGGAGGGGGACACCTCGTCGGCCACGTCGTTCGGCTCGTCCCAGGACCGCCGCTTCCGCCTGCGGTACTCGTCGATGCAGGTGTTCCGCGTGATGCCGAACACCCAGGTGGAGAACGACCGTTCCGGGTCGTAGCGGTCGAGGTGGCGGAGCACCTTGACGAGGCTCTCCTGGGCCGCGTCGAACGCGTCTTCGTCGTTGAGGAGCATCCGCTTGCAGAACCGCCAGACGGGAGGGGTCCACCGCTCCACGATCCAGGCGCGTGCAGCGGCGTCCCCGTCCCGCGCAGCGAGGATCTGCGCCGGTTCGTCGTCTGGTCCCTGGTGAAGTCTGAGCGCCAGCAGCGTGGTCTCCGAGTTGTGTGTACCCGTACGCCAGCGTGTCGACGTGTATTTCACGCCGAGCAGGATCCGGATCGACCGCCCGGTCTGGTATTCTTGACGGCAGGTGGACCGGGCGGGATGGACAAGAACTGGAAACTCTCCAGATACGACCGCAAAGACTACACGGAGCTCGTCGACTTTCCCGTCGAGATCGTGGGTCGGGACGGCGTGGTGCGCCGGTACACGTTCGAGGACTCGATCCGGCTGTACCAGAAGCGGATCACGTCGGCCGCCACGCGCTACCGTGACGCCGACCTCGCGCGGGCCGAGATCAACCACTGCCAATCGCGGATCGACCAGCTGCGCCGAAGCTTCTTCCACCGCTACGGGTGGGGGACCCCGGAAGGGAGCCCGGCCGCCGAGGAGGCCTTCGGAGACCTCGCTGGCGAGCTGGCTGCCTTCCTGTGTCGCGTCCTCTCGGTCGAAGACCGCCCGGACATCGTGTTCTTCCCTGTTTCGACCGGGTCTCCGGGAGCGGCCGGGTCGGGCGGAGCCGCCATCTGGTACGTCGTCCCCCAGCACCTTCCACGGGTGGAGTCGGGGATGATCCTGTACTTCCACCGCTTCGATCCCCTCGAGGCGGCCGAGTCGGGCCCGCGCTCCGCGTTCGTCCGCCACCTCCGGGAGCTCGAGCGCAGCGCGCGGGTGGGTGGTGATGCCGAGCGCCTCGTCGCCTTCCATCACACTGCGGACTGCGGCTTCGTGCTGACCGGTCGGGCCTCCGACTACACGGAGCTCGGCCAGGGCCGCGACGAGGTCTCGGGGCAACCCGTCGATCTGGCGTCCACGCCGTGGGACGAGGTGCTCGAGATCGTGCGCAAGGGCGACTACGAAGCCGCGCTCCGTCGCTGCAAGGACCTCGTCCGCGAGCAGCCCTGGCACCGGAACGCGTACGTCGCCGGCTCGATGATCGCGTCGTACCTCGGCGAGTACGGGCAAGGGGAGGACCTCGCCAACATCGGCTCCCGGTACTTCCCGAAAGACGGCGCGCTGCACTACTACCTCGGCACCTGCCTCTTGCGGCAGGGGAGGACCACCGAAGGCGAGGCTGCCCTGCACCGAGCCGTGGAGGCTGCGCCCGACCTCGCCGCGGCCCGCGCGATGCTCGTGGTGCACTACCTCCAGGACGGTCGGACCTCGCCTGCATGGGAGCTCCTCGAAGCCCGTCGGCGCGTCGTCCCCGACGAACGGCGGGTCGAGGCCGAGCTGGCCCTGCTCGAGCAGTGGCTGCGCTGGCGGCGGTGGACCACGGTGGCGGGGGCGTTGCTCGGGCTCGTGGGCCTTTCGTCGGTGTCGGTGCTGGGCGGAGCCGGGTTCCTGCTCGTGGCACCCGGGATCGCGGTCGGCGTGCTCGGGTGGATGGCGTTCCGACACGAGGTCAACGTCATCCAGAACCGGCAACGGTTCGAGGAGATCTCCCAGGGGTTGCGTCGGCTGCATCGCCGGTCGCGCACCGCGGTGCCCGTCTCCTGACCTTGCCTCGACCTGCTCGGCGGTTACCTCTCACGCCCGAGGTGCGGTCATGAGCCAGGCGAATGCGGACGGCGCGGAGCCGCGCGGAGACGAGGGCAAGCCCAAGGTCGAAGCGGTGGTCCCCGACCCTGCGGACGTGGACACCCAGCCGGTTCACCCGCCCCCGCCCGAGTCTGCGGAGCTCGTGGCGCTGCGGGAGCAGGTCGCGACCGCGAAGGCCGAGCTCGAGCAAGCCCAGGCGCGCCTGCGGGCCGTGTCCAAGGGGTACAACGACCTCCAGGGCGAGATGCGGGCCTTCAAGGAGCGGATGGAGCTCCGGTCGAAGATGGACTCCGAGCTGCAGGCGTTCGACCAGGTCAAGGCGTTCTTCGACCCCGTCATGAACCTCAAGCGGTCGGTGTTGTCTCCGGGTGAAGACGTGACGGTGCTGGTCGACGGCCTGAAGATGGTCCACCAGCAGTTCATGGAGTCGCTGCGCAAGCTCGGCCTCGAGGAGGTCCCCGGCGTCGGCGCGGCCTTCGATCCGCGGCTGCACGAGGCCCTCGCCACGGCGCCCGTCCCAGACAAGGCCCAGGACGGTCGGGTGTTGCAGGTGTTGGCCATGGGGTACACCGTCAAGTCGCGCGTCCTGCAGGCCGCCCAGGTCGTGATCGGCAAGCACGCCGATCCGGCCGGAGAGGCCTGAGCAGAGCCCGGAGGCGCGCCCGGTGGACCGATCCCAGACCCGCCTCCTGGTCGTGCTCGCAGGGGTGCTCGCAGGCATCACGGGCGTCTTGTGGTGGCAGGGAAAACCCACGACCGCCGAACACTCCGACGCGACCGAGCAGCTCTGGTCCGTGGACCGGGAGGCGCTCCGACGCCTCGAGATCGACCGGATCGAGGGCCGGCTCGTCTTCGAGCACCGCGACGGCGCGTGGTGGATGCTCGATCCCGCGGAGGCCCTGGCAGACGGCGCCCGGGTCGAGGATCTGGCGGGCCAGCTGGCTGCGCTCCAGCGGGCGGTGCCGGTCGAAGCCGCTCCGAGCGAAGCCTTCGGGCTCGGAGATCCGCCTGCCGCCCACGTCACCTGGATCCCGACGACGGGGGCGCCCTCGTCGCTCACCGTGGGGATCCGGGCGCCTGCCGCCTACAGCACCTACGTCCTGACGGCGGCTGGTGGCGTGGGCGCGGCGAACGGGGACCCGACCGGCCTGCTCCACGCCCCCGCCGACGACTTCCGCGACCGCAAGGTGTTCCGGTTCGCGCCCGAAGACGTTCGCAGCGTGCGCATCACGTACCCGGAGCACGTACTCGACGTACGCGGGCGCGGTTTGCAGTGGCACCTCGCCGGCTACGGGCGGGCGGATCCCGATCGGGTCGACGACCTCGTGATGGACCTGCTCGACATCCGGTTCGACACCGAAGACCCGGCCGTTCTGGTGGACGCGCCTCGGGTCACGGTCGAGGTGGAGCTCGAGGGCGGCTCGGTCGACACGCTCTCGCTCGGTGTGTCGGAGGGGTACGGGTTCCCCGCGAGGTCGCCCGACGGCCGCACGGGGCGCGTGTTCGACGGGGTCGACAAGAGCCTGTCCCGCGGACCCACCGACGTGGGCCAGCGCACGGCGTTCCTGCTCCGCCCCGAGGTCGCGGACCGGGTCCGGTTCGAGGGCCTCGGCAAGGTGTTCGAGGCCACGCGGCAGGGGCCCGACTGGAGCGCGCCGCCGCTCGACGCCGCGAGCGTGTACGATCGGGTGCTGGCGCTGTCCAACCTCGCGGTCGAGCGCACGCTCGACCCAGCCGGCCCCTCCGATCCCCCCGAGGCCACCGTGACCATCCACGAACCTGCTCCCGCCGACGGCGGCGAGCCGACCGTGTCGACCTTCGTGGTCGGCCCCGCCCTCCCCGACGGAAGCCGTACCGTGCGCGATCCCGCTGGACCTGGCCCCGGGGTCCGGGTGTCTTCGGAGGCCTTCGAGGCCCTCGTGCGGGACCTGCAGTGATCCGGCGGTTCGGGGCCGGTCTCCTCGCGGTCCTGCTCGCAACCCTGGTCCCGACGGGCGCGGCGGCTCCCGGCGCTGCTGTCTCCGCCGATCGCGTCGCGGTGGACCCGGTCCTGCAGGGCACCGTGCTCGACGTCCCGCAGCCCGTCGCGGATGCCCTGCGCAGCGGCAAGTGGGACGAAGCGGTCGCGGCGCTCCGCGCGATCCCGCTCGATACGCTCCCCGGGGATCGGAAGTCGGCGTGGGCGTTCCTGGTGGCGTGGTCCACCCTCCACACGGATCGCTCAGCAGACGCTGTCGACATGCTGCCGTTGCTGGAGGCCGCTCCGGCGGGCGACGAGACGGTCCTGCCGGAGTCGTGGCGGCACGCGGTCCGCGGGGAGCTGCTGCTGGCGAAAGGCGCCCCGGAAGAGGCGCTCGCCGAGCTGGCGCTCGTGGATCCGGCGTCGGCGGTGGGCCCGCGCGCGGTGATGGCGGCCCACGCCGCCCTCCGGAAGCTCGACCGCGAGCAGGAGGCCTGGGCCCGGGTCGAGGCGCTGGTGGCCCGCCCCGACCCTGTTCCGGGCAACGCCCCCGCGCTGCTCGCGCTCGCAGAGCGTGCGGGCCTGGCCTCCCCCGACGCGCGGCCCTACGTGGTGCGGCTGCAGGTCGGGTACCCGGGCTCGCCGGAGGATCTCGCTGTGAAGGCCGCTCCTTCCGGCGGGAACTGGACCTGGCAGGAGCGGGTCCGGCGGGCCGAGGGCCTTGCGAACGCGGGGGAGTGGCAGGCAGCGATCGATCTCACCGCCGCGATCACCGACCCCGAAGCCCGGGGGACCTCCACCGACGCCTGCCGGCTCCGGTACGTGCGCGGGCGCAGCCTCACCAAGAAGAACGCGCAGACCGAAGCGTCGACGGTGCTCGCCGACGTCGCCCGCTCCTGTGTGGACGCCGAGGGGGACTACGGCGCGAAGGGGACGTACCTGCTCGGCCAGGCCCTCCACCGGCGGAAGGCCTACGCAGAGGCGGCGAAGGCCTACCAGGACCTCGCTGCGATGTACCCGAAGAGCAGCCTCGCGGACGACGGGCTCACGCGAGCCGGGAACGCGCTGCTCGAGGTCGGTCGCGCGGACGAGGCGCGGGCCCTCTGGGAGAAGGCGCTGCGCGACTTCCCGACGGGGGACACCGTCCCGGAGGCCCTGCTCCGACTTGCGTTCTCGCGCTACCGCGACGGGGATCCCGCCGATGCGATCGCCATCGCCGAGAAGCTCGCGGCGCTGCCCCTCGACGGGGACGGCCTGCGTGTGGTCGGGGGGAGCTACTGGGCGGCGCGGTGGCGTTTGTACCCGGACGTGAACGCCCCTTCGAAGCCCACGACGGACGCCGCCGCCAGGGACGCTGCCATCGCGGGGTGGAAGGCCCTCTGCGAGGAGCACCCGCAGTCGTTCTACGCCGTCCTCGCGGCTGCCCGCCTGTACGAGGTCGCCCCTCCGGTCGCCGCTGCGCTGTCGCGCCCTGCTCGCCACGATCGCGGCGAGGTCCCCGTCGCGTGGGACGTGCGCCCGAGCACGTTGCGGGACGCCCGGTTCCGCGACGCGGTGGCGTTGTTCCGGCTCGGCCTCGCGACCGAGGCGCTCGCCGAGCTGTCGTTGTCGGGCGTGGGCGACCTCGAGCCCGACGAGCGGGCGTGGGTGTCGCAGCTGCGCATCGCGTCCGGCGACTGGCTGCTGGCCCACGACGAGCTCCGCCGCTGGCTGATGTCCCACCCGATCGGGACGCTGGGTCCCCACGAGCCCCGGACCGTCCGGATCGCGTACCCCGACCGCTACTGGGAGGAGGTGCGCGGTGTGGTGAAGCCGGCCTGGCACTTCGAACCGCGGCTGTTTCATGCGCTCGTCCGCGAGGAGTCGAACTTCAACCGGAACATCAAGTCGTTCGCGGGCGCGTGGGGGCTCTCCCAGCTGATGCCGGCCACCGCGCAGCAGACGGCCGGGTGGCTGGGGATGAAGGTGACGACCGACGACCTGCGGGATCCGGTGACGAACCTGACCATCGGGTCGCGATACCTGGAGGCCATGCACACGCAGCTCGGCAACAGCCCGTACCTGGCGCTGGCCGCGTACAACGGTGGCGCGGGCAACGTCAACAAGTGGCTCACCGCCAACGGGAACCTGCCGACCGACGAGTTCGTCGAGAACATCCCGTTCGACGAGACGCGCGGCTACGTCACCCGGGTGATGGGGACCTGGCAGGTGTACCGCTGGCAGTTCGACGAGGACCGCCCTCCGTTCCCCGACCTCTCGGCGTTCAACCACCGCGCGAAGCCGTGAACCCCGGCGGCGCAGCGACGGACCTCGACCGCCTGGGGGGAGACGCTGGCCTTCGCCGGCTCATGGAGCGGTTCGTCCGCGACATGGCGACTGACTTCGTGATCGGCTTTCTCTTCGAGGGGAAGGACCTCGCGCGCATCAGCCAGCACGAGTCGGAGCTCGCGAGCGGCCTGTTCGGTGGGGCCACGCCGTACCAGGGACGGCCCCTCGCCACCCTGCACCGCGCGATGCGCATCCACCGGGGGCACTTCCGCCGTCGCCTGTTCGTGTTGCGGCGCGCCCTCGTGGGGGAGGGGGTCCCGCCGGACCTGGTGGAGCGGTGGATCGCCCACCACGCCTCGATGGAGCACGCGATCGTCCTGGACGCGGACTGCCTGCCCGATCCGTCGCCCCCGGGCGATGGGGACAGAAACTGACCTCCGTCTCGGCTAGGCTGCGCCCCGATGGCGTTCGTCCACCTCCACGTCCACTCCCAGTTCTCGATCCTCGACGGCACCGCCACCGTCGATGCGCTCGTGGCGGCCGCCAAGGCCCGGGGGTTCACCCACCTCGCCCTCACCGACACTGCCAACCTGTACGGTGCGGTCGCGTTCTACAAGGCGTGCAAGGCGCAGAAGATCGCCCCGATCATCGGCGCCGAGCTCCACCTGCAGCCCGAGGGGATGGCCTACGAGGACCCCCACCGGGAGGAGGGTGGTGCCCAGCTCATCGTCCTCGTGGAGGACGCCACCGGCTACCAGAACCTCTGTCGCCTCGTGACGGACGGCATCTTCGAGGGGATGTCGTACAAGCCCCGCATCGACTTCGAGCGGCTGGCTCGACACCACGAGGGGCTCCTGTTCCTCACTGGCGGGCCCAAGGGCGTGCTCGGGCGTCCCTTCGGCCGGTCCGACGAGGCCCGGGCAGCAACCTGGCTCGACCGGCTCGTGGAGGCCGTCGGACCGGGCAGGGTGTTCCTCGAGTTGCAGGA
>JBIKWC010000357.1:0-6955 GCA_044356535.1 Myxococcota bacterium
CTCGTGGCTTCGCCCGAGTACCTCCACCGCATCGGTCCGATGCGGCGCCCGGAGGACCTCGACGGCGCGGTGTTGTTGCTCCCACCGCTGCGCGGCGCGGTGACTCCGCTGTCGTGGGTGTCGGCCGACGACCCCTCCGTGGTGGTGGAGCGCGTGATGCGCGGGCGCGTGTTGTCCCACGACATGCACCTGCTCCGGAGCGTGGCCCTGGCGGGTGGCGGCGTCGCCTTGAGCCCCCGGGAGTCCGTGGTGCAGGAGCTGGCCGACGGGCAGCTCGTGGAGGTGCTCCCGAGCTGGCGCCTCGCAGGTCGGGTCTCGGTGTGGCTGCTGACCCGCGGCGGAGTGGTGCCTCCGAAGGTCCGGGTGTTCCGGGACCACGTCACCGCCGTGCTCGCCTCCGCCACGCGATCGCGCTGAGGACGGCGGCCAGCCACCCGGGACCGGTCGCGATGCTGCAGCTGCATCCGCCGCCCCCGCCTGCCCGTGGCGGTGGCGCGGTGGAGGTGTCGGTGGCGCCGGGGACGGTGGCGGGCTCGTCGCAGGCGTCGGGGATCCCGTCGCCGTCGCTGTCCTGGAGGTCGTCGCCGTCGCAGGTGTCGTCCGCGTCGCACACGCTGTCGCCGTCGCGATCGGCCCGGTCGTCGCCTGCGCACCGATCCGCCGCGTCACACACGCCGTCCGCGTCTTGGTCTTCCTGTGGGCTGCCTGCGGCGTCGAACAACTCCACCGCGCAGGCTGCACACGGGTTGGTGAAACACGCGGCGTCCGGGCAGGTGATGTCGAGGCACAGGTCTTCGCAGGTGGCCGGGTACACGCCGTCCTGGCAGGTCGTGACCCCGTCGCAGGTCACGGGCCGCCCCTCGAGGTACACGAGGTCGCCGGCGGGCAGGGTGGAAGCGTCGGCGAACAGCTGGCACCGATCGGTCGTGCGCTGGGCGCCGATCACCTCGGTCGTGGTGACGACGTAGGTCAGACCGAGGTCCCACGCCGGTTGGGCGTCGGGATCCCCCGGCAGCAGCAGCTCCACCTCCTCCCCGACCACAGCGCACCCGCCGTACACAGCGTCGACGCGGGCGGTCAGGACGAGGAAGACGCCGCTGTCCCGCTTGGCGAGGAGCGTGACCTCGAACGTGTCGGAGGCGTCGGCCACCTGCTCGTGCAGCGGGGCCGGCGGGCAGGACGCAGCGCGGGTGTCCGGAGCGAGCAGCACCCACCACATCGTGCCCTCCTGGGTCGCGTCAGTCGGCGAGGCGCCGCAACACGGTGTGCAGGATGCCCCCGTTCCGGTAGTACACGACCTCGACGGGCGTGTCGATCCGACAGGTGGCCAGGAAGATCTTCCGCGAGCCGTCCGGCGCGGTGGCGGTGACGCGGAGATCCTGCAGCGGCCGCACCTGGTCGTCGATCGCCACGTCGAACGTCTCGAGGCCCGTGAGCCCGAGGGAGTCCGCGGTGTCCCCGTCCTTGAACTGGAGCGGCAGGACACCCATGCCCACGAGGTTCGACCGGTGGATGCGCTCGTAGCTCTCGGCGATCACGACCTTCACGCCCAACAGGTAGGTTCCCTTCGCCGCCCAGTCGCGCGAGGAGCCCATGCCGTAGTCCCGGCCGGCGAGGACGACGAGCGGCACGCGGTGCTGTTGGTACTTGACGGAGGCGTCGTAGATGCTGACCACGTCACCGGGCTTCGGGTCCTTCGTGGAGGTGTACCGGAGCCACGGGAACGGGCCCGCTGCCTTGCCTTCCGGGCCGAGGTACACGGTCCAGCCACCCTCCTTGCCCCCCGGCACGAGGCCGTTCTTGATGCGGATGTTGGCGAAGGTGCCGCGGGTCATGACCTGGTCGTTGCCGCGCCGGGAGCCGTACGAGTTGAAGTCCTTGCGATCGACCCCGTTCGCCGCCAGGAACTCCTCGGCCGGGGTGCCCTTGCCGATGTTCCCGGCCGGGCTGATGTGGTCGGTCGTCACGGACAAGCCGAGCTTCGCGAGGCAGCGCGCGGCGGTGATGGGAGCGATCGGGTTCACCGTCTTCGACATGTCCACGAAGAACGGGGGCTCCTGGATGTACGTGGAGTCCGCTTCCCACGCGTAGAGCTCGCCCGTGGGGGCCGCCATCTTCTGCCAGGCGTCGGGGCCGCGGTACACGTCCGAGTAGCGGGCAACGTACTGGTCGCGCGAGAGGGCCGACTGGATCGTGGCCTCGACCTCGGCGTCGGTCGGCCACACGTCCTTCAGGTACACGGGCTGGCCGTCGGAGCCGGTGCCGAGCGGTTCGGTCGTGAGGTCGAGCTCCACGTTGCCCGCGATGGCGTACGCGACGACGAGCGGCGGGGAGGCGAGGTAGTTCACCTTCGTCTGGGGGCTCACGCGGCCCTCGAAGTTGCGGTTGCCGGACAACACGGCGCCCACGACGAGGTCACCCTTGTCGATGGCCTCGCGGATCGGCTCGGAGAGCGGGCCCGAGTTGCCGATACAGGTGGTGCAGCCGTAGCCGACGGTGAAGAACCCGACGTCCTCGAGCGACTTCGTGAGGCCGGCGCGGTCCAGGTAGTCGGAGACCACGCGCGAGCCGGGGGCGAGGCTCGTCTTGACCCAGGGCTTCGCGGTGAGACCGCGGGCCGCTGCCTTCTTGGCGACGAGGCCCGCTGCGAGCATGACGGCGGGGTTGCTGGTGTTGGTGCACGACGTGATGGCAGCGATGCACACGGCGCCGTCGGCGAGGTCGAACGACTGGCCCTTGTACGTGACGGGGGTCGACTTCGAGGTGGCGTGACCGAACTCCTCGCGGGACTTGACGTACGAGGCCTTCATGGCGGAGAGCGCCACACGGTCCTGCGGGCGCTTCGGGCCGGCGAGCGACGGCTCCACCTTGCCGAGGTCGAGCGACAACGTGGACGAGAAGGTGATCTTCGCAGCGGGATCGCGCCACAGACCCACGTGTTTGTAGTACGCCTCGACCTGCTGGCAGAGGTCCTCGGGCCGGCCGGAGTCGCGGAGGTAGTCGACCGTGCGAGCGTCGACGGGGAAGAACCCGATGGTCGCGCCGTACTCGGGCGCCATGTTCGCGATGGTGGCGCGGTCGGCGAGCGTGAGGTGGTCGAGCCCGTTGCCGAAGAACTCGACGAACTTGTTCACCACGCCGTGCTTGCGGAGCATCTGGGTGACGGTGAGCACCACGTCCGTGGCGGTCACGCCTTCGCGGGTGCGGCCGGTGAGCTCGAAGCCCACCACCTCGGGGATGAGCAGGTAGATCGGCTGGCCGAGCATGCAGGCTTCGGCCTCGATGCCGCCGACGCCCCAGCCCACGACGCCGAGGCCGTTGATCATCGTCGTGTGGGAGTCGGTGCCGACACACGAGTCCGGGTACAACACGCCGTCCCGCTCGAGGACGACCGGCGCGAGGTACTCGAGGTTCACCTGGTGCACGATGCCGGTGGCCGGCGGCACCACGGAGAAGTTGCGGAACGCCTGCTGGCCCCACTTGAGGAACCGGTAGCGCTCGCCGTTGCGCTGGAACTCGAGGTCCGTGTTCTTCTTCATGGCGTCGGCGCTGCCGTAGGCGTCGACGTCGACCGAGTGATCGACCACGAGATCGGCGCGGATCAGCGGGTTCACCTTCTTCACGTCGCCGCCGAGGCGGGTCATGGCGGACCGCAGGGCGGCGAGGTCGACGACCGCGGGCACGCCGGTGAAGTCCTGGAGCACGACGCGACCGGGGTTGAACGGGATCTCCTGCTCGCCGACGTGCTTCGGGTCGTACCCGGCGAGGGCCTTCACGTGGGCCTGGGTGACGATGAAGTCGTCGCAGTTGCGCAGGGCGGACTCGAGGAGCACGCGCAGCGAGTAGGGGAGCCGCGAGACGGCGCCGTGGCCCTGCTCCTCCAACGCCTGCAGGCGGTACGCGGTGAAGGTCTTGCCGGCGAGCTGCAGGGTGCTCCGAGCACCGAAGAAGTCCTGGGCCATGGGTGTCTCCGTTCGCAACTGGGGTCGAGGCGGCCGACCTATCCGGCCCTCGTGCACCCTGTCTCACCCGGTCCCCAACATCGGAACAATGAATTGTTTGAAACAAGCACATCCATGTTGTGGAATCAGGAGCGCGGGCGGTCTGGCTCCTCCGGGCTTCTACTCGGACCTGTTCGCCGACGTGATCGGGACCGGGCCGGCCGTGGTGATGGCCGGGGCCTCGGCGCACCGGCCACTCGGATCCCGGGCTCGGCGCCTTCCTTCGCTTGCAGCACGGTCTCCGGAGAGAAGCCCGGTCGCCGTGAGCCCCCGGGGGTTCCCACGTTAGGACCGATCGATGATCCGCCTCGGCCCGTTCGAGCTCCTCAAGACCATCGGCGCCGGTGGCATGGGCGAGATCTGGCGCGCGGTCCACCTCTCGAACGGCATCCCCGTCGCCATCAAGGTGCTCAAGCCGCCGGACGGCACCGGGGACACCGACGACTTCCGCGAGTCCTTCCTGCACGAGGTGCGGCTCATCGCCGGGCTCCGCCACCCCCACGTCGTGATGGCGCTCGACGCGGGGACCGTATCCACGGCGGCGGACGAGGCATCGGGTGGGCGCCTGCAGGCCGGTTCCCCGTTCCTCGCGATGGAGCTGGCGGGCGGGGGGTCGCTCGCGGGCAAGCGGCTCGAGTCCTGGGCAGAGTGCAGGCACGTGCTCGTGCACCTGCTCGACGGCCTCGCCCACGCCCACGCCCACGGCATCGTCCACCGCGACGTCAAGCCCGGGAACCTGCTCCTCGCGTCGGCGCGATCCGAGCTGGCCGCCGTACCCAAGGACATCCTGTCGGCCCGGATCGTGGTCACGGACTTCGGCATCGGCGGGAGCCGCGAGGTGCGGGGGTTCACCGACGTGTACGCCACCGGGGCCCCCGTCGGTACGCCCAACTACATGGCGCCCGAGCAGGTCCGCGCGGCCTGGCGCGACCACGGGCCATGGACCGATCTGTACGCCGTGGGCTGCGTCGCCTGGCAGCTCGTCACCGGGAGCACGCCGTTCCGCGACCCGAACCCCGTCCAGACGCTGGCGTGGCACCTCGGGAAGCCCCCACCCCCGTTCCGGCCCCTGTTCGACGTCCCGCCCGAGCTCGAGGCGTGGCTGCGGCAGCTGCTCGCGAAGGAGCCGGAAGACCGCTTCGTGTTCGCCGCCGACGCCCGCCGCGCGCTCCTCGAGCTCGGCGCCGCCGCGGCGGGGAGCGGCCCCCGGAGCGCGATCCCGTCGGTGCCGCTGGGTGACCAGCCGACCGTCCTGCACACGGGGAAGCGCCGCGAAGAGGCCACGATGCCGCCGGTCACGGCGGGCGGGGGCACCCGCACCTCGTGGGCCCCCACGGCGCGGCAGAGCGAGGACCCCGGCCGCGACTTCCGCCTCGAGGGCGCGGGGCTCGGCCTGTACGGCCTGCGCGCGATCCCGTTCGTGGCGCGGGCCACGGAGCGCGACGCCTTGTGGAAGGCGCTGTCGGACGTGCAGACCTCGCGGCAGGGTCGCGCGGTGGTGTTGCGGGGCCCCTCGGGGACGGGGAAGTCCCGGCTCGCGGAGTGGTTGGCGCGCGCCGCCCACGAACAGGGCGCAGGCGTGACGCTCAAGGCGTCCCACAGCGCCGACGCCACCGACCCCGTGGCGCAGCTGGCCGAGGCCGCGCTGCGGTGCGACGGCCTGGGGCGGGCGGAGGCGGTGGAGCGGGTGGCTGCGTTCCTCGGGGACGACACCAACGCCACGACCGAGGTCCTCGCCCAGCTCGCGGCGCCGAACGCGTTCACGGAGAGCCCACCCCTCACGCGCCGCGAGACCCACGCTGCCGCCGAGGTCCTGCTCCGCCGCCTGGCGGGGGCCCGCGTGTGCGTGGTGTGGCTCGAGGACGCCCACACCTCGGCGGAGGCGCTGTTCCTGACGCGGCGCCTGCTCGAGTCCGCGGAGCCGCTGCCGGTCCTGGTGCTGGTCACCATCCAGGACGAGGAGCTCGCGGAGCGTCCGGACGAGGCCACCTTCCTCCATTCGCTCACCGCGAACGGCGCAGCGACCGAGGTGGTCGTGGGACCCCTCGGGCCGGACGAACACCACGAGCTCGTCCAGGTGCTGCTCGGCCTGGAGGGCGCGCTGGCCCAGCGGATCGAGGAGCGGACCCAGGGCAACCCCCTGTTCGCGGTGCAGCTCGTCGGAGACCTCGTCGCCCGCGGCCTGCTGGTCCCCGGTGACCGCGGCTTCAAGCTCAAGGCCGGGGCCGTCCTCGACATCCCCGACCACCTGCTGGCGGTGTGGCAGGACCACGCCGAGCGACTCCTGGCGACCTTCGGAGAAGACGAGGCCCGCGCGCTCGAGCTCGCCGCGATCTTCGGGCTCGAGCTCCGCCAGTCGGACTACGTCGAGCTCTGTACGCTCGCCCACCTCCGGCCCACCGCCGAGCTCCTGAACGAGGCCATGCGCCGCCGGCTGATCCGCCCGCTTCCGGGCCGGGTGCAGCGGTGGGCGTTCGTCCACGGCATGTTGCGCGAGGTGCTGCTGCGGCGCGCGCGCCAACGCGGCGAGTGGCAGACGGGCAACCGGATCTGCGCGGCCCACCTGCGGGCCGGGGCGCGCCCGGATCCCGAGAAGCTCGCCCGCCACCTCCTGGACGCGAACGACCTCCTGGAGGCGCTGGCGCCGCTGCACACGGCGGTCGCCGAGCGGCTGGCCCGCGGCGACTTCCGCAGCGCGGCGCTCGTCACGGAGCAGGAGCAGGCCGCGCGGAACGTGGTCCTCCCGGAGTCCGACCCGCGCTGGGGCGACGTGTGGCTCGACTGGGCCTGGCTCTACAGTGGTCGCGGAGACAACACCGAGGCCGAGCGGTGGGCGGTGCGGGCCGAGCGGTCCGCGCGGCGTCACGGCTGGACGGACGTGCTCGGGCGGGCGCTGCGCCTGTCGGGCCGGGTGGAGCGCAACCTCGGTCGGGTCGAAGAAGCCATCTCGTTGA
>JBIKWC010000323.1:0-8320 GCA_044356535.1 Myxococcota bacterium
CCGCGCACTCCGTCGCCGACCGCTTCGCCATCCGGTAGAACCGCGCCTTCTCGGCCGGGACGAACTCGCCAGCACCCTCCGCGATGTTGAGCGCGATCGAATTCGCCGCGCGCCGAAGCTGGTCCCAGATGTACCCCCGGCCCTCGGGAAGCTCCTCCACCAGCTCGTCGAGCACCGCCACCGCCTCCACCGCGTGGCCGAACACCTCGAGCCGCTGGCAATCGAACCGCACGCTCCGTGCCATCTCTCCTCCAGCGAGCCACGTACCAGCCTGAAAGGCCAGGATCTGTCCGAATCGCCAGCTGCTCGGGGGCACGGGCACGGGCGCGGGCACGGGCTGGGGAGGAGCCGCGGGGCGAGGCCGCTGCGCGGCCTACGCCCCACAGGCTCCTAGTGGCGGCGGACGGAGGCGAGGACCTCGGCGTCCGCCCTGGCCCAGTCGAGCACCTGGGCGGTGTCGGTCGGGTTGACGTAGTGCGGGAGCAGCGAAGTCTCGCGGACCCGCAGGGCCACCTCGAGGCGGCGCAGCTCGAGCTCGCGCTCCTTCAGGTGGAGCCAGCCCCGCGCCACCCAGGCGCCCATGGGAATGCCGAGGAGCACCGCCAGGGGCAGCGCGACGAGCGAGGACAACCCGAGGAACACGGCGCAGATCAGCAGGACGTCGGTCACGGACACCTCCGAGCACGACGACCTACGCGCGCGCGCGCCGGGTATTTCAAGGCAACGGCGGAGGTTCCCCGAGGCGACGGCTCACGCGCTCCACGCCGGCCTGGTCCGACAGCAGGCCGAGCTGCTCCCGCGCGAGGTACAAGAACGCCACCTCGAGGTCGCGGGTCCGGGTGGGGTCCGGGTGCCGGGAGAGGGCCTCCGCAGCGTGTTCGGCCAGCCACACGATGTCGGGATCGACGAGCTGCGCGTGCCGGATCCGCTCCGCGGCGGGGCCGAGCTCCCGCTGGACCGCGTGGAGGTCGCCGAGGGCCGCGTTGCACACTGCACGGGACAGGATCGCCAGGGGCGCGTAGATGCCGGTCGCCGACCGCTCGACCTCGACGGAGGCCTCGCGGGCCTCTTCGTAGCGGCCGACCCGGATCTGGCAGATGATGAGGTTGAGCCTGGGGACCACGTTGTTGAGGGCCAGCTGCTCGAGGATCCGGCCTGCCTCCTGGAACACGCGCTCGGCCTCGCTCCAGCGGCCCACGTTCTTCAGGCAGTCGCCGTGGTTGTTCAGCACGTCCGCGAGGGACCGCGACAGCCCCCGGCGCCGCAGCGGGGGGATCGCCTTCTCGAACAGCTCGATCGCCTGTTGCCAGTCGCCCCGACGCGAGGCCAGCACCGCGAGCTCACCCTCGAGGATGGCGGCAGATTGCTCGTCCTGCGCGCCGGTGCGCTCGAGAACGCCGATGGCCTGGGAGGCCCACCGCTCGGCGTCGTCGAGCTTGTTCATCATCCGGCCGGTCGAGGCCAGCTGGGTGAGCGCCGCGACCAGCGTGGGACCGCGCTTGCCGGCCCGCAGGAGCCGCGCGACCGCCTTCTGGAGCGTGACCAGCGCGAGCCCCAGGTCGCCGCGCGCCTCCTGGGCCGCCGCGATCGAGATCGAGCACCGGGCCCACTCCTCGTCGTCTCCGAGCTTGTCGGCGTGGACGCGCGCGTGTTCGGCGTGGTCCGTCGCCTCGTCGTAGCGGCGACGCGCCCGGAGCAACGTGGACTGGCGGCGCCACAACGCTGCCCACCGGATGTCGCTGTCGGGGACGGCGGCCTCGGTCATGGCCCGCTCGAGCGGGATCAGCAACCCGCCGGCGCGCGCGAACCCGTAGCGGCTCCCCAGGGCGTCGTGGCCCGAGAACAACGGCGCCAGCGCCTCCGCCGGGCGGCCGGCCTCGAGCAGGTGGTAGCCGATCCGGCCGGCGTCCCCGAGCCCGGTCGCCTCGAACATGGTGGCGATGGCCTGGTGGTGGGTCTTCCAGCGCCCGGCCTTGCGTGCGATGCGCTCGAGCGACTCCCGCAGCATCGGGTGCACGAACGTGAAGCCCTGCGTGCGCTCCTCGACCCACCGCGCGTCGAGCAGGCGCTCGAGGAGGTCGCGCCGGATCTGCACACCGCGCTCCGAGACGCGGCCGCGGGAGGGGTCGTCACAGGCGCGCTCCCACTCCCCGATCGCGAGGTCCGAGCCCATCGCCGCGGCGCGCTCGAGGTGGATCCCCGCCACCGACGGGAGCGGCTGCAGCAACCGCGCGATCCGCGTCGACCAGACCTCGTGGAGGCCGTCGGGGATCGGGGGCTCTGCGCCCCCCTTCAACACGAAGCCGTCCGCGGTGGCCTCGAGGAGGCCGCGCTGGACCCAGTCGCCGACGAGCTGCACCGCGAACTGCGGGTTCCCCGCCGCACGCTCCTGGACGCGCCCGATGAGCGAGCCCCCGAGGCCGAGGTACTCGAGGAGGTGCCGCATCGCGGGCTCCTCGAGCGGCCCGAGCTTGATGCCCTTCGCCCGCCCGGCCGTGAGGACCTGCGCGATCCGGTCCTCCACGTCGGGACGCTGCGCCAGGCCTTCGTCGTCCCTGGCCACGAGGACCACGAGCACGGCGCGGCGCTCCTGGGTGGGCTCGGTGATCTCGCGCGCGAGCTCGAGCGCCTCGTCCGCCTCGTGGGCGTCGTCGATCACGAGGAGACCGGGCCGGTGCTCCGACTGGTGTTCGAGCAGGCGGATGACGGCGCCCCGGAACGTCTCGGCGTCGACGCCCGTCGCGGGGTCGAGCGCGCGGTCGAGCACCTCGGCGAGCCCCGCACCATCCAGCGCGCGGCGGCACCGATCGACCAGGATGTCGGCGCGGTCCGACGGGTCGGCGCGGTCGACGCCCAGGTGCTGCGACACCGCCAGCCGCACCTCGTCTGCCCGGATCAGGAGGGACTCGACGCCGCCGATCTCGTGGGCCCGGTGGGCGAGCCACTCGACGAGCTGGGTCTTGCCGACGCCCGACGCCCCTCGCACCAACACCGCCCGCGGACGCCCCTGTTCGTGGACGGCGCGGAGGCCCTTCCACAGGAGCTCGCGGTGTTTGTCGCGGCCGAACATCGGGACTTCGCGGAGCGCGAACAACGAGAGGCCCGCGCCCCGCAGGCGCATCGGCACCCGAGTGGGCTCCGTCCTACGCCAGTCCACCGGGAGCGGCGCCCACGTCGTCGGCGCGACCTCGGCCGCCGGTTCGCCTGCGCCGAGTGGTGCCGGCGCGGGCTGGTCCCCGTCGGTGACGAGGCTCTCCTCCTCCTGATCGCCCTGGTCCTCGGCTTCGGTGTCGTCGTCGAGGGCCGGCAGGGCATCGAGCGCGGCGAGCGTGTCTGCGCAGGTCCCGAAGCGGGTGTGGGGGTCCTTGTGGAGGAGGGCCCGCAGCAGGCCTTCGAGGCCGTCGGGTACCGGGAACCGTGGCACGAACAGCGGCGGACGTTCGAACAGGTGGGCCTTGGCGAGCCCCGAACCCGTCGTGTGGGCGAACGGCGTCTGGCCCGTCACCACCCGCCAGGCGAGGCACCCCACCGCGTAGAGGTCGGTCCACGGACCCTGGTTCCCGAAGTCGCCCGAGTGCTGCTCGGGCGCCATGTACTGCGGCGTCCCCGCGATCGTCTGGCTCTCCCGGCCGCCCACCCAGGCGATCCCGAAGTCCGTGAGCTTGATGCCGCCGCGCATGACCTCGCGCCCCGAGAGCAGGATGTTCCCTGGCTTGAGGTCGCGGTGGAGGACGCCGCGAGAGTGGGCGTGCGCGAGCGCGTCCATCAGCGCGACGAGCAGGTGGCGCAGCGCCGCCCAGGACCACTGGCGCTTCCGCTTCCCGAGGGAGCCGCCGTTCGCGTACTCCATCACGAGGTACGGCATCCCCTCGGTGAGGCGGCCGTCGCTCGCCGCTGCCGAAGCTGCGCCGACCTCGCCGTAGTCGAGGACGGAGATGATCCCCGGGTGGTTGAGCTTGGCGACCGCGCGGACCTCGTTGCGGAACAGCGCGCGCACGGTGGGGTCCCGCACCGACTCGTTCGTGAGGACCTTCACCGCGACGGGGAGCTCGGCACCGTGGATGCCCCCCCACACCACCGCCATCCCACCCTCGGCGATCGGGCGGATCAACCGGAAGCTCCCGAGGTGGATCTGGGGCGGTCCCCCGTCGGGGCGGCCGGGCTCGGGTGGTGGGGTGCGGCTCACTGCGTTCAGAATCCTCGGGGCAACGGGCGGAGGCGATCAGGCGCCCGGCCCCTGTGCCAGCGCGCTCACGGCGCCGACGGCATCATCGTCTCCCACCATGCGGAAGAAGTCGATCGCCCGGGCCCACGCCATGTGTGCGCCCTCCTGGTCCTCGGCTGCGAGGAGCTTGCCGAGCTGCGTGTACGCGGTGGCAGCGCCGTGTGGGTCTCCGCTGCGGTGGAACCGCTCGATCGCGACGTGGATCAGGTTGCGCGCACGCTCGCCGGAGCGCGTCGAGATCACCCGCGCCAGGTCCACGCGGAGCCGCCCTTGTGCCACCTGGTCCGGAGTGACGTCGACCGACAGGATCGCCTCGGTGAGCCAGCGCTCCTCGGAGCCGAGGTCGTGCTCGGTGCGCGCGAGGCCGATCAGGGCGTCGTAGGCCGCGAGGAGCTGGCGCGACCGGCTGGCCCGCAGGTAGGGCAGCGCCCGCTCGAAGTACGACCGCGCCTTGGCCGAGGCGCCGGTCGCCAGGTGGAGGGTGGCGAGGTGCACCAGCCGGTGCCCCAGCGCCCGCCCGTCCCGGGCCTTGGCGGTGGCTTCGACCGCCGTCCGTGCGGCTTCGAGGGCAGCTTCGGTGGCGGCGGTGGCTCCCAGGATCCGCGAGAGCTCGTGGGAGGCCCACCCGAGCTCGTCCCACGACTCGGCGGCGGCGAGCGCCGGCACCGCGAGCTCGAGGAGGGGCCGTGCGCGGGCGTCGTCGCGCTGGGACACGTGGTGGCGTGCCTGCTCGACGCGCGCCCGGGCGGTCATGGGCTCGTCGCGGAGGAGCTCCCAGGCGGCCACGGCGCGTTGGAGGAACCCGAGGCTCTTGGCCGCCTGGTTCGCCCGCGACAGGCAGATCCCCGCCTGGAGGCAGGCCCGGGCTTCCGAGGGCCGCTCGCCCGTGTTGCGGGCGCTCTTGACCAGCCGCTGCCAGAAGCCGGCGGCGTCCTCCCACTGGCCCATCCGCTCGGCCGCCTTCGCCCGCAGGTCCAGCAACCGCGGGTCCTCGGGCCTGGCGCCGAGCTGCTCGTCCAGGCGGGCGACCGCCTGCTGCAGCTTCTTGAGCTCCGCTTCGCGTTGGGCTTTGCGCTGGTCCATGCCGTCCGTGGTCCGCCGTCTCCGGAGTGTACCCAAACTCGCGCGAAAAACTTCTTCCCGAGGTGCGGGCCCGGCCCAACACGGGGGTGCAGGCGAGGAGTGTAGCGTGTGGTCGCGCCAGGCGGTGGGGGATGTCGGCGTCCCGGTCCGGCGCGGCCATGTGTTACCGGCGCCCGCGAGGAGGTCCGATGCCCGCACCCTGGACGAAGGACGCCGACCCTGCAGCGCGCGGTCGCATCCTGTGTTTTCCGTACGCGGGCGGGGGAACCGTGGAGTACCGGCAGTGGGCCCCGATCGCCCGGACCGCGGGGATCGACGTGGTGCCGGTGCTGCTCCCCGGCCGCGAGTCCCGCCTGGGAGAGGCGCCGTTCCGGGTGATGGCCCCGCTGGTGGACGCGATGATGAGCGGGCTCCGGCCGCACCTCGACCGGCCGTACACCGTGTTCGGGCACTCGATGGGCGCGCTCGTGGCGTTCGCCGTGGTCCGGAAGCTGCGCAAGCTCGGCCTGCCGCTGCCCACCCGCCTGTTCCTGTCCCAGCGGCGGGCGCCCCACCTCCCCGATCGGCTCTCGCCGCTCCATCCGCTGCCGGAGCCCGAGTTCGTGCGCGCCCTCCAGGACCGCTACCAGGCGCTGCCGCCCGAGCTCGTCGCCCGACCGGAGGTCCTCGCGGTGTTCCTCCCCACCCTGCGGGCGGACTTCTGCCTGTTCGAGACCTGGGTGTGCCCCGAAGAGCCGCCGCTCGACGTGCCCATCACCGTGCTCGCCGGAGACGCCGATCCCACCGTGACCACCGAGGAGCTCGAGGGGTGGGGGCGGCACACCACCGCCGGGTTCGACACCCGCCGGTTCGCGGGGGGCCACTTCTACCTCCGCCAGCACAAGGAGGCCCTGATGGACGTGATCCTCGGGGCGATGCGGGCCCCCTGACCTCCCCTCAGGGTCGATCGTCGGACAGGGGCACGAAGCGGGGCACGTACGAGCCGGGCGCTCCCCGACAGTCGATCTCTCCTGTCCAGAGCACGTCCCCGGATGCAGCGTCGAACTCGGTCGCCTTCCGGAACGGGGCGCAGGTCGCAACGGGGTTCCCGGCGGGCGTCCGCCACGCGCTCCCCTGGAAGTCGCAGTGGCCGTCGATGTTGATGTCGCCGGGCATGTCGAACGTCCGGTCGACGGTGGCGGTCCCGGCCGTCGGGTCGAGGCTGACCTCGAGGACCCGGCTCCGCGAGAGCCCGATCCGGTTGTCGAACAACGACAGCTGGCCCGTCGGCAACACGAACGCGTTGTGTTGGCGCTCGAAGGACTCCCCCGCTGCGACGACGAAGTCAGAGCCGAGCTCCGAGTCCTCCTCGCCCGCGAGGCGCCAGAGGACCTGGCCGAACGCGGGATCGAGCGGGTCTCCCTCGACCTTGACCACGCCCGACAGGTGCCGGAAGGACACGAGGACATCGCCCGTGTCGTCCGCCCAGACCGAGTTCGCGTGCGACCAGTCGTTCCCGAAGGCGCCGAAGTTCGCCGGGTCGGGCGTGACGAAGTCGGCCAGCCGCCACTCCCAGGACAGGCCCAGGCTGTCGAAGACGTAGAACCCGTCGATCATCACGTCTTCGGGGACCTGGATCGTCTCCTGGAACAGGACGTAGATCAGGCCGTTCCGCTTGAAGACGTCGTGGTGGACGCGGTCGGGGAAGTCGATGCCCGCCCGGAGGTCCCGGAGGGTGGCCCCAGCCAGCGAAACCTCGCGCACGGCCCCGTTCGCGAGCCCGATGATCGTGCCGTCGTCGGTCGCGCTCACGCCCTCGAGGAACGCGCCCGCTGCGAAGCCGAGCCGCTGGTACCACAGGACCTCGGCGGTCGCCGGGTCCCACACGACCGCAGCGCCGCCCGGGCACGGCGACGTGGTCAGGTACAGCTCGGACGTGGAGGTCCCCGTGGTGATCACCTCGAAGTCGGCCACGAGCGGCAGCGTGTTCGTCCGGATGGCGCCGTCGAAGGGCTGGGCTTCGACGTCGCTCGGGACCACCGTGAACGTGTAGTCGGTCTCGGGGGCGAGGTACCACAACGTGAGGTCGTGGACCCCGGCCGCGGTCTCGCTGCGGCGCACGCGCTCGACGCCGGAGCCGTCGGCCTTGCGGTAGCGGATCTCCAGGGCCTGGGGCGGGTCGACCTCGACGTGGCAGTCGAACCGCAGGCTGTTGTCGGGCTGGAGCGCACACGAGGCCGAGGTGATCACGGTCGGTCGGGTGTCGGTGTGCTCGGGCGGCCGGCCGGTGTGCAGGGCGCCCCCGGTGTGGTCGTCGACCTCGCCGGTGTGCGCCGCGAGCGCCGAGTGGGTGGACGTCGGGGTGACGTCGTCGGCGTCGTCGGCCGCCGGCCCCGAGCACCCCACCACCGCGAGCCAGGTGAACCCCGCCACGCCCGCCTCCCGTGACCGCAATACGTGGTCCGGCAGAGCGTACCCTCACCGGAGGCCGGATGCGGTTCGATGTCGCCGAGACACTCGCGCACCCCCTCGACCTCGTGTTCTCCACGCACCGGGATCGGCTGGTGGAGACCGTCCCGTTCCTCGAGGAGGTCGAGCGGCTCGAGTGTCAGTCGATCGTGCGCCACGCGTCGGGAACGGTCGAGCAGGTGCACCTGTGGCACGGCTCGCCCAAGGTGTTGCCGCTCCTCCTGCGCGCGCTCGTCCCCGCCCACCTGCTGCAGTGGCGCCAGCACACCTTCTGGGACCCCGCCGAGCGCGTCGCGCGCTGGGAGATCGCGGTGCCCGGCCTCGGGACGGCCGTGGAGAGCAGCGGGACGAACACGTACGCCGCGGCGGGCGCAGGGACCCGCATCACCATCGACGGGAGCTTCGCCTTCCACCCCGACCGCGTCGAGGGCCTCTCGCAGGCGATCCCGGCGTCGGCGGTCCCGATCGTCGAGCGCGTCGTGGTGGGCATGATCGTGCCGATGGTGAAGCGCACGGGCGCCGTGGTGGCGCAGCTCCTGGACCAGCCCCCCCGCAGGTGACGGG
>JBIKWC010000335.1:0-7804 GCA_044356535.1 Myxococcota bacterium
TCCCCTCAGTGAGGTGCTGTCGGCACGCGGTATAGGCCGGGCCGAGGAGAACAGCGGCGTCGGAGTCTGCGATCGCGATGCGTCCGATGGATGGGAGCTCGCGGTGGTGCCCGCACGCGGCGAGGAGCGCGATGGGAAACATCAGGACCATCACTACGGGGTAACTGATACTGGAAGCGGCATCACGTCCCTCGCAAGCAGTGAATCGTCATCGCGGGAAGGGCTCCGGTATCAGCGAACCCGGCGAGGGGAAGCTTGATAGCACCAGGTGAGAGCTGGAAGCTCCCGAACGCCGCAGGGTAGCATGTGCCATTACGACAACGCCTCAGGGGCGAACACCGGTCAGCGAGATAGCGCCTGCGGGACACTCGATTTGCACTGCGCCAGCAGGCGGTTCGCTGTTCGGGTCCAGCAAAAGGTCGGCGCCGTCCTCGCTCCAATACTTCCAGCACCAGAGCTGGAGCGGGTCAGGCGTCACGGAGAACTCCAGCTCCTGGCCGCCTCGAGAAACCAGGACCGGTACCAGACCACTGGCGGCGTCGAGTACCGCGGTCACCTCTGCCGAAGTCATGACCGCAACTCCATTCACCGCCTTCACCACGTCGCGTGGTAGCAGTCCCGAACGGTCCATCGGTGGCCACCCCAGGTACTCGCGCACAATCAGCTGGCCGTCCAGCTGCTGGGTCGAGAAGTGCCAGGTCGGACGCGTGCGGAGCTGGATCGCAAGCGCAGGGCTGCCAACTGGGGGGCGGGGGACCTGCTCCCACCGCGCCCATGGCGGTGGGGGTCCGAGGGTGGAAGGAAACGGCACCTTCGTCCACGCACCATCCTGCAGCGTCCAATTGGCTTCGTTTGCGGGGAGCCAGGCGTCAGACTTCCGGATGACCCAGCTCGGGCCGCGCGGCTCGAGGAGAAGCGTGAAGCCGCCGATACTGAACACACAGTGCTGGTCGTCCGGGCAGGCCTCCACCACGTCGGCGCCCAGAAGGTTCGTCACCACCTGCTTCGGAATGCGGGCGCGACCGGGGCCCTCCACGATGTGGCGTGCCATCGAGGGGGTTCCCGCGACTCCAGACCTGTGGTGACAGCCCAACAATTGAATCCACAGCATTCAGTCTCCGAAGATGGGGATCGAATGGGCATCCACCCCCGGGTACTGCTGAACCACGAGCAACTTGGGCCGCAGGTCCAGCACACAGTCGGTGATCTGCACGAACATCCAGATCACGGGCGGCCGGTAGGAGATGGACGAACAACCGTATCCGAGGGTGCATCCTGGGGCACCCTTGGCCATTTCTGCCTCGCAGGCCGCAACGGCCGATTCGGAGGCCACGTCAACAACGAACTGCCGGTCGACTTGCATCGTCCAGCCAGTGCGGCCGTCGTCGTGCTCCCACCAGGTGGCGGGAAACAACTGAAGATCCTGCCAGTTCCGAACCTCCGGAGGGGGACGATACGTGACACACGCCATTAACGTCCACATCATGAGAGGTCCGGTTGGTCGGTACCCGATCCGTCTCGGGCCAGCGTCATCACAAGGCTTCCGCCGGTCGCACAGATCATGCGGGACCTCCTCGCCGTTGTCGGCGTGACCCCTCGATTCTACTACTACTACTACGGCCGGGACAAACGGTGACATCAAAGACTCAGGGTCGAACCCTGCCGGGCGCTCCAGGTCACGGGCAGTTGCCGACTTCTACGTCCGCTGGCCGAAACGCAGAGGCACCCCCTCTACGAGGAGCAGGAGGGTGGGAGCCATGAGCGAGCCGGGGATCTCTGGACGGAGTGGGCTGTTTGTTGTCCGGTGATCCTGTCACGGGATCGGCGAGCGGAGCGCCCCTGGTGGGAGGGGATCCTCCGTCCGCCGGAACGCGACCGCGTACACCGGCAGCCCCTGCTTGCGGAACCGGCTCTGGAACAGCGTCTCGATGTCGTCGGGCCAGGGCGCGGGACCGCGGGTGACGTCCTCGCTGCGGCCCACCACCTCGAAGGGCAGGCGCGGCGCGGCCTCGCCGTCGGGTCCCTGGTCGAGGACCTGCTCGGCGCGGTCCAGGTGGGGACGGTGGTCGGACTTCAGGTGGTAGAAGCCGCCCGGCCGCACCAGGCGCGCCACGTCCTCCAGGAACCAGCGCGAGACCAGCCGGTTCTTCTCGTCGCGCTCCTTCGGCCACGGGTCCGGGTGGTTCATCCACACGCCCGCGAGGCTCCCGTCCAGGAACAGGTCGTCCAGGAACGCCGCGTGGTAGCGCACGATCACCGCGTTCGTCAGCCCGCGGGCCTGCAGCTTCTTCGCCACCAGCACCGTGCGCTTGTACCGCAGCTCGATCGCCACGAAGTTCGTGTCCGGGTTGCGCGCGGCGAGCTCGGCCAGGAACTCGCCGTTGCCCGCGCCCACCTCCAGCACCAAAGGCGCCTCGCGCTGGAAGTGTTCGGCCCAGCGGTCCCGCAGCGTCCAGGCGACGTCGGCCGGCAGCAGCCGCTCGTCGAACGCGCGGTGCAGGTCGAGGTAGGGGTTCACGCCGGTGCGCTTCGGCGTGCGGCGGTCACGGAACCTCGGGCGTTCCTGCGTCACCGGCTGGGGCGTTGGCCTTCCACGCGCTGCCATCGTCGTAGATCTCCTTCTTCCACACCGGGAGCTCGGCCTTGAGGGCCTCGAGCAGGGCGCGGCAGGCGTCGAACGCGGCCGGGCGGTGCGCGGCACCCACGGCGATGACGAGCGACGGCTCCCCGACCTCCACCCGCCCGGTCCGGTGGACTGCGGCGGCCCGGACCCCGTAGCGGGCCTCGACGCGGTCGGCGAGCGCGGCCAACACGGGCCCGGCGAGCTCGGGGAAGGCCTCGTACTCGAGGGCCCGGACCGCGCGGCCCTCGAAGTGGTCGCGGCCGACGCCTTCGAACACCAGGATCGCGCCGAACCCGGGGTCGGAGACGGCAGCGCGCACTGCAGCTACGTCGATGGGTCCGTCGATCACCGCGCGCATCACCCACCTCCCACGGGCGGCAGGAACGCAACCTCGTCGCCTGCGGACGGGAGCGTGGCCGCCGGCACCGTCACGCGGTTGACGAGGTACGCGACGGGCAGCTCGCCCGGCGGGAACAGGCGCCGGTACAACGCGCCCACGGACTCCCCTTCGGCGGCGACCTCGTCCCAGGTGGACCGGCCGGCCCGCTCCCGGAGCGCAGCGAAGCAGCGGATGGTGACGTTCGGCACGGCGCCCCCTATCCCTTCGCGGCCAGGCGGTCGGCCACCGCGGTGCGCACCACCTGCCAGGGCCCGGTGACCCGGCGCGCGGGCGGCAACGAGCGCAACACGACCTGGCCGTACCACTTGTCGTGGACGCGGCGGTCGAGGAGCAGCACCACCCCCGTGTCGGTCTTGCTGCGGATCAGGCGGCCGTAGCCCTGGCGCAGCTTGAGCACGGCCTCCGGCAACGTGTACACGCGGAACGGATCGGCGCCGGTCGCGGCGAGGCGGTCGATGCGCGCGGCCTGCAGCGGATCGGAGGGGACCCGGAACGGCAGCCGCGGGATGATGACGAGCCGCAGGCCCTCACCCTTGACCGAGACGCCCTCCCAGAACGAGTCCGTCCCCACCAGCACCGCGCGCCGGTTCTCGCGGAACCGCTCGAGCAGGATCGGCCGGCCGGCGTCGCCCTGGGCCAGGATCGGGCGCGAGGAGCCCGTGGCGCGCAGGGCCTCCGCGTACTGGCGGACCGCCGCGTGGCTCGTGCACAACACGAAGGTGCCGCCATCGGCGAGGGTCACGGCGTCCACCACCACCCGCGCGGTCTCCGCCAGGAACGACGGGTCGTCGGGGGCGGGGAGATCGCGGGGCAACGCCAGGATCGCTTGCGCTGCGTGGTCGAACGGCGAGTCGTACACGACCTCGGCGTGGTCTTCGGGCACCCCGCAGCGGCGCACCAGGTGCTCGAAGCGGCCGGCGACGGTGAGGGTGGCCGACGTGAGGGCCGTGCCCGGGAGCTCGTTCCAGAGCAGGCGCGTCAACACACCGCCCACCTCGATCGGGGCCCGGCAGGCGGCGGCGGCGCGCTCGCCCCGCAACGAGCGATCGGGCTCGACCCAGCGGCAGTCGTCGGAGCCGGCCAGGAACCCGCGCGCGAAGTCGGCGTGTGCCGCGAGCCGGCGGTGGGCGCGCCGCAGCACCAGGAGCGGCTCCTGCTGGGCCTCTCCGAGGACGGCGTCGTCGAAGGTGCCCAGCACCTGGTCGAGGGCCTCGGCCGCGCTCTCGAGCTCGCTGGCCAGGTGCAGGAGGGTGGGGGAGACCTCGAGGCGCCAGGTCTCGCCGTCTTCGGTGGCGGACTGCACGCGCACGGGCTCCTCGGCGGGGAGGAACGAGTCGGCCAGGTGCGACAGCGACAACCCCGCGCCCGACCGGATCGACGAGAGCTGCATCTCCGCCACCTGCACCTTGGTGGCGAACGCCGGCCGCGCCCCGGGGGACAGCGGGGAGTCGCGGCCCTCCCCGAGCTCGAGGACCTTGCGCAGCGCACCTTTGCGGGCCCGCGCGTCCAGCACCGACCAGGTGGACCGCTCCACGGCCGCGCGCGACAGCCGCTCGGTGGCGACGCTGGTCCCTGCGTCCTCCAGGTGGTGGGCCTCGTCGAGGATGACGCGGGCGTACTTCGGGAGGAAGCCGCGGCCGGCCTCGCCCCGCACGGCCAGATCCGACAGCAGCAACGCGTGGTTCACGATGATCAGGTGCGCCGCGCTGGCCTTGCGGCGGGCCGAGTACCAGTGGCAGCTCTCGTAGTGGGGGCAGCGCACCGACAACGTGAGGTCGCCGTCCGAGAGCACGCGCTCCCAGGTGGCCGGGTCCACGCCGAACCCCAGGTCCCCGCGCGAGCCGTCGGCCGAAGAGCCCGACCAAGACTTGAGATCCTCGAGGATCCGCCGCGTCTCCTCGGGGTCGCCTTCGTCCTGCAGCGCGAGCTCGAGGCGGCGCTTGCACAGGTAGTTGTTGCGGCCCTGCAGGACGGCGGTGCGCACCTCGATGCCGCCGCGGGCCAACATCGGCAGGTCGCTCGTGACGAGCTGGGACTGCAGGGCCTTCGTGTAGGTGCTGATCGCCACCTTCCCGTCGTTGGCGAGGGCCCACAACGCGGCGGGGACGAGGTACGCGAGGCTCTTCCCGGTGCCGGTGCCGGCCTCGCACAACAGCGGGCGCTCCTCGTCGAGGCACTGCGCCACCTGCCGCGCCATGTCGAGCTGCTGGCCGCGGCTCTCCCACCCGGGCATCGCGCGGGGGAGGCCCTCGAGGAAGAACCGCTCGAGCGCGTCGTTGTCGACCTTCTTGCGCTCCGGGGCGTGGGGCTCGACGACCCAGTTCGACCGCGTGACGGCGCTGTCGACGATGACGACGCCCACGCCGTTCTCGCCGTACAGGTGGGCGAGCTGCAGATCGGGCTCCGAGGGCCGGAGGTCCCCGGAGGGGTGGTTGTGCACCACGACCTGGCCGGCGCGCGGCCGATCGAGCAGGGCGGGCACGGCGTTCTCGGTGCCGCGGCACGTGATCGTGACCGACGTCACCTCGCGGTGCGCCACCTCGCCGATGGCGAAGACCTCGACCCCGCCGGCTTCGCGGATCGCCCGGCGGAGTTCGTCCGCCGCGCCCTCGGTGAACCGCAGGCTCATCCGGGGTCCCTATCCCCACCGCGGGGTGTGGGGTAGGACGAGGGCGTGGAGGCTCCGTGCCCGAAGACAGCGCCCCGGCCGTGGTGACCTTCCCATTGTCGCTGTCGCGCCACGCGTTCGGCCCCCGGGAGCGCGCCCGCGCCGGCCACCTCTGGCGCCTGTTCCAGGACGCGGCGATCGAGGGCTCCACGCGGCGTGGCTGGCCCCCGTCGCGGTACCGCACGGTGTCGGGCGGGTTCGTGGTCCGGCGGATGGTGGTGGTGCACCACAGCGAGGCCGTGTTCGGCGACGTCATCGACGCGCGCACCTGGGTCTCGTCGTTCAAGCGGGGGATGATCAGCGACCGCCAGATCCGCCTGCACGCCACACCCGACGGCGGCACGCCCCGCGCCCTGGCCTCCGCCACGCAGCAGTGGGTGTTCGTGCTGGCGCCCGAGCTCAAGCCCGCCCGCGCCCCCGACGACATGGTCGCCAGCTTCTGCCCCGCGGAGCTCGACGGCGACGTGGCCCCGGTGGTGCCCCCGTTCGACGAGCCGGTCGCGGAGGCCGTGTTCCAAACGGCCTTCGAGACCTGGCACACGGCGATGGACCCGCTCGCCCACGCCAACCACCCGGCGTACGTCGACTGGGCGGACGAGGCGCTGGCGCGCTGGATGGCCGAGCGGGGCCTCGACCCCCACGAGCTCGTGCCGGTGGCGGAAGAGGTGACGTTCCGCTCGGGGATCGTGGCGCCGGAGCCCGCGCGGGTGGCGCTCACGCGGGTGGGCCGCGCCGGATCGGCGGTCGTGTTCTCGGGCGTGGTGCGCGGCGGCGACGATCGCGTCTGCGCCGAGCTCACGCTGCACCGGACGACTCCGGAGGGCCCGGGGCCGCTCCTCGGTCTTCAGTAAAAAAAGAACGGAACGAACGCCACGATGATCAGGGCCGCGGCCATCACGAGGCACGGCACGATCATGTGCTCCCAGGTCCGGAAGAAGCCCTGGACCGGGAAGTTCTCGACGTACGCGTCCGGGCCCACGACCTGGCGGGCGAGCAGGATGTTCAGGCCGACCGGCGGGTGCAGGTAGCCGAGCTCGAACGCCACGAGCGCCATCATCCAGAAGTGCACGTGGTCGATGCCGTTCGCGTACGCGAGGGGCGCCATCGTCACCGACACCAGGATGACCGCGCCCAGGCCGTCCATCGCCATCCCGATGCCGATCATCAGGAACACCAGGATGCCCATGGCGAGGGCAGGGGAGCCGAGGTCCTTCGGGACGTACTCCATGATCTCGGCGCGCTCGACGACGCCGCCGAACGCGACGCTGCCGGCCATCACCATCAGGAGGGCCCCGGCGTGGTGCGAGGTCTCGTGGGTGGCGCGCGCGAGGGGCTCCCACAACTTCGCGGGGGTGGCGCCGTGGTGCGCGACGCGGTCCCACAACACCATCGCGAGCAGGATGACGGGCAACACGATCTGCGCGGTCTGCTCGTTCATGTGGATCTCGAAGGCCCACGCGTAGAAGCCCATCAGCGCGAGCGCGATGCCGACGTACGGGAGCAGACGCACCAGCGCCCAGCCGCTCTCGCGGACGGCGACGCCGAAGTCGAGCTTCTCCTGGCTGCGCTCCATCAGGAGCACCATCGCCACCAGGTACAGGCCGGCCGTGAGCAGGAAGACCTTGAAGCCGTTGGCGAACAAGAGGTCGGTCGGGATGTTGTTGAGCACCGAGATCAACACGACGATCAGGCAGGGACGCAGCACGACGCCCAGCGAGCCGGCCATGGCGGTGGCGCCGAGGGCCACGCGCGGAGAGGCGCCGGCGGCCCGGAGGCGCTGGAAGATGGTGCGTCCGGTGGACAACACGAAGATGCCGGAGGCGCCGGAGTACGCGGTGGGGACCGCGGACACGACCGACACGATCCAGCCGAGGATCTGCGGCGGCAGGCGCCAGGGCGTGAACACGTCGAACGAGCCCTCGGCGACGCGCGTCTCGGAGAGCAACATCCCCGCCCACACGTACAGGGCGATGCCGATGTAGATGTTGGGGTACGCCGTGTACTTGTGCAGGTAGATCGCCTGCCCCGACCAGTGCCCCTCGAAGATCCAGAACCAGATCCCCGACGTGATGGCGAGGTACCCGAACAGGGGCGCGGTCATCAGGAGGCGGCC
>JBIKWC010000063.1:0-30441 GCA_044356535.1 Myxococcota bacterium
CGCTGCGCCGCCGCGAGATCCAGTGGGACGGTTGGGTCGGACACGACCGCGGAGCGCACCTGACCGTCCGGTCCAGCGTGTTGAACGAAACACGGCACGGGTCCTACCGGGTGCAGGTAGGTTCCCGCCCTGTACCTGCGTCGCCGACCCACAGCCGAGCAACCATCCCTCGCCAGACACCGACACCGATACTGCGGAGGCGGCCACCGGGGCTGCGCACGGGCCACGCTCGGCCAGGACCTCCATCCGACCTGGGACGAACAGCAACGTGCCCGGTGGCAGCGCACTCGCCGCCACGGTCTGCTCTGCCACGAGGCGCGGCAGCTCGTGGCGGGATGCAGCCACCGGGACCATCGGCGCCTCGATGCAGCTCGTATCCATCAGAGACACCTCCCTACAGGCAAGCACCAACCCGAGCAACAAGGGTGCCTCCTACGGCGGGACCGACAGCAGGGACTCCGCGCTCAGATCTCCACCGTACGCGAGGTACAGCGGGATCGGGAACGGCACCGGCACGTGTGCCCGCAACACCGCGTCGACACACGCGTGGTCCACCCCGGGACACGCCTGGGTGCGGGCCTGCCACCCAAAGACCGAACCGTCGCGCTTCGCACCCCACAGCTCCCGGCACGGGCGGGGGTCGGGCGCGACGCAGCGCTCGAGGTCGCTGGCGGCGGCGAGGGTCCATCGGTCGGACACCACGGCGCCCGACTTCACGAGCGGCCCCGCCACGGTGTCGAACGCCCGCCAGCTCCGCGCGCACCCCACCCCGGCCTTCGCCCGGACCGCGCACAGCGCCTCGAGCGCCTCCTGCGCCGCGGGCAGGAGCCCCACCACCTCGTCGTCGCGCCCGGCCTCGTGGAGTCGGTTCAGGAGCTCGACCTGGGTGTCCGGCGCGAGGAGCGGGTACACCTGCAGGGCCGCGTCCAGCCGGGAGACCGGCAGGGGTTCGTGGCAGATCAGGAGCTCCCAGCTTGCGGCCGCGACTGCTGGTACGGCCGCGACGCGCGCGAGGTGTCGGTCCAGCGCGACCGTATCCGCCCGGTGCATCGCATCCTCGGTGACCCACCTGCCCAGCAAGGCACCGACGCTGTTCTCGCCGCCGTCACCGTCCAGCCCGTACCGCTGGTTGGCGCGGCGCAGGAATCGCTGGTGCCGACGCTCCGACGACGCGCCGAGCGTGTGTTGGAGGCCCTCGACCGCGAGGAGCTGGACCGCGCGCGCCTGGGTGCCCCGTTCGGCCTCGTGCGCCACAGATCGCACCGCAGCCAGCTGTTCCTCCCAGTCGGCGGGACCGGAGGCCAACATCGATGTGTAGGCTTCGCCGAATGCCTCGCCTTGCGGGCCGAACGCTCGCACCACCGAGCGCACGCCGGATTCGACCATCCTGGTGCCGCCCAGCGCGCAATATCGATCACCGGGGGCGGGGCCGACGACCAGCGTCACGCCCTGCGATCCGTCGTCGATGTGCACCCGTCCGCTGAAGGCCGGCTGGGGCGGAGCGCCGAAGGACAGCGAACAGCACCACCAGGTGATCATCGGCGTACAATTCCCCTCACCCCGACCCTCTCCCCAGAGGGGAGAGGGGGGAAGAACTCCCCTTACCCCGACCCTCTCCCCAGTGGGGATTGGGGGGACGAACTTCCTGACCTCCGGGCAGGGAGGCGGTTACCGGCGCACATGGACGACCTCCGTCGCGACGACCACGCCCGCGCCGCCAGCCAGACCCCGGCAGAGAAGTTGCGCGCCGCCCTCGACCTCGCGGACTACGGCATCCGGCTCAAGCGCGCAGCGCTCCGCCACCAGCGACCCGACGCCACCGACCACGAGCTGGACCTCGCGCTGCGGGCCTGGCTGCGCGCACCCCGGTGACGCCCGGCGATCGGCGGTGGTCGGTGAAGGACCAGCCCCGGCTCCGCGAGGTCGTGGTTCGGGCCGACCGCCGCGGAGACCCTGCCAGCTACCCGTTCTGTGTCCCGGCGCTGGCGGGCCTCGAGCGGCTGGCGTTCGACCGCCGCCTCACCTTCTTCGTCGGCGAGAACGGCTCCGGCAAGAGCACGCTGCTCGAGGCCATCGCCGTGGCCGCGGGGTTCGGCGCAGAAGGCGGGAGCCGCAACTTCTCGCCCCGCACCACCCCCTCGACCTCCGCCGTGCAGCCGCTGGCCGACGCGCTGCGCCTCTCGTGGTCGCGCAAGCTCTCGCAGGGCTGGTTCCTGCGCGCCGAGTCCCTGTTCACCGTCGCGAGCCACCTCGACACGCTCCCGGGCGCGCTCGATGCGTACGGCGGGCGGTCCCTGCACGCCCAGTCCCACGGCGAGTCCTTCCTGGCGCTCGTCCAGCACCGGTTCGGCCCAGGCGGCCTGTACCTGCTCGACGAGCCGGAGGCCGCGTTGTCGCCCCAGCGGCAGCTCACGATGTTGGTGCACCTCCACCAGCTGTTGACGGACGATCCCGACACCCAGCTGATCGTCGCGACCCACTCGCCGATCCTGCTGGCGTACCCGGACGCGCGGATCTGGTCCTTCGACGGCGACGACGTGGCCCCCATCCCCTGGGACCAGGTTCCCGCCGTGCAGGTGATGCGCTCGTTCGTCGGCGCGCCGGACTTCTGGCTCCGGCGCCTGATCGACGAGCCGTGAGGCGCGGAGTCACGTCACCAGGCGAGGCCCGCGATCAGGGTGGCGAGGCGCTCCAGGTCCGTGTCGAGGGGCACCGGGTCTCCGCCGTCCAGCACCACGATCTGCACGTCGCCGCGTTCGGGGAGCAGGACGAACGGGACGGTCGACCAGCCGTGCCAGGAACGCGCCGCCAAGGCGAACCGGACGCCGTCTTCGGCGCCCAGATCGGGCTCGACGACCACCACCTGGAACCGCGTCTGCCCCATGTCGCGGCGGGCCAGGGCGAGGGTCCGGACCCGGCGCACGGGCACCCCACGCGCCTGCAGGGCGGCCTCCAGCGCGTCGCCGCGGACCGCGACGAGCAGCACCTCTCCGGGGGCGGCCAGCGCCACCACCATCGGGGGAGGGGGAGTCAGCTGCGGCGCCTCTCGCGGGTGTGCGGTCAACGTCGGCATCCCAGGAGTGTACCCCCGGTCGCATGGGCGCAGGGGTGGCGGGTTAGCCAAGGGCATGCTGGACTTGCTGACGCTGGTGGTGGCGCCGCTCCTGGTCTGGTGGGCGACCCGGGTCGGTCGCGCCCGCGGCGGCGCCTGGCGATGGCTGCCGGTGGCGCCGCTGGCGGCCGTGGTGGTCGGGGTGTGCGGCCTGCTCGGAACCATCGTGGCGCTGGCCCTGGCGTTCGAGACGGTCGCCCAGGTGGACCCCTCCCGCAAGGCGGTGGTGCTGTCGGAATCGATCGCCTCCGCGATGTGGATCACGGTGGTGTCGGCAGGCTCCGGCTGGGCGCTGATCCTCGGCACGCTGGGGGCCTGCGTGGTGGGAACCCTGCGTGCCCCGCCTCCGGAGACGACGTGATCCCGTGGCTCACCGAGCCCGTGGTGGGCGACGGGGGAGAGGTGTTGCCCGCCGGCACCGCGGTCACCGTGGTCAGCCCCGTGGCCGCGCCCCCCGACGGCGACGAGGCCCCGTCGTACGCCATCGCCTATGTGGTCCACACCGCCGACGAACGCTGGGCCTTCGCCCCCGCCCGCGCCGTGGCGTTCCCAGACGAGGGGCCGTCGGGACCGGTCGTGCTGGGCACGGTGCGCTGGGCCGAAGCGGCGCCGGGGCAGCACCGCGACCACACCGCCCGCACCGTCGCCCTGCGCGGAGCGGAGGGGCTGCGGCCGGGGCCCGTGTGGGTCGGCGACGGCCTCTTCGGCGGGCCCATCCTCCGCGGCGCCGAGCTCCGCGACGTGGTCGGCGCGCCCGCACCCGAGCTCGTGGCCACGCTCGACGTCTTCACCCCGGAGGTCGGGGTGACCGCGGAGCGCACCGTCGTCCTGGGCGTCGCCCCCACCGGGCTCGAGGTGTGGCTCGACGTGGAGGTCGGGCGCTGGCCCTCCGTCGGCGAGCTCGGCGTCGGGCACCTCCAGTGGTGGGCCGGCGGGGTGGACGTGGTCCAGACCGAGGCCAGGACCTGGAGCGAGTGCCCCCTGCCACACCCCCCGCTCCCCGACACCGCCGTCGACCGCTGCCTCGTCCGCCGGGTCGAGCGCTGGGCCTGGGACGGTGCGCGGTTGGCACGTGTGGGCGACGCCCGCCCGGGGCCGGTGCCGGTGCGCGTGAACGGCGTCCCCCTGCTCGCCCACACCTTCCACGGCGCTCCCTGGGACGACGTCGTCGACGCGTTCGAGGTGGAGGGCCCCGACGGAGCGCGCCGGAGCGTCCCCGCCGACCAGGTCACCGTCGACGACCCGGAGCTGGCCACCTGGGCCGGCGCCCGGCACGTCGCTCCCGCCCACCGCCAACCCGGCGAGTGATTCTGCATTTCGGGGTGAAGGATGCGGCGTACGACGATCGACATCGACGATGCGCTCCTGGCGCGCGCGCGGGCACTTCGCCCGCACGGGACCGACGCCGAGCTCGTCGAGGCCGGGCTCCGGGCCCTCGTGGAGCTGGAGGAGCGCCGGCGCCTGGTGGCGTTGTTCGGAACAGAGGAGGCGCTCCGCCCCCCCGCGCGGCGGAGGTGAGCTCGTTCCCGCCGCTGTTGTAGGATCCTGGTCGAGCGGCGGGGGCACGCATGGGGAGCCGGGAGCGCATCCTCGTGATCGAGGGCGGACGGACCACGAAGCACCTCGTGGTGCACATGGGGCCACCCGTGCTCGGCGCCGTCGCGTGGGTCGGCCCGAGCGCCGTGCGGTCGCTCCTCCAGGACCTCCCCCACGACGAGATCGAGGTGGACGGCACGTTCGTGCTCGACCTCGACGGGCGACGCGGGCTGACGGACGCGACCGTGGCGGACGAGGAAGACGGCGGGTGGCTGGTCGCCGCCGAGCAGGCCGTCGTCGAGGGTGTGTGGCGGGCGCTGGGGTGGGCGCTGACCCACGTGGACCAGGTGAGCGCCGACCGCCTGGCGCGGTGGCCAGCGCCGAGCCGTCACCCGCCGATCAGCCACGGAACCGCCGGCGCGCTGTGGAAGCGCGTGACCCGCGGTGACGTGGAGCTGGTGCCCGACCCCTGCGAGGAGCCCCTGCGCGAGGTCGCGCGCACGTGTGGAGTCGGGGCGGTCCGCCGCGGCGCCGCGGCCCCCGCGTTGGGACCACACGGCGACCTCGCCGACCCCCTCGCGCTGGCGTTCGCCATCGGCTGCGCTGCCAATCGCGGGGCGTGGGCGAGAGACGGTCGGTTCCTCGGGCTCGACCCGCCGCCCGCCGAGGCGCCCGACTGGTCCGATCTCTCCGACCTGCAGCGCCTGGCGACGTCGCTGGCCGCGTCCAACGGGTGTTCGGTGGACGAGAACCTGGAGAACCTGGTCGAAGCGCTCTCGATGACCTTGCCGAAGTACCAGGTCGAGCGGTGGGACGACCTGGGTCCCCGCCAACGCGCGGCGGTCGCCAAGGCCGTGCAGCGCTTGCTGCGTGACGCCGGCCTGTAGCTCGACCCCGCGACGGGCCCCGCGCCCGAAGGATAGGGGGCCCCCGGAGGCGCCATGCTCGGGACGCGCACCGTGCTCACCATCGAGTTCGTCACCTACGAGCAGGCCACCCGCGGCGGGCGCGCGTCGATCCACGCCATCCTCGCCACGCTCAAGGAGCTCCTCGCCCCCGCGCTGGCGGCGCCGGGCAGCGTGGCCATCCCCGCGATGGGCGGCGTGCGTCGCGTCGCGGTCGACGGCGCCACCCTGGCCCTCACGCTCGCCGACCAGCTCGTGCAGCACGCAGAGGCCGCCGGCGCGCCCGTGCGCTGCGCCCTCACCACCGGCGACCTCGAGCTCGACGGCTCGCGGATGTTCGGCGAGGCGCTCTCGCTCGGGGAGGTGCTCCTCGAGCAGGTCCCCCCGGGTGAAGCCTGGTTCGACGACGCCACGCGCAGCGCGATGCTCCCCGCGACGGTCGCGTGGGAGGAGGTCGGGGAGTGGCGCCTGCGCGGCGTGGCCAGCGTGGTGCGGGCGTCGCGGCTCGTGCCCGCGGGCCGGTGTTGGCTCCCCGAGCGGGTCGAGGTCGCCGCGCGGCAGGGGCGGCTCGTGCTCACGCGCCCGGAGACCGCGCCTGCCACCGTGCCCCCGGAGGCGGTGGTGGTGGTCCTCGGCGGAGAGAGCGCGCCCGCCGTGGAGGCGCTGGCCGCCACCGTCCGCCCCGACCACCTGTTCCTGCAGGTGTTCCGCGTCGCCACCGACGTCCGGGAGGCCTGGGTCGCCCAGGGGCGGGGGCTCGTGGTGTCCACCGAGGCCACCCTCCACGCCGCCGTCGCGGCGTTCCCCGCGCGGCACGCCACGGGCGACGAGATCGTGCTCGAGGTGGGGGGCGACGGCGGCTACCGGGTGCAGATGGCCGGGCTCGCGTTGCCCCGGTGCCCCGTGGCGGGCGTCCTCACCGGGTACCGCTTCGCGCTCCTGCCCGACGGCCGGTGGGTCACGCGGGACGCCGAGCGCGCGCTCGTGGTGGTGAGCGTGACCGAGAGCGGCGCCACGCTGCGGGTGCTGGCCACCGGCGTGTCGATCGACGGCCGCACGCAGAGCCCGGGCGCGGAGGTGCCGCTCGACGTGCCCCACGCGCTCGAGACGGAGGACGGGGTGGTGTCGTTCCACCCGGTCGCCGAGGGCCCGTGGCTCGGCGCGTTCCGGTCCGGAGGCGGCGGCGAGCTCGTCTTCCACGAGGGGAGCGTGTCGCTCGGACGCGAACCCGCGCACCCCGGGCTCGCCCTCCCCGACCGCCGCGGGCAGGACGGCTCGACCTGGGTGGCCGGCGCCCTCGGCGACGACGCGCGCGCCGCCGGCACCACCGTCGACCGCGCCACCACGGGCCGCGTGATGGGGCACCTCACCGCGGAGGGCGGGCAGCTCACCCTCCACGTCACCCACCGCACCCCGATCGGACTGAGCGAGTCCCCGGGGGGCCCGGTGACCCTGGTGGAGGGCGGCTACGTCCACGTCGTGAACCCGGGCGACTGGTTGTGGCTCGGGACCACGTTGGCGACGGTCGGCTGACCAGACCCCCGCGGGAGGTCAGTCGCCGACGAGGCGCAAGGCGCCGTCCTCGAGGTGCCAGAGCCGGGTCCGGGTGGAGCGGTGGGACACCGGCGCCGCCACGTACAGCGCCTCGTCCGGATACAGCGCCGCGTACGTCGCGAGGTGGGCCAGCCGCGCCTCCGCGATGTCCGGCACGATCTCGTTCGGGTGGGACATCAGGTCCTCCAGCAGGCCGATCTTCATCTCGAGCGCCGCGTGCTCGAGCGGGAAGTAGGCCAGGTCGGTCTCCGCCTCGGGCCACGGGAGGTGCACGGCGAGGGCTGGCCCGTCTTCCCGGCGGATCGTGACGCTCAGCGGCCCCTGCCACACCTCGAGGGCCCCGTCCGGGCCCGTCACCACCAGCTCGCGGCCGTCCACCAGCACCCGGTTGTCGGCCGCGAACGCGGCGGCGTCGAAGGTCACGCCCGAGCGCTCGAACGAGAGGGTCCCGGTCCTGGGCGGCTCCGCGAGGGCCTCTGCCAGCGGTCCGTCGGTCCCGTCCAGCAACGTCGGGTCGTCGGCAGCGAAGCGGGCGGCGAACGTCCAGTGCAGGTTGCGTGGCCCAGCCGGCTCGTCGCGGAACCAGGGCGCCGTGAGCTCCCCGGCCCGCACGGCGGCCTCACCGGCGGCGACGTGGAGGCGGAACATCGGCTCCCGGTCCTCGGGGCCCTCCACCAGGAAGGCGCCGGCCAGCGCGTGGAGCTCGTCGCGGAGCGCGACCCAGGCGGCCGTGTCCCGCTCGGCGGCGAGGTCGAGCCCGTCGAGCGCCGCGAGCACCTCGTCGCGGGTCGCAGCAGCGGTCCGACCGGCCTGGAACGTCACCCAGTCGGGGACGAACGACACCTCCCCCACCCCGGCGAGCTCGGTCCGGACCTGCTTCTGCAGCCGCTCGGACGCGAAGTCCGTCCCGCTGTTCGGCCACTGCACCACCACCACCCGAGCCTGTCCACCGGCAAGGGCCGGGAACGCGAGCGCCAACGTCATCACCATCGGGCACCTCCGGGGGCACTGTACGCGCAGCGGCTCCACACCACAACACGGGCGTCCTCCCGCACGCCGATCCCTTAAGGCGATCCCCGGGCGGCCGAATGGAGCGTCGGAGGTCAGATGTCCGTGCGTCCCGTGTTCGTCGGTGGGGCTCCGGGCTCGGGGAGCACGTTGCTGGTCGACGTACTCGGCTCGCACCGGGCCGTCTCGCCCATCTACGAGACCGAGTTCGTGGTCCACCTCGCGCGCCTGCTGGCGGGTCCCGGCACCCTCCGCGAGACCGCCGAGCGCGTGTGGCGGATCGTCGACACGTGGTCCGAGGCCCTGCCCATGCCGCGCCACCGCCGGCCCGACCCCAGCGCGTACCTCCACGGCGCCCACTACGTGTTGTTCGACCGCCCGTTCGTCCTCACCGCGACCGAAGCCCTCGTGCGCTCCCTCGCCGTGGACCGCGTCGCCGGGTTCCGCCAGTTCGTGACCACCCTGTTCCAGGCCCACACCGCGCTCGACGGCAAAGGCACCTGGATCAACGAGAGCCCCGGCCTCGCCACCGCCCTGCCCTTCTTCCAGCGCGCCTTCCCCGACCTCTTGTTCGTCCACGTCCTGCGCGACGGGCGCGAGGTCGCTGCCCGCGCGGTCACCCGGCCCCACGGCCCCCGCAGCTGGAGCGAGGCGGCGCACGTGTGGCGCGGCGTGGTGTCGAGCGCCCGGGCCTTCGCCGCCCACCACCCGGGGAGCATGCTCGAGGTGCGCCTCGAGGAGCTCCTCGACGACCCCGTCGGGGTCCTGGAGCCGGTGCTGCGCGCCATGGACACGTTCGGCGCGGGGGACTGCATCCAGCGGTGGCACCAGGGCGGCGGGACCCTGCGCGCGGAGCGCCCGGCCTACTTCCGCGCCGATCCCGCCGACGTGGCTGCGTTCGACGCGGTCGCCGGGGAGTGGCTCACCCGCACCGGCTACCGCACGGGCGTCCAGGCCAACACGCCGGGGCTGGTGGCGGTCGGGGCCTGACCGGTCCGCGCAGGCTACGGCGGGGCGATGGACCTGTTCGTGGACGAAGCGCGGGTGTGGGACGGCACGGGTGCACCCGCGCAGGCCGGGATGGACGTCTGGATCCACGACGGCGTGATCGCCGCGCTCGCCGACGAGCTCACGCCACCGGAGGGCGCCCAGGTGCTGGACGGGCGCGGCCTGACCGCCGTGCCGGGCCTGATCGACGCCCACGTCCACCTGTCCCTCGACCCCGGAGGCGCGCTGCGGAACGACACCCCCGCGGTGCGCGACACGCTCCTGCGCCAGCACCTCGCGGCCTACCTCGCCTGCGGCGTGACCACGATCGTCGACCCCGCGGTGACGTTGTCCGAGTGGGACCGGATCCGCGCAGCGCTGGACGGCGGCGCGCCGGGCCCGGAGTACCTGGCGATGGGCCCGCCGCTCTCGCCCCCGGACGGCTACCTGCCGCTCGTGCTGGGCGAGTTCCCGAGCGTGGCCGACGCCGACGCAGTCCGGACCGCCCTCTCCGCGCTGACCGCCCGCGGCGCCCCGGGGACCAAGGTCACCCTCGAGCGCGGCCTCCTGGAGCAGCGGTGGCCCCTGCACACGGAGGAGATGCTGGCCACCATCCGCACCGAGGCGGCAGCGCAGGGGCTCCCCGTGTACGTCCACGCGCGGACCGCCGAGACCTGGACCCTCGCCGTGGAGGCGCTGGGCGCACACGCCCTGGTGCACGGCCTCGACCGCCCCGACCGCGAGGCGATCGCCCTGGCAGCGGAGCACCACGTCTACGTGATGCCCACGTTGTCGATCCTCGAGGTCAACCGGATGGCCTGGCAGCCGGAGCGGCTCACGGACCCCCTCGTGGTGCGGACCGTCCCCGCGCTCGAGCTCGCCACGGCGTCGGACCCGGAGGCCGTGCGGACGTTCGCCCGCCGCATGGTGGAGGTGGCGGCGCCCCACGCCCCGGCGAAGGGCCTGCTCGCGCGGGTGGCGATGTCGGAGCTGGTGCTGCGACCCCGCCTCCGCCGCGAGTACGCCGCGGTGCGCGCGCTCCGGGACGCCGGCGTGCCGCTGGTGCTCGGCAGCGACTCCGGGAACTGGCCCATCTTCCCGTTCGAGTTCCACGGCCCGACCTCGATCGGCGAGCTCGAGCTGCTGGTGGAGGCCGGCCTCACGCCGGAGGAGGCGCTGACCGCCGGCACCCGCACGGCCGCGGAGCTGCTGGGCCGCGACGACCTGGGCCGCCTCCGCCCGGGCGCCCGCGCCGACCTCTTGCTGGTGCGCGGCGACCCGCTCGCCGACCCCTCCGCGCTGCGGACGCTGGCGTGGGTGGTGGCGCGCGGCGAGGCCCGCGCACCCGAGGACTGGGTCGGCCCGCGCTGACCGTCAGTGCGTGTCGTGGCTGTCCGCGAGGGCGGCCTTGACGCGACGGGCGAGGTCGTGCCGCTCGTACGCGGCGAAGTCCTTCTGGACCTTGCCCGTGACGTGCGCGGCGGCCGACTTCGGCAGGGCGCCCGTGAGCTCGCTCAGGAACTTGCTCGGCGCCACGAGCACCACGTCCCGCACCTCGTGGGCGCCCACGGCGCGGCTGATCTCCGCCCCGAGCTCGACCGCGAACTTCGCCTCTTCGGCGTGGTGGCCCGAGTCGTGCCCGCGGTCCGGGTGGCCGCGGTGCTGCCCGGCGTGGTGGTGGTTCTTGAGCTCCTTCACGAGCGTCAGGTCCGACAACTCGGCGTCGGTGGTGAAGATCCGGGCATGACTGCCGTCCGCGACGACGACCCACGTATCGATCATGATTGGCTCCAGCGGACAGGCATAGCCGCTAGCGGGCGGGCGTGCCCGCCTCTGCGGGACCCCCGCGACCTTTCCGCGCCATCCACGCCCGCACGAGCCGGCGGTACGACACGGGCATCAGGCGGTGCAGCCACGCCAGGAACACGGCGTCGGAGCCCACGAGGATGCGGGGCTCGTCGGCGAGGATGCCGGCGACGATGCGCTTCGCGGCCTGCTCGGGCGCGATGCCCCGCGTGATCAGCTTGTTGGCCTGCTTCTCGGACATGTACCCGCCGGCCCGGAACCGGCCCCCGGACACGATCGCGGTGGCGACGGCGCCGGGGTGCACGGAGCTGACGTGCACCGACGTGCCGTGGAGCTCCATCTCGAGCGCCTCGGTGAGCGAGCGGACGGCGTGTTTGGTCATGCAGTAGGCGGCGCTGTCGGGCACGGTGACGATGCCGAACGCCGACGACACGTTGACGAGGTGCGCCTCGCGCTGGGTGAGCAGGTGCGGCGCGAACGCGCGGCAGCCGTGCACCACCCCCCACAGGTTGGCGCCCACCTGCCACTCGAGGTCCTCGAGGGAGCAGGAGAGGAACGGCCCGGTGAGGCTCACGCCCGCGTTGTTCACCACGAGCTGCACGCTGCCGTGGGCCGCCAGGGCCTCGTCGCGGAACACCGCCCAGGCGGCGGCGTCCGCCACGTCGAACCCGTGGACGGTGACCCTGCGGCCCAGCGCCCGCGCGGCCTCGGCGACGGGTTCGAGCCGCGCCGCGTCGAGGTCGGTGAGGGCGAGGTCCACACCGCGCCCGGCCAGCTCGAGCGCGAGCGCCCGCCCGATCCCCGACGCAGCCCCGGTGACGACGGCCCGGACACCCTGGAGGGAGCGCATCTACCACCACCCTGCGAGCGCGACGCCACCAGGGCCCCCTGCTCCCGGAGGCACGGGGACCAGCTGGGCGCTGGCCCGACGCAGCTCGCGGCGCCGCACCATGGACCACTGCGTGGTGGCGAGCGTGTACGCGCCCGCCGTGAGGAGCCCGGAGGTGACGATGCCTCCGGGGCCCACGACCGCCGGGACCGCCAGCGCCGCCGCGCCGATCGCCGCCGCGCCGGGCCACCACGGCACCCGCCGCGCGTCCGCCACGGCCCGCGCCCGCAAGGCACCCACCGCCATCACCGGCGCGCCGGCGACCACCAGGCCGAGGCCCGTGTACATCACGGCCTGGGGGCCCGTGTAGAACAGGGTGGGCGCGGTCTCGTCGAACCGGACGAGCGGGATGTTGAGGTTGCGCACCGTCCACCCGAGGCCGACGCCCGCGGTGACGGCGCCCACGCCGCCGAGCACGGCGCCCGCAGCCACGGTGCGGAACGGAGGGAGGACAGGGGAGTCCGCGGGTACCCCCGCGACAGCGGTCGTCATCAGCAGCGAGGCGAGCATCGCGCTACCCTACCAAGAGGAGGCCAGGTGCGCACTGTGTTGCTGGCGGCAGCGTTGACAGCGTGCGGAAAGCCCGACTGCGAGCACCCCGTGCAGGACGGCGACGCGGTGCAGGACCCGTTCGCGCGCTACGACCCGACCACGTGTGTCCCGGATCGCGCGACGTTCGACGCCGAGGTCGCCACCCGGCTCGACGACGGGTGCGGCAGCTGCCACGGCGACCCCCTCCAGGCCGGCGCCCCGTTCCCGCTCACCGACTACGACGACCTCGTCGCGGGCGAGCCCGGCAACCGCAAGGTCGACCGCATCGCCCAGCGCGTGGCCCTGGGGACGATGCCTCCGTCGCCCGCGTCCCTCGACGACGCAGCGATCGACGCGCTCGTCGGCTGGTCCACCTGCGGCGCCGTCCGCCCCACCGAGGGTGCTGGCCTGTCGGTGAACGCGCCCGTGTACACGTCGACGGGCCCCCCGAACGACGACCTCCCTTCGTTCGACGTCACGTTGCCTGCGTTCCGCGTGCCCACCGGAGGCGACAACCTGTACGAGTGCTTCGCCATCGACGTCCCCGTGGATTCCGCCCGCCATGTCCGCCGGATGCAGGTGGTCCTCGACGACGCCCGCGTGGTCCACCACGTGGTGTTGTTGCACGATCCGCAGCGCCTCACGGCCGGCCGGAACGAACCCTGGAACTGCGGCTCCAGCATCGACCCGCAGACGCCGTTCCTGTATGCGTGGGCCCCCGGTGGCAACGCGTTCGACTTCGAAGAGGGCGGCCTGCCCGTGGCCCCCGGCGACCGCGTGGTGTTGCAGATGCACTACCACAACGCCGCCGGCTACACCGACGCCGTCGACTCGAGCGGCGTACGCGTGTTCCACGACGCCCCCGCGGGCCGCCCCTGGGTGATGCAGGACATCGGCCCCGAGAGCTTCGCGCTGCCGCCCGACCAGTGGAGCTCGGCCTGCAGCGTGTCGAAGGTCACCGAGCCCCTCCGGATGTTGGCCGGCATGCCGCACATGCACGAGCTCGGGGTCGAGTTCCACCAGGACATCCTGCGCGCCGACGGCACCGTCGAGCCCATCGTCGACCTCGCGGGCTGGAACTTCCACACGCAGCAGTTCTACCGCTACGACGCCGTGCTCGAGCCCGGGGACTGGCTCGACACGTGGTGCGTCTGGGACAACTACACCGCGCGGCCCGTCCGGTTCGGCGAGAACACCGAAGACGAGATGTGCTACCACTTCGCCTACGTGTCGCGCGAGCCGTAGGGGAAGTCGGGGAGCGGCTTCGTGGGCTCGATCTCGTCGAACCGCGTCACGTCGAGCTCGAGGCGACCGTCGGGCAACACGCGCAGCAGATCCACCGGCCGGAACCCGAACCGCAGGTCCTCCGTCTGGTAGCGTTTGCGGCCGAACACCGGCTGCACCGTGGTCTCGTCGGTGCCGGTCATCGAGACCAGGAGCTCGAGCTCCAGCTCCTCCGCGCGCTCCGGCGTCACGCCGAACAGCGGAGAGTGCGGCGTGATCGGGTGCAGCAGCTGGAAGCTGCGGTACAGCGAAGCGGCGCGGTGCCGGGACAGGGGCAGGTCGAGGTTGCGGTAGAACACGTGCCCCTCGGCCGTGTGCTCCGTGCGCACCAGCGTCACGTGGAAGTTCGCCTCGACCACGGCGTTGCCGCGCTCGTTGCCGACGCGGATCATCAGGGTCGGGACCCCGTCGAGCGGCGCCACGACGGCGTGCCGGGCGAACCGGATGCGGCCGTCGGGGACGGTGAACTTCGCGAACACGAGGCCCGTGGACAACGCCGTGACCAGCAGGCCCACCACGGACTCGACGACCACCAGCAGGTGTGCGGCGGTGGAGGTCGGGTACATCGACCCGTACCCGATCGTGGCGACCGTGTGCACGCTGAAGAAGAACGCGTCGGCGAACGAGCCCGGGCGCGCGTTCTCGACGCCACCCACCGCGACGTACAGGCAGGCGAAGACCACGTTCACCAGCAGGAACGTGCCCGCGATGGCCGCGATCGAGACCCACCACCGCGCCCGCAGGAACAGGTGGTACAGGTCGCGACCCAGCTCCATGCGGGCGCCGGTGATCACGATGTCGTCGGGGATCGTACTGGTGACGCCCGACCACCGTCGCAACAGTCGGAGGACGGTCTCGCGCATCGGTCCCTCGCGGACGTTGGGGTAGCATGCGGGCGCGGCCCCGACCGCTCCCGCGCCTCCCCTCCCGAGGAACCTGCATGACGCTCCTGTTCGCCGGCCTCGCCGGGCTGCAGACCGCCCGCGCCGACGACCCGCTGGTCCCGGAGGACGACGACCCCGTGTTGCCCGTCCCCGGCGCCCCGGAGCCCGAGCCCGAGCCGACCGCGCCCGCCCCCGCGCCGGCAGCCCCGGAGCCCGGCGCCGAGGCCGCGTACAACTACGACTCGTTGCTGATCACCACGGTGCAGCCCGAGTCGAGCGAGTGGGCTGCCGACGCGACCGCGCTGGAGGCGATGCTCAACGCCCGGTTCGGCGCGACGAACCAGCTCACGCCGATGTCGGAGGTCGCGAACTACGACGTCCAGGGCTACGACGCCAGGACCTACCTGCTCGGGTGCCCGCCGAACCGGTACGCTGGCTGCGCGCTCGTGATCGGGCAGCGCGCGGGGGTCGAGCGCACCGTGGGCGCCACCGTGCGCCGGGAGCCCGACGAGTACGAAGCCGGGAAGACCCTCCTCGTCGCCACCTTCCACATCGTGGACATCGGAGACGGCCGCGAGGTGGTGTCGGTCTCGGTGCCGGTGCCGGCGGGGTCCGAGGACGGCGTGGTCACCGGGGTGATGTCGCTGTTCGACGAGGTGGTCCGCGGAGACCACGCGCTGAAGGACCTCCGCGAGCGCACCGATCCCGACCAGAAGGAGCTCACCGACGCGCGCAAGGACCAGATCGCGAAGGCCCTCGACCGGCTCGAGAGCAAGCTCGGCGTGGCGGTGGTGTCGGAGGTCGAGGCCGACATCCAGCGCCCCCGAATGACCCGCGCCGACCTCGCGGAGTACGAGGGCCGCGACGACCGCCCGCCCTGGGAGCGGATGAAGATGTCACCCGGGGAGTACCTGCGCTTCGCCAACTCGGGCGAGACGTACGAGGGCTGGCAGGAGTCGGGCTGGGGCCGGACCGCGAGCCTGTTGGTGCGCGTGGGCGGCGGCGTGGGGCCCGGGCCGTGGAACCAGCGGTACGTGGGCCAGGTGTTGTTGTCGCAAGACACGCTGCAGCCCGTCGACTCGGCGCAGCTCCTCGAGGTCACCCGGGGCAGCGCGCCCAACTTCGACTTCGAGGTGGGCGTGGGCGTGTTGCCGTTCCTCGAGGTGGGCTTCGCGGGCGGGGTGCGCCCCGGGGAGTCGTCGTACCAGTACGACGAAGACGTGGAGGGCCAGGTCCCGCTGCCGAGCCAGGAGACGTCGGTCGGCATCTCCACCTGGCAGTGGGGCGCGCGGGCCCACGTGGCGCCGTTCCCGCGCTGGCCCGTCCGGCCCACGGTCGGCGCGGGGCTCGCCTGGTGGAAAGGCGCCGGCATCCCGGCCCAGCAGACCTTCGACCGCATCGACGCGCCCACGGCCACGTTCCTCGAGGTGCTGCCGGGCGTCGAGGTCACGGCGTCGGAGCACCTCGTGCCCTACGCCCGCCTGCTCGCGAGCGTCCCGATCGGCGGCACCACCCGCACCGAGGTGGACGGCGGTGGAGAGCTCGTCACGCCCCCCACGCCCTCCGGCGACCCCGGCGCCGGCTTCTGCTTCCAGCTCGGGCTGCAGGTCCGCCTGGGCCCGTTCCTCGAGCCCGACACCGATCTCCGCTGACCCGTGGCACCCGCCGGCCGCCCGCTGAGGTAGGCTCCGCCGCATGTGGTGGACTCCAGCCGCGATCGCCGACGTTCTGCCTCCGCTTCCGCGCGCCGGCGAGGTCCCGGAGGTCCGCTGGTACGCCAGGGTGGACGAGGTGGACGGCCGCCTCTCCGGGCGGTGGCAGCGGCGACGCGACGCCGAACACGCGCTCTCCGTGCTCCCCGACGGGCTCGTGGTGCGGTGGGTCCACACCACGAAGGAGGCCGTCCTCGACCACCAGCGCGACGCTGCGGGACGCCCCCTCGCCACGGTCCGGTGGGAGCAGGGCGCGCCCGTCACCGTGATCGCCCACGGACCCACCGACGAGGAGACCCACGTGACGGGCTGGTCGTGGGTGGCCCTGCCCGGGGGTGGCGCGACCTGGCTGCCCGCGGGTGCGACCAGCGGGTCCGACCACTTGACGGCACCGCTGCTCGGCGGGCAGCTCCGCGCCGAGCTCGTGGCCCCGACCGACCCGTTCGCCCCCGCGTTCGTGGAGGGCCTGCTCGACGGCTGCGTTTGCGTGCTGTTCGACCGCGGGACCGTGTGGGTCGACGACCGCCCCGCGGCCCGCCATGCCGTGCTGCTCCCCCCGCCCGACGCGCTCCCGGGGCTCGGGACGCCCGCGCTCGTCGAGCTGTGGGCCGTCCCCCGCGGCGAGCGCCTGCTGGTCCTGACCTGGCAGAGCCCGCCGTCGACCGACCCTGTGGCCACGTCCCGCCTCGCGCGCGCCGTGGCGGCGCTGGTGGACTTCGACCACGAACCCGGAGGCGCCCCATGATCCTGTGCGACGAGCGGAACCCCCGGGCCACCGCGCTCCGCGAAGCCCTCCTCGAGCGGCTCGGCCCCACGTGGCTCCCCCCGGAGCCCGTGTCGCTCGTGATGGGTGGCGACGGGTTCATGCTGCGCACCGTCGCCGACCACGGCACCGGCCGCACGTGGTTGCCGCTCAACGCGGGGACCCTCGGCTTCCTGATGAACGACGTGGGCGACCTCGACCTCGTGGCCCGCGAGCTCTCCGAGCGGAGCTGGCGCGTCATCGCCTTCCCCATGGTCGAGGCCTCGATCGTCAAGACCGACGGCACCACCTCCACCGAGTCCGCGGTCAACGACGTGTACCTCGAGCGCATGACGGGCCAGGCCGCGCGGCTCCAGCTGCGGGTCAGCGGCGTGACCGTGGTCGAGCAGCTCGTCGCCGACGGGCTCATCTTCGCGACCGCCCTCGGCTCCACCGCGTACGCGTACTCGGCGGGGGGCCAGCCCATGCACCCGCTGCTCGAGGTGCTCCAGATCACGCCGATCTGCCCCCACCGCCCGAAGCTCCCGTCGGTGGCGCTGCCGGTGAACGTGGTGGCCGAGGTGGCGGTCGAGGAGCTGGACCGCCGGCCGGTGCGCGTGGTGGTGGACGGTCGCGCGGTGGACCACGTGGCGCGGGTGCGCGTGCGCCTCGTCCGGGACGCGGTGCGCTTCGCGTACCTCGCCCACCACGACTTCACCCAGCAGCTGCTGGAGAAGGTCGTGTTCCCGCGGTGAGCGCCCGCGTCAGGCCCGGGGTGACGCCCACATGCCGAGGGAGTGGCCGGACACCTCGACGCGCAGCGCGCCCTGCGCCCGCTCCTTGCCGCCCGCCAGCAGGTCCTCGAACACCCCGCCATCGACGCCGAGCCCCGCGCGCACCGGCTCGTCGCCCACGTTCACGCACGTGAGCCCCGTGCCCCGCGGGCCGTCGAACCGGTAGGCCGCCGACGCGGGAGACGGGGCGGGCAACACGGTGATCTCGGCGCCCTGCAGCACCTCCGCGAAGCGGGCCCTCGCCGTCAGCAGCTTGCGCAGGTGCGCCTGGGGCGCAGCGAGGTCGGCTCCCCCGCCGAGGGCCTCGTCGATGCGCTCGGCGGCGGCGGCGCAGCGGTCGAGCAGCTCGGCGAACGCCTCGCGGCTCTCGAACACCTCGTTCTGGTCCCACCGCCGCGGCGTGAGGGCCTCGAGGCTCGGCACGGCGCGCCCCGCGAGGAGGGCGCCGTTGCGGAACCGGTGCAGCTCGCGGAACAGCTCCTCCGCTGCGTACCGCCGCATGCGGTCGTCCTTCGGCTCGCCGACCCGCGCGCGCGCGTCGGCGACCTGCTGCGCGCAGGTGCCGGTGGCCGCACCCGACCACCAGTCGCCCCCCACCGCGAGCCGGTGGCCGAGCGCCAGCACCTGGTGTACGTCGTCGAGCGACCACCCGACGGAGAAGATGGCCACGTTGCCGGCCTCCCGCCACGACCACCGCTTGGCGAGCTCGTGTACCCCCCAGTCCTGGGCCCCCCCGGCAGAGGTGAACAACCCGGGCATCTTGCTGCCCTCGACCATCACCACTGCTTGCGGATCCCGCTTGCGCGCGGCCTCCGCCATGGCGCGGACCAGCTTCCGCGCACCGTCGTCGAACACCTGACCCTCGCCGGGCGGGTGCCCGTGGGACCGCTCGACGCACTTCCACCCGCGCTGGTTGCCGTAGCTGTCCAGGAACAGGCCGCTGGCGCCGTACTCGCCGACGACCCGGTCTGCGATCTCCTCGAAGTGCGCCACCAGCCCGGGCGCGTTCGGACAGAGCTTCCACGCGCCGGGGTACGGCTCGTCCGGGTGGCCGTCCGTCCGGATCAGCGCCCAGTCCTTGCCCTTCTGCTTCCCGAGCTCGCTCTCCTTGTCGAGGACGAACGGCTCGACGTACAGGATCACGTGGCCACCTGCCGCCTTCACGGCGCGGAGCCCCTCGATCAGCGCGGCCTTGCCCCCGAGATCGGCGCGCGGCTGGTACGTCGCCTTGTGCCGCCAGTACTCGTCGCAGCTGGTGCCGGGCAGGCCCTCGTACCAGTCGGTGAGGTAGAGCACGTCGGTGCCGTAGGCCCGCGCGCCCTCGAGCAGCGACGGGAGCTCCCGGTAGCTCTTGATGCGGTCACACAGGTCCTCGCGGCTCTTCCCGCGCGGAGAGAAGGTCAGGAGCACGCTCCCCGCGGTCTTGGTGTTCGGGCACCACAGGCCGGGCGCGCTGCGGAACCAGGCGGGCGACGGGTCCCACCGCACCGACGGCCGCTCCACCGTGGGGTCCACCCGGAACAACGCGGACCCCTCGTCGGCGGCCCGCTGCTTCGCCTTGCCTTTGCCGCGGGGCTCCTCGGGGGGGACCTCGCTCTTCCGGCCGCCCCCGGTGCACCCCAGGACCGCGAGCCCCGCTCCCCCGATCAACATCGCCCGTCGCGTCGGCCCCACGGCTCCTCCGGACGGGCAGTGTAGCGCCCGCGCGGCCTCGTTACCCCCGGCAGATGGACCCCGTCGACGCGCTCTCCTCGGCCCTCCGCGCGAGCCGCCTGTTCGTCCTGGCCGGCGCCGGCTGCTCGACCGCGTCGGGGATCCCGGACTACCGCGGCCCCGGCACCCTCGCGCGGGCGCGCCAGCCCGTGGCCTTCCGCTCGTTCGTGCACGACGACGAAGCCTACCGCCGCTACTGGGCGCGCTCGTTCCTGGGCTGGCCCCGCCTGTGCAGCGCGCGCCCGAACCCCGCGCACCACGCGCTCGCGGCCCTGGAAGCCGCAGGGCGCCTCACGGGGCTCGTCACGCAGAACGTGGACTCGCTGCACCAGGCCGCCGGCTCGCGCCAGCTCGTGGAGCTCCACGGGGCCCTGCGCGACGTGGTGTGCCTGGGGTGCGGGCTCCGCCGGGACCGCGCCGACCTCCAGGCCGAGCTGGCCTTGACCCACCCCGGCGGCGAGGCCGCGCCCGCCCCCGACGGCGACGCGGACCTCGTGGACCTGGGGGCGTTCGTCGCGCCGGTCTGCGCGTGTGGCGGTCGGTGGAAGCCCGACGTGGTGTTCTTCGGCGAGAACGTGCCCCGCGACCGGGTGGACACGGCGTACGCGTGGCTCGAGGCCGCCACGGACCTGCTCGTGGTGGGCAGCTCGCTCACCGTGTTCAGCGGCTGGCGGTTCGTGAAGCGGGCCCACGAGCGCGGGCTGCCGATCCACGTGGTGAACCTGGGACCCACCCGCGCTGACGCGGTGGCGACCTCGAAGGTGGAGCTGTCGCTCGCCGACGTCCTGCCCCGGCTCGTTTGACCGTCAGCGGGTGATCGACTCCACGAGCGCGACCAGCAGCTGGCCCAGCGCCTCCTCGCCCTGGGGAGAGGTGACGGGGCACACGTCGGAGGCGCGCACGCTCGCGAGCAACACGGCCGCGCGGTCTCCGGCGACCCAGGCCAGCGGGGCACCGTCGTCGGTCCACGCGCGCACGTCCGACCCTGGAGCGAGGTCGACGACGTCCACCTCCTTCTCGTAGCGGTCCGGGCCGTGGCCCGGCAGCCGCAGCGGAGGGGGCCTTCCGCGCCCGTGGAGGACACTGGGCCCATGACGCACGTGGGACCTTTCGCGCTGCAGGTCCTGGCCGGCGCCGAACACGGACGGGGAAGCGCGGTAAGCTCCGGCCGGAGGTGCCGTTGCTGACGACCACGTGGCTGGCGCTGGTCGGATGTACGGACGTGGCCGGGCCGTCGGGCGGACAGCTGGGCGCCCGCGCGGTGCCCTCCCCGACCGGCTGGGGCGTGGACGCCTCGTGGCTCGGCGCCGCCGGCGACGTGGACGGCGACGGGTTCGCCGACCTCGTGGTCCAGACCCCCGGCACCGACACCGAGGTCTACTGCGGCGGCGCCCAGGGCCTCGAGGGCTCCCCCACGACCACGCTCACCAGCACCTTCTCGACCCGCGACTACGTGGTGGCCACGGTCGGGGACGTGGACGGCGACGGCACGGACGATCTCGCTCTGGGCGAGCGGGCGTTCTCCCACCCGACCGCTGGCGAAGGCCGCGTGCAGGTCTACCTCGGGGGCCCGAACGGGACCGCGACCACCGCCGCCTGGTCCGTGGAGTCCGGGGTGGCCGGCGCGGGGCTGGGTGCCTCGGTGACCGGGGCCGACCTCGACGGGGACGGCTGGTCCGACGTGATCGCCGGGATGCCCACGTGGGCGCCGCCAGCGGGCGCGTGGCGGGGCGCGGTCCTCGGGTTCCGCGGTGGACCGGGTGGGCCGGCGGTGGCGCCCTCCTGGACGATCCCGGGGTCGGGCACCCTGCTCGCGTTCGGGTCCCGGGTGGCCCCCCTCGGTGACATCGATGGTGACGGGTTCGTGGACCTCGGCGTCGCGGGTGGGGACGCTGTCGGCGAGGTCCGGATCTTCCGCGGGGGACCGGGGGGACCGTCCACCACGCCCGACTGGACCCTGGTCGGGGACGTCGACGCGTTCGTGTTCGGCCAGGCGCTGACCGGCGTCGGCGACCTGGACGGGGACGGCTTCGACGACTTCGTCGTGGGCATGGGCAGCCTCACGGCGGGCCCCGGCCGCATCTGGGTCTACGGCGGCTCCCCCACCGGCCCGGCGCTGCGGGTGGAGCGCACGGGCGAGGTCGACGGGGTCGCTGGCTCGGAGGGCTTCGGGGCAGCCCTCGCCGGCGGGGGCGACCTCAACGGAGACGGGTCGCCGGACCTCGTGATCGGCTCGCCGTCGTACTCGCCCGAAGGCGGCGCACGGGGTGCCCTGTCCGCAGAGTACGGCACGCCCTCCGGGATCACGGAGGCCTGGTGGTACCCCGCGCCGTACGGGACCTCCTCGGTCGGGCAGGCGGTCGCGGTGCTCGATGCCGACCAGGACGGCCTCGCCGAGGTGTACTCGACCGGCGTGGCGGCGGGCGTCACCATCGCCGGGGCGCTCGATCGGGACCTCGACGGCGATCCGGACCTCACCGACTGCGCACCCGAGGATGGGACCGTGTTCCACGGGCAGCAGGAGGAGCACTACGACGGCGTCGACGCCGACTGTGACCCCGACAACGACTTCGACGCCGACGGGGACGGCCAGGACGCGGACGCGTTCGGTGGCGACGACTGCCGGGACGACGACCCGCTTGCGGTCGGGTGCCTCACCGTGGCCGGGACGTGCTCCACCGGAGCGAGCCTGGCTGCGCGGGGCCTCACGCCCAACGGCCCGGTCGAGCTCATCGTGGGCTTGCCGGGCAACGAGCTGCGCACGTACGCCTGTGGACAGGTCGCCGTCGACCTGCGGCGCGACCGCCTGGTCCACACCTTCACCGCCGACGCGAACGGCGACGTGGCGAGCTCCGCCGTGTCGGTGCCGTTCCCGTGTGATCGGTTGGCGATCCAGCTCGTGGACACCACCACCTGCCGGAAGACGCCCCGGGCCCCCTGAGGGTCGCCAGCGACCTCGCCCCGACCTACCCCCGGAGCAGCGCCCGCTCGAGGTGGGACTTCAGCCACTCCACGCGGTCAGTGGCCTCGATCCATGCGGTCAGCTCCGCACCGTCCACCGTCAACACGAGCTCGGGCTCGTTCGACTGGCGGCTCAGCACCTTCCCGACGTTCTCGGTGAACCCTCCGATCGCCACGAACAACCCGAGCCGGGTGCGGGTGAACCGGTCGCGGAGCTTCGCGCGGAACGCGGTCACCTCCTTCGGATCCACGGCGCGCGACCAGTTCTTGCACTCGACCAGCCACAGGGACCCTTCCCGGACGAGGAGCGGATCCGTCGACTCGTTCCGGACGACGAGGTCGAGCTCTTCGGCCTCCGAGCGGAAGTTGGTCCGCACGTTCGAGAGCCCCGGCAGGGTCTGGAACAGCAGGCGCAGCGTGGTCTCCAGCAGGCGCCCCTTCCGATGCCTGTCGGTCTCGTGCCGCGCCTGTTGCCAGGAGGACCGGAGCTCCTTCTCGAGGTCGGCCGGCGAGGTCCGCGCCAGCCGCCGCGCGACCGCGACCTCGGTGGCCTGGCGGACCTTCTGGGGAAGCAACAGCGGCAGGAACTGGTCCTTCTGGAGGTAGTCCCACGCGCCGGCGACCAGCGCGTCGCGCACCAGCTCCTCGCGGGCGTAGCCGGTCACAACCAGCGCGAGGACCTCGGGCGCCCTGGCGGCGAGCGCTCCCACCAGCGACGCCGCCCCCGCCGGACCCGCTGGTCCGTTCAGCCGTTCGTCGACCAGCGCCACGTCCCAGGGACCCTCCCCCTCGGCGAGACGCAGGGCCTCCTCCCGGCTGGTGGCCCGGCCGAACGTGTACCCCCCCTTGCGCAGGAGGTCCTCGTAGCTGACGAGGACGTCCTCGTCGTCGTCGACCAGCAGGACCCTGGGGTTCATCCGACGCTCCGGCGTGGCAGGGTGAAGTGGAAGCGGGCGCCGCCCTGCGGAGCGTCCTCACACTGGAGCGTACCCCCTGCGAGGTGGGCCGCGCGACGCGCGCTCGCGAGACCGAAGCCGCCGCCCCCGTGCAGGCTGTAGCCCAGCTCGAAGACCTGTTCGCGCTGCTCCACCGGCACGCCAGGACCATCGTCGTCCACGTAGAGGTGCAGGCCGCCGGCGTCGTCCACGAACGCGGACACCCAGACGGTCCCCGAACCCTTCCGGACCTGCGCGGCGTTCCGCAGCAGGTTGGTGAACGCGTGGGTCCAGTCCTGGCGAGCGCCGACCACGCGCTCCTCGCGCAACGCCGACGAGACCTCGATCCGGCCGTTGCGCTCCACGGCCGTGGCTTCGATGGCTACCGCGACGACGTCGGCGAGGCGCAGCGTCTCCGGTACGAGGGCCGTGGACAGCTTGACGGTCTCGGAGGCGAAGTCGGCGAGCCGCCCGAGGGCGCGTTCGATGCGGCCTCGCAGGGCGCTGCGCCGTTCGAGGTCGGGGCGGTCGGAGCCGAGCTCCTCCCACAACCCACCGACCGCCGTCTGCAGCGGGAGGAGGAGGTTGCGGACCTCGTGCGCCACCGAGCGGGCGTAGTGGGCGTCCGTCGACTCCTGGACGGGGCGCCCGACCACGCCGTCGACCGCCAGGCCCCGCTCCGCCTCGAGCGCTGTCCGGGCGAGCGAGCGGAACCGCGAGTCGGGGTCGAGCACCCGGCGGACCATCGGCACGCTCGCTGGGTGCAGCGTGAACCGTTCGAACGCCGGGTGCGGCTCCTCGCGCTGGGCGGGGCCCAGGTCCGCCAGGCGCCTCAGTGGCGTTTCGAAGTCCGGGTCGCAGGAAACCGGCCCCTCCAGCAGGGCGCGCAGCCATGCCTCGCCGATCCGGTGGGGATCGGCCGGAGACACCGCCAGCTCCACGCCCACCGCGAGCAGGAACTCCACCGCGTCTCCGCCCCGCAGCACACACGCCAACCGCCCCAGCCCGGTCGTCGAGCCCACCCGATCGATGAGCAGGTGTTCGTCACACCATCGCGTCAGGTCCACGGGGGTGTAGAGCGGGGCGTAGCCCTCTCGCAGGACCTGGAGGGTCGTGTCCGATTGGCCCGCGCAGGGACGGACCTCGTCCCAGAGGAGCTCGGTGAGCGCGTGGTCCATCAGCGCGTGCTGCTGCTCCAGCGAGAGCCGCCGCCCGAGGCCAGCGAAGAACGGGCCGCCGGTCCGGCGGACGCAGTCCTCGACCGCCTGCGGTCGCACGCTCCACGCGCACAGGAACTCCCACCGCGCGCGCACCGAGCCGCGCGGCGACTGCTCCATCGCCTCCAGCACGCGCCACACCTGCTCCCGCCGGCCCGCGAGGTCGAAGCCCGGGGGCAGCTCCCAACGCCGGGGCGCGGTCGGGGTCGTCCCGGACTCGCGGAGGAACTGCTGGACGTCGTCGAGGAACACCACCTCTCCCGCGCCCTCCATACCCCGTCGGAGGGCCTTCACTCCACGTCGGGGACCGCGCTCCCCGGCGGGAACCGGTGTTTCTCGCCCGTGTGGCCGAACACCACCACGTCCTCGTCCCCGACCGACCGGCCCTTCCACCGCCCGTTCGAGGGCACGAGCTCGAGCACGCTGCCCTGGTTCAGGCCGACACACGCCCGGTGCCGGAAGCGGGCCGCGAGGTAGGCCAGGTTCATCGGGTCGTCCGTCTGCACGCGGTCGGTCACGTGGGGGAAGATCTGCAGCCCCTCCACGAGCCGCAGCCCGTTCTCGAGGATCTGGAACTCCTGCCGCGGGTTCCCCTTGTCGTTGAACACCACCACGCGCCGGCCCAGGCACATCGCCCCCGCGCTGGTCCCGAAGATGGAGATGCCGCGCCGCAGGGCCTCCGTGACCACGTACTCCATCGCGAAGAAGCGCCAGCCGATCAGGAACCGGGACGGAGAGCCGCCCGGCATCACCACCATCGACGTGTCCAGCACCTTCTGCACGAGCCCCTGGCGCAGCTCCTGCCACATCCCGTCGAACTCGATGCCCGCGGCGAGGTGGAAGTGGGTCCAGAGCTGCTTGAGGCCCGACGCGTGCCGCTCGTCGGCGTCCCACAGGTCGGCGACCGCCCGCTCGAGCTGGCGCGAGTACGCGGTCCGCAGGAACACCGAGGTCGGCCGGGTGCGCGGCCCCGGCGGCAGGTCCTCCTTGTCGGAGAGCAGGTCCGCGAACGACACACCGGGCAACACCGTCTTCGCCCGCTCCCACAGCGCCCGGATGCGGGCGACGGTGGCGTCGTTCTCGAGCGTGTACGAGGCGTACAGCTCGCGCCAGACCTCCTCGTGTTCCTCGTACAGGGTCTGGACCACGGGGCGCTCGGCCAGGAACCGCTGGAACGCGGTGTAGATGCCCAGGTTCTCGACGTGTTTGCCCTTCTGCCCGCGCCCCAGCCGCGCGAAGGCCCTGCGGACCGCAGCGTCGTTGCGTTCGGTGGGCCCCCACGCCGCCGTACACACCAGGACCCCGTCTCGTTCACGCAGGCCGTCGTCCCGGTGGGTCGAGGGGCCGAGGCACCGGTCGGCGAGGGTGGCGAAGCGGTCGATCGACTCCGCGTTGCCGTTCAGCAGGATCTTCCCCGGCCGTTCGCCCATCGGGTCCGAGCTCTGCACCTGACCTCCACCGACCGGGGGGTCCGAGGAGATACGCGGGGGGCCCCACCAGCGAGCGACATCGTGATCGACCTCGACGCCACCGGCAACCCGCTGCGCACGCTGTGGGACCGCCTGTCTCCCTTCCCGGGGGGCCGAACCCTGTTCTCGCTCCTCGTCGGGCGGGCCGCCCCCTACACGGGCTCCATCCGCGCCAAGGTGCAGACGCTGCGCACGGGCCACGCCGAGGTCGTGATGGCCGACCGCCCCTCCGTCCGCAACCACCTGCGGTCGGTCCACGCCGTGGCGCTCGCGAACCTGTGCGAGCTCACGGGGAACCTCGCCCTCGCGTACTCCCTGCCCGACGACGCCCGGTTCATCGTGGCCGGCATGCGCCTCGAGTACGTCAAGAAGGCCCGCGGCCCCATCACGGGCACCTCGGACTGCCCGGTCCCGAACTCGTCCGAGCGCCGCAACTGGGAGGTCCCGGTGGTGTTGACGGACGCGAGCGGCGAGGTGGTGGTCCGCGCCTGGCTCGACACCCTCGTGGGTCCCAAGAAGCGGGCTGCGTCGCTGTAAGGAAGCTCCGGGCGTGGCGTTGGACCGCCACCGGAGGAGACATGAGGAACGTGCTCGGAGCGGCGCTCGCGCCCACGGCGTGGGCATTCTGTGGGTTCTAGGTCTCCCAGGAGCTGCCCGGCGGGCCGACGCTACGAGCAGGAGCTGGTGGAGCGCCAGGCGACCGAAGCCGCCAACCTCGCCCGCCTGACGGGTCGACGCGGCGCGCAGGGGCCGTCCAGCGGCATCCCGGAGATGTTCGAGCAGTGAACCGCCCGCGGACACCACCGGGCGTCCGCGGACACTGCCGGGCACGGTGGAACCGTTGGTTCTCGCGACTCCCGGTGGCACGGGCCGTGCGGGAGTCGGCAGGGAGACCTGCATGCACCACCCGACGACCCCAGCCCCCACGACCCGTCCGACCTGGCCCGTGGCGCCGTGACCCAGAGCTACGAAGGAGACCGCGCGGCGGTGGTCCGGATGCTCGGCGACGCGCTCGCCACCGAGCTCGTGTGCGTGTTGCGCTACCGGCGCCACCACTTCATGGCCCAGGGCCTGGCCGAGAAGCGCGTGGCCGCCGAGTTCCTGGCGCACTCCGTGGAGGAGCTCGGCCACGCCGATCAGCTCGCGGGCCGCATCCTCCAGCTCGGCGGCGCCCCCAATCTGCACCCCGACCGCCTCACCAGCCGCTCGCACGCGGCGTACGGCGAGGGCGTGACGCTCGTCGAGATGATCACCGAGGACCTCGTCAGCGAGCGGATCGCCATCGACAAGTACCGCGCGGCGCTGGCGGCGCTCGGGGTCCACGACTCCACGACGCGCCGCCTGCTCGAAGGCATCCTCGCGGTCGAGGAGGAGCACGCCGACGACATGGCGGCCCTGCTCTCGCTCCACACCGTCCCACGCGCGTGATCGACCTGTGGCTGACCCTCTGGGGGTGCGGAGCCCCGACGCGACCGCGGAGGCCCCGGCGCTGGCGGCGACCTCGTGGACCTGGCGTCGGCCGCGAGCTTCACCGTGACCCTCGACGCCGTCGAGGTGGAGATCCCGGAGCAGACCCTGCAGCACGCGCTGTTCCAGCCGCCGGGGGGCCGGCCCCTGTCGTTCCGGGAGCTCCCGCGCGGCCCCGTGACCCAGACGTGACCGTGACCGCGCCCCGACCCGACGTACCAGGGAGCAGGAGGTCGCATGTGGTGGTGGGTCACGGTGGCGCTGGCGCAAGAGCTCACGGGAGACGAGTGGGACCGCACGCGGCCGAGCACGCTCGCCGAGGCCGACACCGTCGCGGTGGGCATGACGGTGAACCAGCAGACGACGGCGGCCGCCAGGGGCCGCGAGGTGGCGGAGCTCCTGCCGCTCGCGGGGTTCCGCCAGGGCGCCGTCTCCGGTGAGGAGCAGGTGGCGCGGCTCGTGCGCGTGTGCAACGCCCTCGCGCGTGGCCTCAACGCCACCACCTCCGACGCGGTGGTGCGCCGGGAGGCCGAGGCCCGCGGCGTGGACGCTGCAGCCCGGCGAGAGCTCGCTGCCACGCACGCCGCCCTGCGCGCGCTGGTCCCCGCCGACCAGCGGTCCGACCTCACCGCCCTGCAGCCGCTCTGATGTCGTCCACCCTCACGAAGCGGCTGTCGCTCGAGCCCGGGGAGACGGTGGTGGGCGTGGCCCGGTGCTACCGGGTGCCCTCCGCGCCAATGCGCGTCGCCACCTACGCCCTGTTCGCCCTGGGCATCCTGCCGGGGCTGATCCTGTACACCTTCGCCTGGCGCCCGACGTACCTCGTGGCCACGACCACGCGGCTCCACCGGTGGCACGGCAGCGCGGTCACGGGGTTCCTGTGGTTCCACTCCACGCTCCCGCTCACCGCGCTGGCCCGGAGCCGGGTCGACGGGAGCGGCAGCACCCGGACGTGGTCGTTCGAGGTGGAGGGCCGCGAACACGCCTGGTCGGGGATCTCCTGGGGCGCCGGCATCCCCAAGGCCGACGCGCAGGCGTTCCACGGCTTCCTCGCCGCGCTCCCCTGATCAGCGGCCAGCGGCGTCGAGGGCCGCGCTGCCGAGCACGCGGCGGGCCACCGCTGGGTCGTGGGGGCCGCAGAGCGGCGCGAGCAGCGCCACCAGCTTCGGCACGGCGGCGAGCTCCGCGCTGGCGGCAGCGCACCGGGGCCCTGCGGCGGCAGCGCGGCCGTCTCCGAACCACAGGATGCCCTGGAGGAGCCGCACGAGCGCCCCGCCGAGCCCCGCGCCCTGCAGCGCGTCGGCCTCGGTGTACGCGCGGTCTGCGGCCTCCACGGCGCCGCGGACGTGGTACAGGCGGCCCAGGACCCCCACGGTGTGGCCCAGGGCGAGCGGGTCCCCCACCCCCTCGTGGAGGAGCCGCGCCCGCACCAGCAGCGCCTCCGCCTCGCCGAGGTCGCCCCGCACGAGCTCGAGCAGGCCGAGGTTCGTGAGCGACACGGCCTCTCCGCGGCGCTGGCCGGTGCGCCGCTGCAAGGCGAGCGCCCGCCGCACGAGGCGCGCCGACTCCGCCAGGTCCTCGCGGCCGAGCGCGAAGCCGGCCAGGTTCCCGAGCAGGATCTGCGCGTTCTCGGGGTCGCCCTGGGCCTCGGCGAGCTCGAGGGCCCGGCGCAGCAGCGCCTCGGCCTCCACGCTCCGGCCGAGGTCCCCGAGCACCATCCCGCGGGTCCCGACGAGCCGCACCTCGAGCCACGGGGCGTCCGGGGGCAGGTGGGCGGACGCCTCCGCGAGGTCGGCCGCAGCGGCAGCGAGGTCCCCGCGCCGGCGCGCTCCCATCGCGCGCTCCACGAGGAGGTGTGCGCGTGGGCCCGACGCGCGGGGGTCGCGCAGGGCGTCGTCCACCAGCGCCACGGCCTCGGCGAGCTCGCCCCGGAAGCGGCGCCGCTGCGCCCGACGGACCGAGACCTGGGCCCACGCGGCCGGGTCGGCCACGGCGGCGGCGGCGTCCAGCGCCGGTCCCACCCAGTCGGGGGGCGCGGGCAACCCGGCGCGCCACGCCACCAGGAGCGCGCGCTCGATGGGGTCGGCGGCGTCGCGGGCCCACCGCTCGAGCGCCCGGACCCCCGCGGGCGGGAGCACCAGCCGGCCCACCGGCGCCAGGGCCGCCAGCACCGTCGCGCCCCGCGGGCCGTCGGCCGCCGCGAGGACGTTCTCGAGGGTGTCGGCGCGCGAGGCCGGGGCCAGCCCGCTCCACCTCTCCGCGAGCTGGCGGGCCTCCGCTGCGGCCCAGTCGTCGAGCGGCACGCCGCCGAGGCGTTCGCGGACGCGACCCGCCAGCGCCGGCAGCAGCGCGACCCGCTCCCCGTCGAGCGCCAGGAGCGAGCGGGCCACCAGCCCCTCGATCACGCCCGCGTGCGGCACCCCGGCCAGCGCGACGAGCTGCGGCACGGAGAGGGGGCGGGGCACGGCGGCAGCGGCGGCGAGGGCGCGCCGGGCGTCGGGCGCGAGCGGCTCCAGGGCGGCGTCGACGGTGCTGCCCAGGGCCTCGTCGCGGGCCAGCACCCCCGGGAGCAGCGCGGGCCACGCGGAGAACGGCAACCACGCGAGCCGGCCGACTGCGACCAGCAGCGCGAGCGGGAGCCCTCCCACGCGGTCCACCAGCCACTCGACGGCGTCGGGCGCCAGCTCCGGGCGGGCGGCGCGGACCAGCGCGCGGGCCTCGTCGGGCAGGAGCGGCCCCAGCGGGACGGGAGGCACCCCCGCGGGCGCGCGCCGGGCGGTGCACGCCCAGCGGGGGAGCGGCCCGGCGAGCGCGGCCAACGCGGCGTCGTCGAGCCCGTCCACGCCGTCCAGCACCACCAGCGGCGCCCCGCGGGCCAGGAGCGCGCGCCCGAGCCGCTCGGAGAAGTCGGGCGCGCCTGCGTCCGGTACCTCGA
>JBIKWC010000324.1:0-8269 GCA_044356535.1 Myxococcota bacterium
TGGATTCGAACACGCGACCGACGTGGCGGATCTGAACGGCGACGGCAAGCTCGAGGTGTACGCCGCTTCCGAGAAGAAGGGGACGCGGGTCCTCCGTCGGTACACCCTCGTGGACGGCGCCTGGAAGAAGGAGGACGTCGTCCCGATCCCGAAGCTGCACATCACCTGGAACCTGCAGGATGCGCGCCTGTGAGCTCGGGTCGTGCGAAATATCGCCAGCGGGGCGTGACGCTGATGGGTCCGGCGGGCGATACTGAGTTGGCGGTCGGCGCCGGAGTCAACATGCGTGCGTGGATTCCCTTCTTCCTGGTCAGCCTCGCGGGGTGTCCGGGCTCCGACAAGTCCACGTCCCCCGACGACACCGACCTCCCGACGGACGTGGACTCGGACGCCGACACCGACGCGGACTCCGACAGCGACACCGATTCGGACACCGACACCGACACCGATACGGACACAGACACCGACACCGATTCGGACACCGACACCGACACCGACACCGACACCGATACGGACACCGACACCGACACCGGGCGGGATTCGGGTGGTTCGGGCGGGAGCACGGGCTCCGGCGGTTCGGGCAGCAGCGGGTCGGGCGGATCCGGCGGCAGCACGGGCGGCTCGGGTGGGTCCGGCGGCAGCACGGGCGGCTCGGGTGGGTCCGGTGGGAGCACCGGCGGCTCGGGTGGATCTGGTGGCAGCACCGGCTCGGGTGGCTCCGGCGGCGGCGGCTCCGGTGGCTACACCACGACCACCGGCGGCTCCGGTGGCTACACCACCACGAACCCGGGCAGCGGCGGCTACACCACCACGAACCCGGGCAGCGGCGGCTACACCACCACGAACCCGGGCAGCGGCGGCTACACCACCACGAGCCCGGGCAGCGGCGGCTACTACTACTACGGGTACAGCTACTGAACCGGTGAGTCGCCTCGCCCTGCGGGTCGTGTGTTCCCGATTTCGATCCCTGCCGCAGGGTGTGGTAGCGTTCGGTAGGGATCGTGGTGATCCCACCCTTCGCGAGAAGGTTCCACTTCCATCACCTTTCTCCTCAGAGGTGACGAGTGAGCGACCGTACACGGCGGCAGCAGGGTCCGGGATGGACCGGTGACGAAGCCACCTATCCAGTGCAATCCCAGGATCCGAGCGCGATGTCCTGGGGCAACGGCTTCCTGGCTGCGCTCGTTCACAGCGGCAAGGACGGACCCCAGAACACGGGGACCTTCTCCGAGTCCATCTACGATCTCGTGTCCAACACCATGGGCACCGGGGTCAACGTCGGGCAGTCCACGACCGACACCGCTCGGGAGACGTGGGCCGTAGGCTCGGGAATGGGCTTCGGCACCGGGCAGCGGGGCGACGGCTGGTCCACCTCCTCCGGCCGCGGGGTGGGCGTCGGTCTCGGCGGCTCCACCTTCGATCGGGAGGTCCGGAACAACCTGACCGGCCAGGTCGACCAGACCCAGCAAGGGGTCGGGGTGGGTGGGGGGCTGTTCACGCGCGCCCAGGAGTCCGTGCAGTACGGCGACTTCTCTGCGCGCGCCGGTGGCGACGCGTACGTGGGCGGCGGCGGGAACGCGTACACCTACCGGCAAGGCGACCGCACGGGGGTCGGCGCCAACGGCAACTGGTCGGTCGGCGCCAACGACGTGAACCTCGGCGCCCAGTACGGGCAGTCGAGCGCCTCCGTGTCTGCGGGCAACGTCAGCTTCGCGCCCCGTTCGGAGCAGGGCTCGGTCTACGTCACCGACGGCGGCGCAGTGGGGGTGAGCCGGGCGCGCTCCTCGGACGACGTCTCGGTGTCGAACGCCCAGGTGCGCCTCGCGGACGAGACGGGCTCGCTGACCACGTCGGTGGGCTCGTTCCAGAGCGGCACCTCGTTCGGAGGCCCGTGGTACGGTGCTCCCCAGACGTACGACGTGCAGGCAGGCCCCGACGGCGTCCGCGGGAACGCGGCGTACTCGGGTGGCGGCTTCCGCGCGACCGACGTGACCACGCGCCGCGAGTGGACCAACGGCAACGAGGTCCACGCGGGCGCGCGCACGATCGACACGAACTCCTCCTGGAACCTCCAGGGTGGCGTTGGCCCCGACGGGCTCGATCTGCGCGGCGGAATGTCCGACGGCTGGCGCGTCGAAGGCGCGAACGTGGGCACCTCGGGCACCTGGGGCAACGCGCAGGTCGAGGCCGGACGCATCCAGCACGGCACCAACGTCACCGGGGCGAACGTCCGGGTCGATGGCAGCGGTGCCAACGTCGGGGTCGAGCAGGCGCGCTGGGGCGGTGTCCAGGCCACGGACATGCGCGGCTCGGTCAACGCCGGGAGCCTCCACGCGAACCTGTCGGTCGGTGAGTACGCCAACGACGAGGTCATCGAGGGGGCGAACCTCACGCTGAACGGCGACGGGCTCCAGGCCGGGGCCCGCCGCATCGAGCTCGGGGGACAGGGCGTCAAGGACGTCAACCTGAACGGCACCTTCGGCGAGAACGGCGAGGGTCGGTTCGGGGCGCAGCTCGGTGAGCTCCAGAACAACAACACGGTGGAAGGCGCCCGGTTGTCGGTCGACGGGAGCGGGTTGCACGCCGGCGCCGAGAACGCGTCCATCGGTGGCTGGCACCTCCGCAACGCCGGGTACAACTTCGACTATGGTCCGGCGTCGGCGCGGGGGAGCCTCGAGTCGATCGACACGGGCTTCCAGGGGACGGGGCTGCGCGCCGACGTGACGAGCGACGGTGTCGCCGTGGGCGCGGACCACGCAGAATACAGCCAGTTCTCGATGCGCAACCTCGACCTCCAGTCGGGCTGGCAGGGCGTCGCCGAGCAGCGCGCGCGCCTCGGCAGCCTCGGCGTGAACTCCGGCGGCGCAGACAACGTCGACGTGCGGCTCACCGAGAACGGGCTCTCGGCCTCCGCCGACAACGCCCGCTACAGCTACCTGTCGATGAACGGCCTCGAGACCTCTCAGAACATCGGCGACGGCCTGATGCAGCAGGAGCTGTCGATCGGGCACGGCCACGTGCACGACGCCGGTGCAGACCACCTGGCCGTCACCACGAACGAGCAGGGCACGAGCGTGAGCGCGCGCAACGCGCACTACAGCTACCTCGGCCTCGACGACGCCCGGTACAGCAACAGCTACTTCGACGGAGCGGTCGGCACCGAGCTGGAGATCGGCCGCGGCCGGTACCTCGGCGCCTCCGCCGGCGAGCTCGACTTCCAGCGCAGCCTGCTCGGAGACACGGGCTCGGGCCGCGTCCAGGACCTCAACGCCCACGGCCTGCAGCTGTCGGACGTGAGCCTCGGCACGAACGTCGGCGACGCCGAAGCCCGCATCGGGGCCGACACGGCCAACGTGCTCGACCTCAACGTCGGGTCGGCCACTGGCGAGTACTCGAACTTCGGTCTCACGGGGAACGCGCAGGTGGCCAACGCCAACCTCGACGTGTTGAACCTCCAGAACGCGGGCGGTGCCCTGTCGTACGGCGGGACCGAGCTCGCCGCGGCCTCGACGGACCTGCGCGCGAACGTCGGGGTCGGAAGCGCCTCTGGCCAGTGGGATGCCACCCGGGGCACGGCGTCGGGCCAGTTCCAGGACGCGAACGTAGGGGTGATCGCGGACAACACCCGGCTCTCCGCGTTCGGGTACGGCGTGGACGTCGGCCGCACGGGCGCCAACATCCAGGCCTCCGGCGGTGGGCAGGTCGACCTCTCGAGCGGAACCGCGAGTGGCAACGTGAACTTCGCGGGCAGCGAGCTCGCTCTGTTCGGGAGCTCGGTGCGCGCGCCGGAGTGGGCGCAGGCCGCGGGCTCGGTGGACGCCCGCCGCGGGGCTGCCGACGTGCAGGTCGGCGGCGCCAACGGGGTCGGCGCGAACGTGTCGATCGCCGACGCGAACCTCGACGTGCGGGTGGGCGGCTACACGATCGACGTGGACCAGGGCGTCCGCGACGCGGGCAGCGCCATCGCCTCGGGCGCGAGCCGCGCCTGGGACGCCGTCACTTCGTGGTGAGGCACCCATGAACCCCTACCTGTTGACCCTCGACTCGCTCCGCGCCTGGTGCGAGCGGGGGAACGTCCGCGCCTTCGTGAACGTGGAGCTCGGGCAGCTCGCGATCCCGCGGCCCGAAGACGCGAACCACCTGCTGCGGGTGCTGTTCCGCCCCGAGCGGGGGATGGCGACCTTCGCGCTGCCGTACCGCTTCTCCGTGCCGAAGGAGCGCGCCGCGGAGTTCGATCGCGCGATCGCGCTGGCGAACAGCGCGTCGTTCATGGGCGCGTACGTCCACAACCACCAGCTCTCGGAGGCATACTTCCGGGTCACCATCCCCACGGGCGGCGTGGGCTACACGGACGAGGCCATCACCTGGCTCCTCCGGCTCGTCATCGGTTCCCACGACGCCCTCGAGAAGCCGCTGCGCGCCGTGGCCCTCGAAGGTGCTCCGGGCACCGTGGTGCTCCCCGCACCTCCCCCGCCCGCCGCAGCCTGAGCGCTCGGAACGCGGCCGTCAGAACGCGGGCACGTCGCGCCCGCGCCGGAGGGGCTTCAGCTCGTCGGTGCGGGTCGGGTGGGTGGTGGCGAGGGAGCCCAGGTCGCCGTGGAGCGGCTCGGGCGACACCCACACCGTGCCCTCCTGCGAGGCCAGGAGCACGTACAACACGTCCGCGAGCGGGTCGTAGCGGTACCTGTACGTCTCCGGCGACCGGTGCCCCACCGGCACCTGGACCCGCAGCTCGAGCCAGGGGGCGGTGGGGTGGGCCGCAGCCAGGCCTGCGAGGCGCTCGGCCACCACCTCGCGGCGCAGCTGGCTGCGGTCGACGTGCTCCGAGGTGGTGATCCCGTACTTGCCCCCGCTCCAGGCCGTGATCGGGCCGGGACACAACCCGAGGTCGAGGGTCACCCCGCCGTCGGGGCTCGTGGTCTGGAGCGGGGCGGCCCACCACGCCTCGACCTTCGCCTGCACCGCCGCCCGCCACTCCGGCCGAGCCAGCTGACCCGCCCACACGCTGTTGGAGATGGCGTACGCGAGCCGCTCGCGCTCGGCGTGGGTGGCCGGCACCTTCCCGAAGTTCCGCTGGTCGACGACCTTGCGGAGCACCGGGTCGAGCAGCGCCGGGTCGGTCGGGTTGTACTCGGCGCGCCCCGACCACGCTGCTGGCTGCAGGATCACCAGAGCCCGCAGGTCGGCGAAGGCGGCATCCTGGGACTCCGGTTGACCATCGGACATCGGGACCTCGGCGGGGGCGACGGTGCCCGCAGCGCACCCGAGCAGCGCGAGCCCGATCATGGCGTCTCCAGAAGGGAAATCACCCGCTCGGCGCCGGTCGGGAGGGTTCGCACCCGATCGACGTATCGCGCCCTGGCCTCCGCCAGCGCCACCTGCGTCCGTTCGTCGAACAACACGCCGTGCAGCGCGCTCCCGACGGCTGCCGCATCCAGCAGGGCCGTCGGCATCAGGAGCGGGGTCCACGGGTTGTTCGCGAGCGCCGGACGGAGCGCAGCTGCCATCGAGAGGGGCCACATCCGGAGCGGTGGGAGCGGGAGGTGCTGGCGGGCCCAGTCCGCCACCTCGGGGTCGACGCCGCCGGGGAGCCGCCCGTCCAGCCCGTCGAACCCGCCTTCGTCGTCGTTGATCAGGCACACCACGGGGCGATCGGCCGCTGCTGCGGAGACGTTCGTGGTGGCGCTCGCGTTGAGGGAGAGCAGCGCGTCGGAGGCTGCGAGCAGGCGCTCGAACGCCGGCACCGGCCGGGGCAGGACGTGGTGGTGGCGATCGCCGAGCGCCAGCTGGATCGCGGCGAACGGCTCGGGGCCCAGGTGCACCAGGTGCACGTCGGTGGGGAGGCGGCGCAGGTACAGCGCCAGCAGCGCGGGGACGCTGGCGGCTGCGTGGTCGTTGCGGCCCTCGTAGCGTCGGTGTTGCCACCCTGCCGTACACAGCAGCAGAACCCGGGCGGACGCAGGGAGGCCCAGGGCGCGCCGCTCCTCTGCGCGCTCCTCCGCCGGGACCCGGATGGGGTCGGGCAACACGCGGAAGGCACCGGCCACGTCCGGGCGGGCGAACGGGACCGGGACGATGCGGCGCGGGTACGTCGCGATGCCCGGGTCCACCTTCACCCGCTCCCCGTCGGAGATGTCCAACACGAGCGGCCGGCCCGGCGCCGGGGTGGGGAAGCCCGCGAAGTCCCAGGTGTCGAGGGTCCAGAACGGACCGGCGATCGAGCCGGGCAGGGTCGGTGAACACCGGGTGCGCAGCAGCCCCTCGAAGCACTGCACCCAGTCCACGAGCCCGACGGAGTCCGGCCGGAGCTCGGCGGCGAGCGCGCGGATCTGGCGTTCCTGGGGCGACGGGGACTGCGGTGTGACCCACAGCGCCTCGGCGGGTGTCGGGTCGGGGACACAGGTCCGGACGTCGAGCCCGAGCCCCTCGAACAGCGCCGCGAACGCGGAGTGAACCAGCAGCGTCACCCGGTCGCCGCGCGCCACCAGGCCACGCGCGAGCTCCACCCCGAGCCGGACCTCGCCCATGCCGCCGCGCCCGAGGGCGAGCAACAGGTGGGTTCGGGGCGCGCCGCGCAGGTCAGCTCCGCCGGACCAGGAGCTCGGACAGCCCCCGGGTGGTGCCGAGGTCGTGGTAGCGACCTGCAGGGAAGGGGACGGCCCGGACGCGCAACCCCTGGGTGAGGGCTTCGTGGAAGACCGCGCCCAGCACCACGCTCGGGCGCTGGTCCACCGCTGCACGGAGGAGCTCGGTGAAGGCCGGGCCGAACGCAGCGACGCCCCAGGTGTTGTCGGGGACGACGGGCGCCGACGCCGGCTTGTCGAGCACGGCGGCGACGATGCCCTCTGCGTCGTGGACGACGGGGCCGAGCTCGGACGCACGATCGGTCGGGAACACGCCAAGCGCCAGGTCGGCGTGGGCCAGCGCGGCCCGGACCTGCGCCACGGCGTCGTCGGGGGCGAAGGTGGCGTCGGGGAGGACCAGCACCCCCGCTCCACCCCCCAGCCACGGGGCGCAGCGGGCCACAGCGTGCGCGAGGCCCAGCGCCTCGCCCTGGTGGACGTACGCGAGGTCGAGGCCGAGCCGCTCGCCGGTGCCGAGCAGGCGCACGAGGTCGAGCTTGGCGTCCGCCACCACGACGACCACCCGCTCGACGCCGCCGAGCCGGAGCGATGACAGCGCCCGCTCGATCGCGAGGACCGGGCGCAGGCCGCCATCGACCTCCTCGAGCGCGACCGGCAGCAGCTCCTTGGGGTAGCGGAACGGTCGGAGACGCAGGCCTTCCCCCGCTGCTGGCACGATGCCTGTCAGCCGCACGGCGTCACCACTGGTCGAGCTCGAACACCACCGGGCAGTGGTCGCTGGCCTTGGGGTGGTGCCAGCCGACGCCGGTCAGGCGGGGCCACTCCGCGCCGGCCCGACCCGCCAGGCCGCGGCGCTCGATCTGGGGCGGACGCGGGTTCGCGCGGGCGAGGCGCCGGCTGGGGAGCACGTAGTCGAGCTGGTGCCGGGCGGGGGCGGTCCCCCACTCGGGCCTGCCCTGGAAGTGGTGGGTCCAGCGCTCGGTGGGCGGGAGCCGCTCGACCACGTTCTCCAGGGCGTCCCAGCCGAGGAGTCCGCGCAGCGCAGTGGGGCCCTGGTCGTCCTCCTCCGGGTAGTCGTTGAGGTCACCGAGCACGATCCACGCGCCGTCCGCGGGCGTGCGGAACCGCCCGGAGACGATGTCGCGCACGGTGTCGGCCTGCCGCCGCCGGAGCGGGTGGGTGACGGCGCGCCCCGGCCCCTGTACGCCGTCCGCCCGCATCGACTTGAGGTGGTTCACGTACAGGGTCAGCGGCCCCAGCCCCGGGAGGTCCACGTCGACCTCCAGGCAGTCGCGCGAGAACAAGGGATCGCCGGTGCTCGGGTCGAGGAGGTGTTGCCAAGACCGCGCGTGTACGATCGGGAACCGCGACAACACGCCAACGTCGATCCGGCGCTCGTCGTTGCCGTCGATCACCAGGGCGTGTGGCCACACGGCGCGCCCCCCCAGGAACCGATCCCGGAAGGTCTTGAGGGTGTCGAGGTCCTCGACCTCCTGCAGCGCGAGGACGTCGGCCCGGAGCGTGCCGATCACGTCGGCGGTGAGGCGCTTCGATTCGGGGTCGGACAGGCGGAAGCGCAGGTCCTCGGTGGTGAACCCTGCCTCTCGTGCGTCCCGGGGCGCCCCGCGCGTGAACAGGAACCTGGTGAACAGGTTCTCGACGTTGAACGTCGCGACGCGAAATCC
>JBIKWC010000064.1:0-30328 GCA_044356535.1 Myxococcota bacterium
CGGGCGAACTCCTCCTCGCTCATCCGGAGGGCGCCCCGCACCCGCCACTCGCCGGTCTCGTCGCGGAACACCAGCACACCCTCGAGGCGCTTGGTGAAGTACGTGCGGATCGACGACTCGGTGTAGCCGGTGCTCCGGGCGAGGGTCCGGGGCTCGGCCGCGCGCGCGTGACGTTCGGCGTCCCGCAGGCCCTCCAGGAGGCGCACCTGCCGCTCGGAGAGGACCTCGTCTTCGCCGTCATCCATCCGAGCGACCTCCGGAACCGGATGCTATCTTGCCCCCATGTACCTCCTCCTGTCGAACCTGTTGCTGGCGTGTAGTGGTGGGGATTCCGGGCTCGACGCCCCGGTGGACACCTCGTTGCCCAAGGTGGGGTCCGGGGTCCTCGAGTTCTACGGTGCCGTCCCGAAGAACGTCCTCTTCCTCTCGATCGACACGCTGCGCAAGGACCACCTGGGGTTCTACGGCAGCGACCAGAAGCTCACCCCGTTCCTCGACCGGGTCGCGGCCGAAGGCATGGTCATGGACGACCACCTGCAGTGCAGCTGCTGGACGTTCGGCTCCACCACGTGCACGCTCGCCGGGCGGACCAACGTGGAGCGTGGCCACATGCCCCGCCTCAACGGCAACGACACCACCCGCCCGCGGGTGCCTCAGGGCACGAAGTTCCTGGCCGGCTGGCTCGGAGACGTGGGCTACTCCTCGGTCATCGTCAGCGGCAACGACTGGTTGTCCTCGAACTGGGGCAACACCCAGGGCTACGACCAGTCGCTGCGGCCGGGCACCGGCGGAGCCGACGGCGTGGCCGAGACCGGCATCAAGGCGCTCAAGAACCAGCTCGCCGAGGACAAGCCGGACCGCTGGTTCCTGCACCTCCACTTCATGGAGCCCCACGCCTCGTACGATCCGCCACCCGAGTACATCGTGGGCGAGGAGGACCTCGAGCCCTGGCCGAAGGACCTCACCAACCGCGACAACCACTACGAGGACCGCGGCGAGTGGCCCTCGATGACCGAGGCCGAGCGGTCGCTGCTGGAAGCCCACCTGCGCATCCTGTACGCCGGCGAGATCCGGCACCTCGACGACGAGCTCGAGCAGGTCTGGAAGGAGCTCGACGACGAAGGCTGGCTCGACGACACGCTGGTGGTGGTGTGGAACGACCACGGCGAGCAGTTCTGGGAACACGGCTCCCAGACCCACGCGTACGGGCTGCAGCGCGAAGAGAACGACGGGATCCTGATGTTCTGGTCCCGGAACATGGTCCCCGGGCGCTACGCCGGGCCCACCTCGGCGATCGACCTCGTCCCGACCGTGCTCGACCTCGTGGGCGCGCCGATGCCGCCGGAGGTCACCGGGTTCCCGATCGGCACCGCGCCCCCCGGCCGCGTGCGCTACGCGGATGCCCTGGCCCGCCTGGGCGGCGTGAACATGGCCGTGAAGGACGGCCTGAAGATGACCTACTACTGGACCGGGCGGATCAACGTGTTCGACCGGCGGGTGGACCCGCTCGAGCTCAACGATCTGTTCGATCCGACCGACCCCGTCCAGCTCGCGTTGTGGGCCGAGGTGAAGGCCCAGGCCGAGCGGATGGCGCCGCTGGTGGTGGGGGGGGTGCCCTCGCCGAACTACCCGTCCAGCCTTCCCTGACTTGCGGATCCTCGAGCTCTTCAGCGGGATCGGAGGCCTCGCGGAGGCAGCGGGAGCCCACGAGGTGGTGGGCGCGGTGGACCACGACGTGCGGGCCCAGGGCGTGTACGGCGCCCACTTCCCGGCGCACCGGCGCGAAGTCAAGAACCTCGCGTTCGTGAAGCCCGCGTGGCTCGCCGCGTTCGGCGCGGACCTGTGGTGGATGTCGCCGCCCTGTACGCCGCACTCGATCCGGGGACACCGCCGCGACCTCGACGATCCGCGCTCGGCGGGCCTGCGGAACGTGCTGCGGGCGGTGCGCGAGGTGCGGCCGGCGGCGGTGGCGCTCGAGAACGTGCCGGGCTTCGAGGGCTCGGACGCGGAGCGGGAGGTGCTGGAGGCGCTCGCGGCCGCGGACCTGGCGCACGTGGCGTCGCGCGAGGTCTGCCCGACGCTCCTGGGCATCCCGGGCGTGCGCCGCCGGTACTACCTCGTCGCCTCGCGGACGCCGCTGGTCGCACGGCCGCCGCCGCAGGTGGGCTACCCGCTGCGCGAGGTGTTGGGCACGGACCGGCCCGATCTCGCTGTCCCGGCCGACGTCCTCGACCGGTTCGGAGGCGCCCTGCACGTGGTGGAGGAGGAGGACGACCACGCGGTGGCGGCCTGCTTCACGCGCGCCTACGGGAACAGCCCGGTATACGCGGGGTCGTACCTGCGGACGTCGGCGGGCGCGCTGCGGCGGTTCGCGCCGGAGGAGATCGCGCGGCTCCACGGCCACACCCGCGTCGACGGGCTGCGGTCGCTGCCGGTCCGGGACGGCTGGAAGCTCGTGGGCAACGGCCTCTCCGCCCCGGTGGTGCGGTGGGTGTTGTCCTGGGTCGCGGCGTAGCGCTCAGACGGCGACCGAGAACTCCCGCAACACGCTCTCGAGCGAGGTCTTCCTGTCCGTCGACGCGGTGCGGCGCCCGATGATCAGCGCGCACGGCACCTCGTACTCGCCCGCCGGGAACCGCTTGCGGCGGGTGCCCGGGATCACCACGGAGCGCGGGGGCACGAAGCCCTTGTGGACGACCTCCTCGGGGCCGGTCACGTCGAGGATCTGGGTCGACGCGGTGAGGGTGACGCCGGCGCCGAGCACGGCCTCCTCGCCCACGCGGACGCCCTCGACCACGATGGCGCGCGAGCCCAGGAAGCAGCCGTCCTCGATGATCACGGGGACCGCGCCCGGCGGCTCGAGGACCCCGCCGATGCCCACGCCGCCGGAGAGGTGCACGTGCCGGCCGATCTGCGCGCACGAGCCCACGGTGGCCCAGGTGTCGACCATGGTGCCGGCTCCGACCCAGGCCCCGATGTTGACGTACCCGGGCATGACCACGCAGCCGGCCTCGAGGAACGCGCCGTAGCGCACGGTCCCGGGGGGCACGACGCGGATGCCCTGGGCCGCGAGGTCCTTCTTGAGCGGGATCTTGTCGTGGAACACGTACTCGCCCATCCGCCCCTCGCGCATCGGCGACACGCGGAAGTACAGCAGGATGGCGCGCTTGAGCCACGCGTGGACCACCCAGGCGCCGTCGGGGCCGCGCTCGGCGACCCGCAGCCGCCCCTGGTCGAGCATGGCGAGGACCTGTTCGACGGCGTCGCGATCGACGGCGCCCCCGGCCGACGACGCGGCCCACGACTGCTCGATGCGGGCTTCCAGCTCGGCGACGCTCACGGCTCCTCCGGGGACTCGAGGGTGACCTCGCTGGTGACGAGGCCGTCGAGGATGCGCAGGTACTCGGCCTCCTGCAGCGCCAGCAACCGCGCGGCGCGGCGCACGGTGGCCTCCTCGGAGCGGGCGAAGTGTTCGTCGGCGATGGCGGCGCGGTACAGGGTCTCGACGATGCGGCAGCGGTCGTCGACGGGCAGCGTGGGCAGCAGCAGCAGCGCCTCGCCGAGCGCGGCCTCGAACCGCGGGGTGAAGGCGCCGCCGTTCACGAAGCCGGCCTCCTGCAGGCGCGCCTCGGGCAGGTGCCGGCCCACGAACGCGCGCTCGTCGTCGCCCACCACGCCGTCGGCGGCGACGATCTGGTGCACGACGTGCCAGGTGAAGGCGAGCTCGAGCTCCCACCGCGCGAAGTCCTCGTCTCCGTGGCTCCCCATCGCCCCTCCGGCGCCAACACTACTCCAGTCGGAGTTCCGCGAACCCCGAATCGCACCCCGTCGCGTCCTGGACGGTGAACCAGGCGTCGTAGACCGACCCTCCGGGTGAGAACCAGGGACCGAGCAGGGGTGAGATCACCGGATCGGGTCCGATCGGCGCCGACCGGCACGTCCAGGTCGCCGCGACCGCCTCGAGCGACGCGGGCAGGACGGCTTCGACCCGATCGAGGGTCCGGAGCTGTTCGATGCCCTGGCCACCCGGGTAGTCACGGATCTCGATGCCCGTGACCTCCTGCCGAAACGAGTCACCGTCCACCAGGAACGTGAGCGCGACAACCACGTCATCGAGGCGCAGGTGGTCTCCAGCCGAGCAGAACCCCCACACGCCAGCCCCGGAGTCCGGCGAAGCCACCCGCACATCCGTCGCGCTTCCGAACGACAAGATCGAGTACGCGACCGCGACGTCCTCCGTCCACGACCCGCCGTCCAGCGTCGTCAGCGTGCCAGATCGCGTGTTGGCGTACCCAGCGGCGACCGCCTCCGGGGTGGCCCCGGTGATCGCGGAGCTCTCGTCGGACGCCACCGGGCTCTCGGCCCACCCGCAATCCGCTGGGTCCGGAAGGTAGGCGGACTCTGTGCACCCAAGGGCAATCAGGGCAGCAAGGCAACGGATAGTCGTGCGGCGCATAGCGTACCCCTATGGCGCGATCGCGAGGATCGCGGTGCGGTTGTCGCCAGGAATCTTCGGACCCACGAACCGACTGTACAGCGAGTTCCACCCAGCAAACACACCAAAGATCTCGCCGGGATCGCCGGATGCGCAGAACTCGTCGCCGCCCGCTGGACAACTGTAGAAAGGGCTACCGGACTGCCCGGGTGCCCCGTCAATCTTCAGACGCACGTAGTCACCGCCGACTGCGGCCAACGGCTCGTCCTCCAACACGTGGAACAGCCTGTTCAACGAGGTGTCGGTACAATTCGGCGCGTTGGACGGGAATCCAAGTGAGTGAACTTTCGTCAAGGCAGCGAGCTCGGTGTTCGACTGGGTCGAGAGGTTCATGGTCTCCGGCGCACTGGCACCCAACGAGGTCCATGCAGTCCCAAGCTCGATGATAGCCAAGTCGTCGTCGAAATCGGTCCCTCCTCCGTTGCCCGAGCCACCATTGTAAGAGGAGGGATTTATGATGGACACCGTTACCGCAGGCTGACACGCTTCGTTGCTGTCGAAACGGCACACTTCGATATTCCCTACTGGCACGGGCGTGTTGTTGTCGTTTGACACACAATGGGCGGCAGTCAGCACCCAAAGGTTGCGAAAGAGTGTCCCCGAACAGCTCGCGGGAAAGTTGGTACTGCTATTCTGGACTCGAACTGCCGCCCTTTGGCGGCCGACCGGGTTCATCGGATTGGTAGAAGACTCCCCGGCGCACAGGAACCGACAGGCGACCAAGTCACGGTCCTCGCCTTCCCATAGGTGGAGTTCGTTGGCTCCACTGCCGTCACAATCGGAGTCGGTCCAGCTCATGGGCTCCCATGATATCTCGGCACCTCCACCGAATTCGTTGCTACTCACCCTCGTCGTTTCCGGAACTGCATGACCCACGGTGGCCTCGAGCGCCGATCGGTCGGCAGTCGCAACCTCCCACTCTCGCCCATAGACATCGTATCGTCTGAACCGCTGAATGTTTTCGAGCCATGATCGATCGTAAGATGCCTGCTCAACGAAGGTAATGGAGCTCTGCCACGGCTGGGGATCATCCGGATACCTTACCTGCCCAACATACCGCCAAGAAACGACTGCTTCGTCGATGGTTTCAGAAGGATCAAACCCTTCGGGCGTCGGCAACGACCAAGTGCCATCGCCGTTATCGATGCGATCCGAGAATGCGCCTGCCTCACGCATCGATACCAAGCCCGGCTCGGCGACCGGGGCTTCGTCACATCCCCAAAGCGCAAGCGCTAGAGCGGAGAAGCGGAGAAGCGGAGAAGCGGAGAAGCGGAGAGGTTCAAGGGAACTCCTAAGCCGTAAAGTACGATGGCGACCGCTCGCCGTCAACTGCTCTCTCCCGGGCTCAGGGTTGCAACCCCACGAGAACGCTGGAGCGCGCCACCGGGATACGCGGCCGTCGGAGGCGCCCGTGTGGTTCGCGTGGTTGTGGTCCTGTGTCGACGGCGCGGCCCCGCTGCACCCCGGCGACGACGCGGTGGTGGCGTTCGAGGTCCCGAAGGGCGCCACGGGCGCGCGCGTGGGCAAGCTGCTGGTCGAGGGCGGCCTCGTGGACAGCGAGTGGACCTGGAAGCTGTACCTGCGCAACGCCGACGCCTCGTGCCTCAAGGCCGGCAAGTTCGAGCTCGCGCGCTCCATGTCGCTCGACGACGTGCTGAAGACGCTGTGTGGTCCGCCGTTGGCCGACGACGTGTCGTTCACCGTGGTGGAGGGGTGGCGCATCCGCGACGTGGACGAGGCGCTCGCGGCGAAGGGCCTGATCACGGCGGGGGCCTACACGGCCATCGCGATGGGCAAGACGGTCGAGCCCCCGTTCCCGGTCGCGGCGACCACGTTCGAGGGGTACCTGTACCCGGAGACGTACAAGCTGCCGGCGAAGGACCTCGATCCGGCGGTGCTCGTCAAGAAGCAGCTCGACACCTTCCAGGAGCGGTTCCTGGTGGCGCACCCGGGCCCCGAGTACGGCGGCCGCACGCTCAACGACATCGTGGTGATGGCGTCGATGCTGGAGCGCGAGGAGCCGAAGCCGAAGAACCGGCCGATGGTGGCGGGCATCCTCTGGAAGCGGATCGACAGCAAGAACCCGCTCGGCGTGGACGCGACGAGCCGGTACACGATCAAGGACTGGAACGACCGCAAGGCGTTCCTCAAGAACCTGAAGGACCCGGACGAGCCGTACAACACGCGGCTCCGGGCGGGCCTGCCGCCCACGGCGATCGGCAGCCCGACGGTGTCGTCGCTGGAGGCAGCGCTGGCGCCGGAGGCCTCGGAGTTCTGGTACTACCTGCACGACGGCCAGGGCAACCTGCACCCGGCGCGGAACGGCAAGGAGCACGAAGAGAACCGCAAGAAGTACGACGTGTACTGATGATCCGCCTCGCGATGTGGTCCGGGCCGCGGAACGTGTCCACGGCGCTGTTGCGGAGCTTCGAGGCCCGGGGCGACGCCGAGGTCGTCGACGAGCCGCTGTACGCCGCGTTCCTGGCGGCGACGGGCAAGCAGCACCCCGGTCGCGACGCGATCCTCGCCTCGCAGCCCACGGACCCCCGCGCCGCGCTGGCGGCTCTGCAGGCGTCGGGCGCGCTGCCGCTCCGCTACGAGAAACACATGGCGCACCACTGGCGAGCCGAGTGGCAGCGCCAGGACTTCGGGGAAGCCCGCCACGCGTTCCTGGTCCGGGACCCCGCCCGGGTGGTGGCCAGCTACGTGAAGGTCCGGGAGGCGCCGGTGCCCGAGGACCTCGGGTACCACCAGCAGGTGCAGTGGCTCGAGCACGTCACGGACACGCTGGGACAGCCCGCGGTGGTGGTCGACGGCGACGCGCTCCTGGCCGACCCACCGGCCGTCCTGGCTGCGCTGTGCACAGCGCTCGGCGTGCCCTGGGTGCCCGCGATGACCACCTGGGCGCCGGGCCGCCGCCCGACCGACGGGGTGTGGGCGCCCTTCTGGTACGCCGCGGTCGAGGCGTCCACGGGCTTCGGCCCCCCGAGCCGCGCCGTCCCGGAGGTCCCGGCGGGGCTGCAGCACGTGGTGGACGCCTGCCGCGGCCCGTACGAGCGCCTGCTCGCGCATACGCTGCGCTGACCTGGGCTACGGCTCGAGACCGCGGCAGGCGTCGGCGCCGGGCCCGCAGTCCTTCCACACCGCGCTGCACGGCGCGAGCGCCGAGCCGTCGTCCAGGGCGGCGCAGGACGACGTGCGCAGCGAGCGAAGACACTCGCCCGCAGCCTCCACGTCGTACGCGCACGTCCCGGCGAGGCAGGCGCTCACGCCCTCCTGGGCGCCGTGGAAGTTCCGGCGGCAGTCCAGCTGGCTGCTCGCGGGCCAGTCGGTCTCGGAGAACACCGCGAAGTCGGCGGGCGCGCAGCGCTCCAGCGCCGCGCACCACCCGACCACGAACTGCCGGTCGAACGACGTGGGGGTGGGGCACCCGGCGAACACCAGGACCAGCGCCGTCAGGCGCACAGCGCCTCCGCGAGCGGCGCGACGACCTGCTGGCGGACCTGGCGGACGATCGGCACGAGGACGTCGTCTCCGAGGCAGCCGAACGACGCGAGGTGCCCGGGCTCGCCGCGCTCGGGGTCGGGCAGGGGGGCCGCGCTGGCGAAGGCCTCCCGGGCCACCTGCCGCAGCGCGGGGTCCCGCTCCACGGCCCACCGCACGAACGACCAGGCGGCCACCACGTGGCGCTGCTCGTCCCGCACGATGCGCTCGAGCACGTGGAGCACGGCTGGATCGCGTGCCTCTCCCCGCATGACCATCGCCGCCGCCAGCGACCCCGTCTCCTCGACACACGCCTCGGTGACGGTGCGGGCCACGACGTCGGCGAGGGTGGGCGCGGCGGAAGGGAGCGGGACCTCGAGCGCCGCCGGCCCCACCGGCGCGCCCGCGAACGCCGACGCGAGGGTGAACGCCCAGCGCGCGTGCCGCAGCTCGTCCGCCGCGCCGCGCTGCGCAGCCGCCACGAACCGCGCAGGGGCGCCGACGGCCAGCAGGTCGAGGGCGGCGCGGTGGAAGCTCGCCACCGACGCGTGTTCGTTGATCGCCACGCTGGCCCAGAACCGGGCCAGCCGCGCCCGGTCTTCGGCGCTCGTCTCGCGGGTGTCGGGCCGGCGGAGGCGCGGCGCCAGCCACTCCCGCCCGCCCCCGAGCCCGGCGCGGAGGGGCTGGGCCTCGACCAGGAGCGGGCGCCCATGGACACACCCACACCCCATGGTCACCGAGTAGCCGCGGACCTCGTAGCAACACTGGCCGTCGGCGAACGCGGCGGGCCCGAGCTCGGGCACACAGGCCCCGAGCTCGTGGCGGACGTCGCCCTGGTCCGGGCACCGGCCCTGCACCTCGCGGTTCCACGCCACACAGACCTCGTCGGGCGCGGAGTCACAGACCCCCCCGGTGTGCGTCGCGCCGGAGTGCACGGCGGCGCCGCTGTCGGACCGGGTGACGCCGGCCAGGACCGGCACCAGGAGCGCGGTGAGGGCGACGACCGCGCGGCGGCTGAGTTCCCTGGGCATCCCGGCACGATACCCTGCCTCGTGGACTGTGACCGCGCATCGCCCCCGGGAACCGAGGCGGCCGCCGTGGGCCCGTGTGTGGTGCTCGAAGGCCCGGACGCGCTGCTGCCGGCCCCACCTCTGCCGCCCCGGCTGGCATCGGGCACCTTCTTCGGCGTGGGGGTCCGGGCTGGGTGGCCGGCGCTCGCGGGCCTGGACGTGGCCTTCCGCCTGGGGCCGATCGCGGCGGAGGTGGGCGGGTGTCCTCGCTTGCCGGACCCGTACTGGTTCCGTGACCGGTGGGTCCGCGCCGGCCTGCTGGTGCCCGTCGCCGACCTCGGCGACAGCGCCGTGCGAACGGGGGTGGTGGCCGGGTGGCGCGACCGCCTCGTGCGGGGCTTCGACGCCCGCCAGGGGCCCACTGCCGCCCTCGCGTCGGAGTGGACGGGCCACACCAGCGGGGTGGTGGTGAGCGCGGGCCTCACCGCGGGGGTGGACTGGGTCGACACCCCCTTCGCGTACGTCGACGGGAGCCGGTGGACGCTCGTGCCCGTGCTCGAGACCCACCTCCGGCTGTGGGTGGGACGGTGAGCACCGGTGAGAACCCCTACCGGCCCGCTGCCCGACGACGCCTGCGCACGGCCAGCATCCCTGCCAGGCCCACACCGGTAGCCGAACCGGTGGTCGCACAGCCGTCGCACCCGCCCCCAGAGGTCCCGGTGTCGTCGATGTCGTCGGTGTCGTCGGTGTCGTCGGTGTCGTCGGTGTCGTCGGGGGTACCGGTATCGAAGGGCACGGTGCCAGCGCCCGTGTGGGGAAAGACCAGGCCCGACGAGTCCGGGAACCCGGTGTCGACCGGTGGGAGCGGCTCGTCGTCGGCGACGGAGACGCGCAGCCACTCGTAGTGGAGGGACAACCCGAGGCCTGCGGTGAAGTCCCCCACCTTCAGGAGCACGCCCTGGCGGTTGCGCAGGTGATGCCGGGCCCCCCCCACCCCCACCGTGACGTTCCAGGCGGGTCCGCGGTAGGTCCCGAGGAGGTCGGGCACCGTGAGCCCCGGATCCGCCTCGGAGAGGTCGAGCGCCACGGCGCGGCTGGGGTTGAGATCCCCGCTGAACGCGAACGCCAGGCCGGCGCTGCTGCCCCGGAGCACCACCGGGACCTCCCCGGAGAGGCCGTCCGGCTGGGTCCACCGCAGGATGGCGCTGCCGCCCACGCCGCCGCCCACCACCGCGACCGACCCGAGGTCGAGCTCGTCGAGGGTCGCGCTGGTGACGCCGTCCCCGGGGACGGAGCCGAGCGGCCGGCACCCGGTGGGGAGGAGCGCCAGGAGGACCAGGGTGACGTTGCGCATCTCCCCGCGTAACCAGACCGGGCGGCCCGAGCGTCACTCCGGCGAAACGCCGGCGAACCGACCACCGGCTACCCCTCTGCCACGACTCCCGTGTTGCCGCGGCTGCTGACCACGTCAACCACCGAGGGTCCCCATGTCCACCGACGATCGGCGTCTCCTGCGCGCGCTCGCCCGCGCAGGTCTGCACGTCACCCACGAGGGGGCGGTCTACACCGTCCGCCTCTCCGCCGCGCCCGACGCGCCGGCGGCCGACATCCTGTTGCCTGCTTCCCTTCCGCTCGAGGCGAAGGCCGTGCGCCAGCTGGCCGACCTCGCCGCCGTCCACCACCCCCACGGGGGGCGGGTTTGCCGCGTCTGCGCCACCCCGGACTTCCACCCCGGGGACTCCGGCGTCGCCATCGGCTCGGTCCTCGAGACCGAGGGGGTGGTGTTGCCCGCGGCGGTGGGCGTCGACATCAACTGCGGAATGCGCCTGCACGCCGTGGACCTCACGCTCGACCGGTTCCTCGCCGACAAGGAGCGCTTCGTGGCGCTGGCGAAAGGCGACTACCTGCTGGGCACCCGGGACGTGGCGATGTCCGCGCCCGCGATGGCGGCGCTGTTCGCGCACGGGCTGCCGAGCTGGATCGACGAGGTGCAGCGGCGTCCGCTCGGTCGCCTCCGTGCCGCCGACTGGGGCCAGGTGGCGCGCGAGACCTCGGACACGCCGCTCGTCGACGCCGAGGGCCGGGCGTTCTCGCGGGTGTTCGCCAGCGGCGCGCTCGCGGGCGACGTGTCGTGGGCGCCCCACGGCCTGGTGCCGGAGGCGGGCGGCGACGTCCGCGACCCGGGGCTCGCCACCGTCGGGCGCGGCAACCACTTCGTGGAGCTGCAGGTGGTGGACGAGCTCCTGAACCGCCGGGAAGCCTGGGCCCTGGGCCTGAAGCAGGGCCAGCTCGCGTTCATGGTCCACTCCGGGAGCCGCGACGTCGGGCGGGCGATCGGCGGGCGATGGGCGGACCTCGCCCGGAAGGCCTGGCCGGCCGGCGTGAAGCACCCCGCGTCCGGGTTGTTCCCGCTGGTCGACGGCGCAGAGCGGCTCCTCTCCGCGTACCTGACCGCCGAGGCCACGGCAGCGAACTACGGCTTCGCGAACCGCGCGCTGCTGGCGGAGCTCTGCCGCCTGCGCCTGCGCGAGGTGTTCGGCGACGTGTCTGCCCCGCTCGTCTGCGACCTGCCGCACAACCTCACGTTGCCCGCCGGCGACGGTCGGTGGGTGGCCCGCAAGGGCGCGTGCCCCGCGGAGGCGGGCCGGCCGGTGGTGATCCCGGGCTCGATGGGCGCGCCGTCGTTCGTGGCGGTGGGTCTGGGCAACGACCGCTGGCTGTCGAGCGCCTCGCACGGCGCAGGCCGGGCCTCGAGCCGCGGCGCGATGGGCCGGGCAGTGCGGGACGACGCACACCTCCGGGCGCTCGGCCTCGACGGCGTGGAGTGCATCACGCTCCGCGAGGAGCGGCGCGTCGAGGAGGCGCCCGCCGCCTACAAGCCGATCGGGCCCGTGGTGGACGCGCAGGTGGACGCGGGGGTGCTGAAGGTGGTCGCCCGCCTCCGGCCGCTGCTCACGTTCAAGGCCTGAGATCCTGGTCCGGGTGGCGTACGATGCGGCGGGGGGTTCCGATGTTCGGTTGGTGGCTGGCCTGTGCGGGCAACGACAAGGACACGACGACGGACTGTGTAGAAGTGAGTTGTGAAACGGACGGCGACACCGACTCCGACACCGACTCCGACACGGATTCGGACACTGACACGGACACCGACACCGACTCCGACACCGACACCGACGCCGACGCCGACTGCACCGTGTTCCCGGCCGACAACCCCTGGAACACCGACGTCTCCGGCTACCCGTTGCACCCCGACAGCGACACGCTGATCGACAGCATCGGCCGCGGCACCACGCTGCACCCCGACTTCGGGACGGTGTACGCCGGGGCCCCGATCGGCATCCCCTACGTGATCGTGCCGGGGAACCAGCCCACCGTGCCCGTCACCTTCCGGTACGGCGACGAGTCCGACCCCGGCCCGTACCCGATCCCGCCGGACGCGCCGATCGAGGGCGGTCCCAACAGCCGGGGAGATCGGCACGTGCTGGCCTGGGACCAGGACAACTGCATGCTCTACGAGCTGTTCGACGCCCACCCCGAGGGCGGAGGCACCTCGTGGACCGCGGGCTCGGGCGCGATCTGGGACCTGCGCTCGAACGCCCTTCGCCCCGACGGCTGGACCAGCGCCGACGCCGCCGGGTTGCCGATCCTCCCCGGCCTCGCCCGCTACGACGAGATCGTGACCGACGGGGTCCTCGACCACGCCCTGCGCTTCACCGTCTCGCAGAGCCGCCGCGGGTACATCCACCCCGCCACCCACTTCGCGTCGAGCGACGACGACCCGTCGCTGCCGCCGATGGGCCTCCGGGTGCGGCTGAAGGCCTCGACCGACTGCTCGGCGCTGTCGTCCGAGGTGCAGGTGATCTGCGCGGGCCTCAAGACCTACGGGATGTTGCTCGCGGACAACGGCTCGGACTGGTACGTCTCCGGCGCGCCCGACGCCCGCTGGGACGACGACCACCTGCGCGACCTCCGCGCCCTGTCGGGCGACGACTTCGAGGTGGTGGACACGGGCCCCGTCCTGCCCTGATTCACCAGGCGCGGCTGTTGTGCCGCTCGAGGTGGCAGGTCCCGTCGCACCGGCGAGAGGTGGGGTCGAACACCATGTTGGCGGGGAGGTCCAGGTCCTTGACCCCGTTCACGTGGAGCTCGGGCTGGTCGATCCCGTTGTTGCCCTGGGCGTCGGCGTGGCACTCGGAGCAGAGGATGCCCTCGCGCACGTGGTCACCGTGGCGCCCCGACAGGGTGCCCGCGTTCTGGGCACCTCCATGGCACGAGCTGCAGTCGCGCGCGCCCGCGTCGCTGTCGACGACGCCGTTGAAGCCGCGCCCGTTCCCGTGGCAGTACAGGTCGGAGCACGTGCCCGGCGCGTAGCTGCCTCCCTGGATGACGACCTCGGCCTCACCCGCAGTGGGGTCATCGAACAGGTGCCCGGGGGTGAGCGCGTCGGTGGGCGTGGTGTGGCACTGGTCGCAGGTGTACGCGGGCATGATCCGCGCCGCGAGGTGGACCTCGTGGGGCACGAAGCTGATCGTGGCGGGGTCGGCGTTGTCGTCGATGTCCTCGGGCGGCGCGCCGGAGGTGGACTGGACCCCGCCATGGCAGAAGGTGCAGTTGGTCTCCCAGTCGGCGGCGTGGCAGTCGTCACAGGCCACTGCGCTGCTGCCTCCGTCGAGGTCCTGGCCGTGGCACGTGCGGCAGTCGGCCTCGGTCTGCAGCTTGGTGGCGAGGCCGTGGACCTCGGGCGCGTCCCAGCCCGCCGGGTGGTACGGGGGCGTGGTGGTGGTGGTCCCTGGCGTGCCGCACAGCTCGGTCGCGCCGTCGGTGATCCACTGGCGGACGGTGGTGGCCACCGCGGGGAGGTCCCCGTTCGGGGGCATGGGGTCGCCCTCGGTGCCCGACTGGGTCCCGCTCACCTTGCGGTACAGCAGCGAGCCCTCGGGGTCGCCGGGGACCACCAGAACCTCGCCGTACGCGGCGCTGGTCACGTTCACGACCGCGGCGTACGCGTCGGTCTCGAGATCGAGGTCACCCTGGGGAGCCTCGGAGGAGTGGCAGACCACACACTCCTGCACGAACGCGCGACGCACGGCGCAGAAGCCGTCCTCGGTGGTGGTGGTGGTGGTGGGTCCGGTGTCGTCGTCGTCGTCGCCGATGGTGCCCGGCCCCTTGTCGCTCGTGGTCGGCGACCCACAGGCCACCACCAGCACCCACATCCAGCCCGCTGCGCGCATCGGAGCCCCCTGCCAGGAGTGCGCCTATCCGATCGGATCGGACCCGCTCCCGTCCGGTTCACCATCTCCGGACCAACATGGGAAGCGAATGAGAACCAGATGAGACGCGCGCGTCAGGGCGCGGGGGCGCAGGGGACGAACTGCTCGACGCGCGGAAGGTGGGCGGTGTACGCCTCGCTCGTGGGGATCGGCTCCACCCCGAACTGCCCAGCGAGGTCTCCCACGAGGAAGATCCGGTCGTCGGGGATGCCCACGTTCTGGTACGCCTCGACGTCGGTGTCGGCGTTGCCGTAGGCGAACACCAGCTCGAAGCCGGCGGCCTGGAGGTCTTCGAGCACCTCCGTCTTGAACACTGCGGCCTCCCCGCCGAACGCCGCCAGCCCGTCCGCCAGGAACACGCCGTCGGTGGTGTAGGGGAAGTCGTGGTCCGCGAGCCAGGTCTCGGTGGCCTCGCGCGCCGTGGTGCCGTCGCGCAGGCGCGACCCCTCGCCGCGGGCCGTCAGGTACATCACCCGGTACCCCCGCTCGAAGTAGGTGCGCATCACGGCGTCGGCGTCGGGGCGCATCTCGGGGATGGCGTTGGGCAGGCCGATCTGCGTGAGCCACTCGTTGTCGGACGTGGTGAGGGTCTCGTCGATGTCGGTGACCACGACCGCCCGGGTCGCGTCGGTCACCCGCGGGCACGCGTCCGTGGACGTGCTGGTGGGGGTGCTGTCCGTCGGCGCGGGCTCCCCTGGCTCGACCAACGGCTCGGTGGGCCGCGTGGACGCCGACAGCGAGGTCTCCGTGATCTGGAGGGTGCCGTCCGTGAGGCAGCCCCCGACGAGGGAACAAGAGCCCGCCACCGCGAGAATCCCGCGCATCCCACACCTCGCCGGGCGAGGCTAACCGACCGGACGCACGACGAGGTTGTTGCCCACGGTCGAGACGTGGAGCCGGATCGACTGGCCGCGCCGCACCTCCAGGGGCTTCGACCAGCCGCACACCATCTGGCCCCAGTGCGTGCCGCCGCCGGGCGGGTTCGTCATCCACAGGTCCTCGTCGACCTCCCCGGAGAACCAGACGAGCGCGCCGCCGACGGCGCCGTCGACCGACGAGCGGACCACGACCTCGGCGTCCGTCGGGACCCCTTCGCCCGTGCCGAGCAACACGTCGAACGCGAGCGCGCCCTGCGACAGGGGACGCTCGGCGTGCGTGAAGAACCGGTGCGGGTGCCGGACGTCGAGCGTGTCGAGGAGCACCGCAGGGTTCAGCCCGACCTCCTCGCACATCCGGGACACCTCGCCCCGCGCCTGCGCGTGCTCCTCGGGCGACTCCGAGGCCCACGCGAGCGCGACGTAGACCTTGAGCCGGCGAGGGGACAGGGTGCCGCCCGGCACCAGCCACTTCGCCGCCGCGTTCATCGCGGGGACCACGCCCTCCGTGAACGGATCGGCGTTGAGGAGCTCCGAGAACACCAGGTCGACCGGCACGACCGGGAGGTCCTCGACCATCCCCTCGAGCACGGTGACGCGGTCGTTCAGACCGTTGGCGGCCACGAAGTCGCGCGCCTTCGCCACCAGGGAGGTGGGCTCGACGGCCCAGACGTGGGCGGCGCCGAGGCGCGCAGCGACACAGGAGAGGAGGCCCGTCCCACAGCCCACCTCCAGCACCCTGGCCCCGGGGGCCCGCCGGCGCAGCATCTGCAGCAGGACGTCGTTGCGGGAGCGATCGGAGAGGAGCCGCACGTGTTCCCACGGGTCGGCGAAGTCGATGGGAAGGGAATCCATCGGCCCACCTCACACGGGAACGGCCGCCTTGCCCCTCGGTGCCGGTGGTGGGGGGTTGGGTGCGGGGATGTAGAGCCCCACACACCGGCACGTGCGCGCGCGATGCGCGCCGAGGAACAAAGAGCAGACGGTGCCGGCGCTCCGGCGATCGGGAGAACTGCACGAGGCGTGCCACCTCTCGGAGGTGCTCGGTCAGCGGATCACGCGCGCCCGGTGCGGCAATCGGACCGCACCTGTTCGCACGCGGGGGTCCCGGTGGGGTACTCTCTCGGCCCCGTGGCGTCGACCGTCCCCGATCACATCGGCCCGTACCGTGTCCTCCGCCCCATCGCGACGGGGGGAACGGCCGAGGTCTTCGAAGTCCAGGACCCCGCGAGCGGGGAGCGCCTGGCCCTGAAGCTGTTGGTGGCCGTCTCCACCTCGCTGAAGCGGTTCAACCGGGAATATGAGGCGATGACGCGCCTCAACCACCCCTCGATCGTGCGGGTCTACCACTACGGGCTGCACCAGGGCCACCCGTGGCTCACGATGGAGCTCCTGCGCGGCCACCCGGCCCAGACCGTGGTCAAGCGGAGCGGGAAACCGGGCTCTCCCGGTCGCAACAGCGAGGTGCTCCGCATCGGGTACCACCTGGCCCGCGCCATCCACTACCTGCACGATCGAAACCTCGTCCACCGCGACCTCAAGTCGGCGAACGTCCTCGTGTTGCCCGACGATCGGATCAAGCTGCTCGACTTCGGCGCGGCGGCGCTGCGCGACGGCACCGAGAAGATCACGCTCGACGGCGAGTTCGTGGGCACGTTCGCGTACGCCTCCCCCGAGCAGATCTCCGGCCGACCCGTCGACCACCGGTCCGACCTGTATTCGCTCGGGGTGCTGCTGTTCCGCCTCGCGACGGGGCAGCGACCCTTCGAGGCCGACGATCCGAACCTGCTCGCCCGCCACCACCTGCACACGCCGCCCCCCGACCCCGCCCAGCTCGCCCCGGGTACCGACTCTGGTCTGGCCGAGCTGATCCTGCAGCTGCTGGCCAAGGCGCCCGCCGACCGGCCCCCGAACGCGGATCTGGTGGCGCAGGCCCTCGAGACGCTGAACGGCAAGCCGTTCTCGACCCGGTCCCGCCTGGCGGTCCACGAGCCGGCGTCGGTGAGCCGCGACGACGAACACCAGGCGCTGTGGCGCCACCTGATCGACGGCCCGACCTGCACGATGGTGCTGGCCACCGGCGAGGAGGGCAGCGATCGGGTGCGGTTCCTCGAGGTGGCCCGCCAGGCCGCCATCGAGCGCGGGTGGGGCGTGTACGTCGTGCAGGTGCGCCCCGGTCAGGGCCTGACGCGCATCGTCGACGCCCTGCAGGCGATGGCCGCCGACTGCGACGCCGAGGAGGCCCGCCCCCTGCGCGAAGGCCTGCGCACGCTCTCCGGGGACGCCCTCGCCAACCCGCGCGATCGCGCCACGCTCCGCCAGATCGCCGCCTCCGTCGTCCGGCTCCGCACCCGCGGCCACCGGCCGGTGATGTTGACGATCCAGGAGGTCCACCGCGCCGACTCGCTGGCGGTGGATCTGCTGGGCGGCCTCCGCCGGGCCCTGCACACCGAAGAGACCCCGTTCAAGCTCGTGGCCTCCGGGCGCGCGGCGCAGCTCGACGCGACCTCGGACCTCGTGCGCCGCCTGGGCGACGCGTACCGCATCCCGCTCGATCCCCTCACCCCGCACGACGTCGCCGTGGCCGTCGGCAACATGCTGGGCCGGCGGCCGCCCCCTGCGGAGCTGGCGCGGCGCCTGCACCAGCTCACGAACGGCGAGCCGCTGTACATCGAGGAGGCCGTGCAGGACCTCGTCGACCTCGGGGGCATCGAGGCCGACGGCAGCCGGCTCGCCTGGGCCGAGCACTCGATGGAGCTGGCGCCTCCCGAGCGCGCCCGCGCCAACGCCGAGCGCCTGCTGGCCGAGATCCCGGTGCTGTTCCGGCGGGTCCTGGAGGCGGTGGCGCTCGCGCGGGACGCGGTGGATCCGCCGGTGCTGGCCCGGATGTTGGGGTGGACGGTCGCCGAGCTGGGTGAGCTCCTGACGCAGCTGTCGCGGCGCGGCATCCTGAAGTTCGGCATGGACCACGGGCCGCGGCCGGCCTGGCGGGTTCCGGTGTTGTCCGACCTCGTGCTCGCGGAGCTGCACCCCTGCCGGCGGATGGCGCTGTCTCGGGGGCTGGCGGCGGCGGCGATCGGGCAACCCCCGACCCGCGGCTCGATCGAGGCCACGATGACCGTCGGACGCACCCGCGACGCCGTGCGCGCCGTGGTCGGCTTGGCGAAGACGCTGGTGGACAAGTCGCTGGTGCGGACCGCGCTCGAGCTGCTGCAGCCCGTGGTGAACCGGCTCGATCCCCGGGACGTCGGACCCCACGTGGCCGAGGTGCACCTCCTGCACGCGCAATGCCTGCTCACGGTCTCGCCGACGGACCCGACGAACGCGCGCAGCATCGCCCGCGCCCGGGCGCTGGCCGAGGAGCTGGCGGACAAGTCGCTCATCGCCCGGACCCACCTCGTGCAGGCGCGGATGTTCGAGCTGATCGGCCACTACGCGAACGCCGCCAAGCAGGTGCGGTCCGCGTGGGACCACCGCCCGGACGACAACCCGACCCTCACCGCGCGGGTGGCCGTGGAGCTCGCGCGTTCGGCCCGCCGCCACGGCGATCTGCCCAAGGCCGAGCAGTGGGTGGACCAGGCCATCGAGGCCGCGGAAGGCGCCCGCGACCTGGCGCTGCAGGCGGTCGCGAACAGCGAGAGCGCCGCGTGCATGATGTGCCGCGGCAACCTCCCCGACGCCGAACGCACCCTGTCCCGCGCGATGCAGATGTTCGAGCGCGCGGACGCCCGGGCCGGGTTCTGGAAGGCGCTGGCCCGCTGGTCGACGGTCCTCCGCTACCAGGGACGGTTCAGCGAGGCGCTGTCGCAGCTGTACGTGCGGCTGCCCGAGTCGTCCGAGTGCCAGGACCCGACCCCGTACACCGAGCTCCTGCTGGCGACCGCCTGGGTGGAGCTCGACCTGTCGCGGCTGGGACGGGCCCAGGAGTGCACCGACGAGCTCGCGGCCACGGTGCACCGCGGAGAGCACCTCCACCTGCGGCTCGAGGCCCAGATCCTGAACGCCCAGATCCTGCTCGCGTCGGGCCAGTACCGGAGCGCGCAGTACCTGATCCAGGAGGTGCACCGCAGCGCCCGCAACGCCGACCTGCCGGTGCTCGCCGAACGCGCGCGCGCCCTGCTCGCCGAGGTGCTGTTCGCCGTGGGCGACCGCGAACAGTCCACCCGCGAGTTCCAGAGCGCGATCCTGGGGCTCCTGGGCAGCGGCGACCTCCCCGCCCTCGCCGAAGGGTGCCGCGCGCGGGCCCGCACGCAGGCGACCGACCGCGACCCGGGGGAGCTGTTCAAGCCCGTCCACAAGCTCCTGGACGAGCAGCAGATGCCGCTCCTGCACCTCGAGCTCCTGCTGGCGCGCAGCGCCTGGGAGCGGTCGCGCGGCAGCAAGGACGAGGCCCGCGTCACGCTCCGGCAAGCCGCCAACGTGCTGAACAAGGTCGCTACCGACCTCTCCGACACCGACCGGGCCGCGCTCCGTGTTCACCCCTGGTCGGGGATGATCCGAAGGGCGCTGCGGTGACCCCATCCTCGCTCACCATCCCCGAAGACATCGGCCCCTACCGGGTCCTGCGCCCCATCGCGCGCGGGGGGATGGCCGAGGTCTACGAGGTGCAGGAGCGCACCTCGGGCGAACACCTCGCGCTCAAGGTGCTGGTGCAGCTCAAGGGGCAGGTGGCGCGGTTCAACCGCGAGTACGAGGCCATGATCCGCCTCAACCACCCGAACATCGTCCGGGTCTATGCGTTCGGCACCCTGGGCGAGAACCCCTGGCTCTCGATGGAGCTCATCGAGGGCACGCCCATCCAGGCGTACGCGAAGCGGTGCGGCAAGCCCGGCACGCGCGAGCGCCTCGAGGAGGTGGTGCGCGTCACCCACGACCTCGCCCTGGCCCTCGATCACATCCACAGCCACGGCCTCGTCCACCGGGACCTCAAGTCGGCGAACGTCCTCGTGTTGCCCGACGGGCGGGTCAAGCTCCTGGACTTCGGCACCGCGCGGGTCGCCGACGCGGTCGAGGACATCACCCGCGACGGGGAGTTCATCGGCACCTTCGCGTACGCGAGCCCAGAGCAGATCCTCAACAAGCCGGTCACCGGGCGCGCCGATCTGTACAGCCTGGGGGTGCTGCTGTACCGGCTGGTCACCGGCCGCCGGCCGTTCGAGAGCGACGAGCCCGGCGAGCTCGCCCGCCAGCACGTGAAGGAGCTGCCCCCGCCGCCCTCGCAGTTCGCGGCGGAGCTCCCCAAGAGCCTCGAGGAGCTGATCCTGGCGCTCCTCTCGAAGAAGGCCGACGATCGGCCCGCGACCGGCGCGATCGTGGCCCGGACCCTCGAGGACGTGGTCGGGCACCCGCTCTACCTCCCGGGGACCCTCGAGATCGACCTGACCTCGGAGCGGCTGGTCGGCCGGGAGGAGCAGGTCCGCACGCTGCTCAAGTTCCTGGACGGGCGCGGCGACGACACCTCCGAGACCGCAGGGGGACGCGCGGCAGACGTGGCGCTGGTGGTGGGGCCCCAGGGCTCGGGGCGGGACCCGCTGATGCAGGCGGTCGAGCGGGAGGTCGCAGGGCGCCGGTGGCGCGCCAGCACGCTGTTCTTCCGGAGGGGCGCCGAAGACATCGACCAGTTCGGGGCCTGGCTCGGAACGCTGGCGCGCACGTTCGGTGGCATGGCCTCCACCGAGGTGGTCGAGGCCGTCCAGGCCTTCCGGCGGGTGGAGCGGTCGGGGAGCCTGTCGGTGGCGGAGCGGCTCGAGGTGCTGCGCACGGCGGCCGCGACCCTGATCCGCGAGCGCGTGGCGCAGGACGACGGCACCTTCGTCCTGCTCGTGCGCGGCCTGCAGAACTGCGGCGCCGTCGGGCTCGAGGCGATCGTCGGGCTGCGCGAGGAGATCCGCAAGCGCCCCACCCCGTTCTTGATCGTGGGGGACATCACCGAGAACGCCGACGACCCGCACTCCATGGTGCGCAAGCGCCTCCCGGACGCCCTGCGGGTGGGGATCGGCCCCATGGCCGTGCGCGAAGTGGCGCTGCTCGTGGGCGCCCTGCTGCACCGCCGGCCGCCGCCCGCGTCGGTGGCGCGCCAGATCTACCAGGCGAGCGGGGGCCTGCCCTCGTACGTCGAGGAGGTGGTGAAGGGGCTCGTCGCCGGGGGCATCCTGCGGGCCAAGGGCCGCGACCAGAACCGCATCGAGTGGGCCCAGCGCGAGGAGATCACGATCCCGGTGCCGAGCGGAGCCCGGGAGCGGCTGATCGAGCAGATGGCAACGCTCCCCACCGACCGCCGCCGCTGCCTCGAGGTGCTGGCCCTGTGCGGCGGGGAGGGCGCGGTGGGCGTGGTCGCCGCGGCGCTGCAGGTGCGGCCCCACGAGATCGGTCCGGCGCTCGACGATCTCGCGAACCGCGGCTGGCTCACCCTCGGCAAGAAGGCCCGCCAGCCGTACGCGCGGCTGCGGCTGGTGCTCGCGGAGGAGGTGGTGCGGTCGCAGCTCCACCCATGCCGCCGCAAGGTGCTGGAGCGGCTGATCATCGGGCAGGTGGCCGACGAGCCCGCGTTCGTGGCGCAGGTCCGCCTGCTCCTCGAGGTCGGTCGGATCGAGTCCGCCGTGGTGCAGGCCCGCGACTGGGCGCTCTACCACCTCGCGAAGAACCGGCCGGTGACTGCGCTCGAGGTGCTCGACCTCGTGGTTCCGCGGCTCGACGCGACCACCCAACTCAACGACGTGCTGCGGGCGCAGGTCTACCTGCTGCACGCCACGAGCCTGCTGAACGCCCGCCCGACGGACGCGCAGACGAGCCGGTCGGTGGCCAAGGCCGAGAAGGTGCCGGTCGGAGACGACCTGTTCACGGCCGAGCTGCACCTGCTGCGCGCGCGGATCCATCGGGTGATCGGGCACTACCCCAACTTCCGCAAGCACCTGATGGAGGCCTGGCAGCTGGTCGAGAACCGCGAGCCCACGGCGCTGGCCGCCACGGTCGCGACGCTCCTCGGCTGGTCGAACCGCATGGACGGGCAGGTGGACGACGCCGCTACCTGGCACGGGCGCGCGCGCCGCATCGCCGTACAGCTCGGGGAGCCCACGGTCCGCGCCCACGCCGACGTAGGCGTGGCGGGGTGGCAGCTCGCGCGGGGCCTGCTGCACGAGGCCGAGCGCACCGCAGCCGGCGCCATCCAGGCGTTCTCCGAGGTGGGCGACCTGCGCGGGTTGTCCCAGGGCATCCCGATCTGGGCCGACGCGCTGCGGTTGCAGGGCCGGTCGAGCGAAGCCCTGGCGCTGCTGCACGAGCAGCTGCCGGTGATGCGCCAGGGCGAGGTGCCGACCTACTACGTGCGCCTGCTGCTCGCGAACGCCTGGATCGAGGTCGAGCTCGGGCGGCTGGGCCGCGCCCAGGAGTGGGTGGACGAGCTCGGCGCCACCTTGTCGAAGGGTGAACACCTGGACCTGCGGCTGCAGGCGGACCTCGTGTGGGGGCGCATCCTGGCCGCGTCCGGCTCCCACGCCGACGCCGTGGCCCGGCTGCGCGAGGTCGAGGAGCGGGGGCGGGCCGCGGGGTTGCCGAGCCTCTCCGAGACCGCCCGCGCGCTGATGGCCGAGTCGCTGTGGGCGCTGGGCGACCAGAAGGGAGCGCTGCTGGGGTTCCGGCGCGCGGTGCAGGCGCTGCAGATCACGAAGGACCTCCCGGCCCTGGCGCTGGCCTGTGTGGCCCAGGCGCGCGCGATGTGCGAAACCGTCGACCCCGACCTCGTGTTCCGCCCGATCGAGGATTGGCTCGACTCTCAACCCGCGTTCGTGGCCCGCCTCGAGCGCCAGATCGCCCGGACCCGGAACCTGCGCGCCATGGGCAAGACCGCGTTCGACGCCGAGCAGCAGGCGCGGAAGATGCTCGATCAGCTCGCCGGCAACCTCGACCCCACCGACGAGGCGGCGCTGCGGCTCCATCCCTGGAACCGCCTCCTCCGCGCCCAGAAGCGGACGGGACCCCCGGCGAAGGGGTCTTCCTCGCCGGCGCCGAAGGGGTAGTGGAGCCGGAGGAGCCGCGATGGCGCCGCAGATGGCGGGGCGCCCGCGGCGGGTGTCGGCCGCCCGCTGACGGGTCTCATCCGGCGTGCGCGTCGAAGAAGTCGAGCACGAGGGGCCAGGTCCACGACAGGCCGTAGACGTGTCCTTGCTCGGCGCGACAGTCCAGGACCGGAGGTACGTCGGCGTCGGCGCAGTACGTCCGGCAGTCGGTCCGAGGGTCACCGTCGTCGTACGGGAGCGCGTCGACCGTCACGTCGCATCCCCGGGCGCGGGCCCACGACCGCGTGATGGCCGTGGCCCCCGTGTAGTAGAACCGGTCCTGTCCGCTCGAGCTGGTCGTGGGCGACGCGTCCTCCCAGTCCCCCGGCGGAACGACCGGGTCCTCGGTCCCCGTCAGGAGAAGAACGGGGAGGGCGCCGTCGGCCGCGAGGTAGCCAGCGTGGGGCAGACCGACGAGCGGGGCCAGGGCCGCGAACACGGGCGCTTCTGCGTTCCGCCTCCCGAGCTCCCACGTGAACATCCCGCCGTTCGAGCCCCCCGCGGCGTAGACCCGTCGGGGGTCGACACACAGGTCGGACGCGATCGTCTCGACCAGCGCCCGCGCGAAGGCCACGTCGTCGGCCTGGCACTGGGTCCACGAGCAGCCGTTCTGCGCCACCTGCGGGTCTCGGCACGAAGGGTAGCGGTAGTCCGGGGTCAGCGCCTCGTCACAGATGGCGGCCCCGTCCGGATCGAGTCCGGTCGTGGAGCCTGCGAACGACCAGGACGCAGGGCTCCGATCTGGGGAGCCGGGGCCGAGCCCGGCCGGCGCGACGACGATGTACCCCCGCCGATCGGCCTCGGCGGTGACGTCCTCGTTCCCGAGGAACTCGTCCTCGTCGCCCCCCCACCCGTGGAACACGACCACCAGCGGCGCGGGCTCGGCGGAGGCTGATGGGGGCACGTGGAGGCGGAACGTGCGGGTCACGCCCTGATCCTCGAGCGTGTGGATCCCGGAGTCGAGGCGCGGCGGGGAGGCGCACCCGGAGCTGGCGTCCGCACCGCCCGGGAGCGGGCGCTCGCAGGCGGACAGATACCCCAGGCCCATCCACCAGCCGGTGACGTTCATGTGGCCTCGTGCTCGCCTATCCCGCCACGGAGGTGGCGACCGGGTGACGGTCGGAAGGTTAGCCCTCGGGCATGGCGGATCGGTCGAGCGCGCAGGTGGTGGCGGACGTGGTCGTGTGGCTCGACCACGCGACCACGATGGAGATCCTGCGGCTGCTCCTGCAGAACGAGCCGGCGCGGGCGTTCGCGCGGTTGTTGCAGGTCGCGCCCGACCTCGATCCGGACCTCGCCCGCGACAGCGAGTTCCTCGAGCGCCTCCTCGACGAGCTCGAGCTGCGCGTGTCCCCCTCCGACGACCCGGACGACCTCGAGACGCGCGAGGTCCCCGACTACACCCGGTTCGCGCGGGAGCAGCCGACCGACGAGAAGCCGCGTCGGTGATACGCCGCGCGATGCTCTGGTTCGCCCTGTCGATCGCCTGTGGCCCCGCTCCCTCCCCCGCGCCCGCGCCCGCGCCCCCGCCGACGGAGCCCACCGCGGCTCCGGCACCCCCGGCGCCCGAGGTGCCGGACCTCACGCCGTCCACCGACGCCTTCGTGCTCGCCGATCGGCTGCAGCGGGCCGAGGCGAAGATCCTCGACGCCTCCGTGCCAGACCCGGAGGCGGCCGCGTGGGGCCACGCCCAGCAGCGGGTGTTGCGCGTCCTCGCCGAGGACGTGGTGCTGGCGGACAAGGTGCTGGCCGCGCTCAAGGACCCGGCGGTCCGCTCGCGGACGTCGCTCTTGCTCGTCGCGACCCGCGAGATCGCGATGACCGCGAAACCGAAGACGGACCTCCCGAACTGGCGGATCGTCACCCCGAAGCCCGCTGCGGAGCTCCGAGCGCTGTACGCCGAGGCGGAGGCCGCCCACGGGGTGCCGTGGAGCACGCTCGCAGCGATCCACCTGCACGAGACGCGCATGGGACGGCTGCGCGGCGTCTCGCCGGCCGGGGCCCAGGGACCGATGCAGTTCATGCCGGCGACCTGGAAGGCGTACGGCGAAGGCGACGTGAACGACGACCGGGACGCGATCCGCGCGGCCGGGAACTACCTCGCGAAGAGCGGGTGGGCGAAGGACCAGGCGAAGGCGATCTGGGCGTACAACCACACGCAGCACTACGTCACCGCCGTGCAGAAGATCGCCCTCGCGCTCGACGCCGAGCCCGGGCTCTACCGCGGGTTGTGGGGCTGGCAGGTGTACTACCGCACCGTGCAGGGCGCGATCTGGCTGGGGGAGGGCTACGCCTCCGAGGCGCGCCAGCCGATCGAGGCATACTGCGCCACGACCGACGAGCTGCACTGTCCGAAGATCCACTGAGTGCGTTGGTTTCGGCTGTCACCGTGCCTTCCGGACCGGTCGCGTTAGCTGCCGGCCCGAGGTGACCCGTGCAGATTGCGGACGGTTCGGTCGCGACGTTTCACTACACGCTCAAGAACGACGCCGGCGAGGTGCTCGACACCTCGGCGGGCAAGGACCCGATGGGGTACCTGCACGGCGCGGGGAACATCGTCCCCGGCCTCGAGCGGCGCATGGTCGGCGCCAAGGCCGGCGACAAGTTCGAGGTGCGGATCGACCCGATCGACGCGTACGGCGAGCGGTCCCAGGAGCTCCAGGAGGTCCCCCGGGACGCCTTCCCGAAGGGCCTCGACGTGAAGAAGGGCATGATGTTCCAGGCCCAGACGCAGGACGGCGACGTGGTCCCGCTGTGGGTCCACTCGGTGACGTCCGAGATCGTGATGGTCGACCCGAACCACCCGCTGGCGGGCGTGGCGCTCAACTTCTCGGTCGAGGTCGTCGAGGTGCGCGCGGCCTCGCAGGAAGAGCTCGCCCACGGCCACGTGCACGGGCCGCACGGCCACGATCACGGCCACGACCACGACCACGACCACCACGGCCACGACCACGATGGCCACGATCACGATCACTGACTCCCCAGCGCTGCCCTTCGTCGTCCTGAAGTTCGGGGGGACCTCGGTCAGCAGCCGGGAGCGGTTCGTGACCATCACCGAGCAGGTCCGCGCGCGCCTCGCGGAGGGCCTGCGCCCGGTGGTGGTGTGTTCTGCGTTGTCCGGCGTGACGAACGCGCTCGAGGCCCTGCTCGACGCCAGCACCACCGGTGCCCAGGCAGTGCACCTCGAGGCCCTCCGGGCGCGGCACGAGGCGTTCGCCGCCGAGCTCGGAGTGCCAGCGTCGCTGGTCGCCGACGAGCTGGCCGAGCTCGACCGCCTGGCCACCGGCGTGGCGCTCGTGGGTGAGGCGAGTCCCCGGGTGCGCGCCCGCGTGCTCGCGAAGGGCGAGCTCCTGCTCACGCGCCTGGGTGCTGCGTTCCTGGCGGCGCAGGGCCTCGACGCCCACTGGTTCGACGCCCGCGAGGCACTGCGCAGCGACGGCCGCGGCGAAGACCACCGGCGCTTCCTCTCCGCACACGTCCACGGGGGCGCCGACCCCGCCCTGGCCGCCCGGCTCGCGGCGTTCGGGGTGGTGGTCACCCAGGGCTTCGTCGCCCAGGACCCCTCCGGGGCCACGGCGGTCCTCGGGCGGGGCGGCTCCGACACCTCGGGGGCGTTGTTCGCGGCGAAGCTCGGCGCCGTGCGCTGCGAGATCTGGACGGACGTGCCCGGCATGTTCACCGCCGATCCGCACCGCCTGCCGCAGGCCCGGCTCCTCAAGGCGCTCGACTACGCGGAAGCGCAGGAGATCGCGACCATGGGGGCCCGCGTGCTGCACCCGCGGTGCCTGCTTCCCGTCCGCGAGGCCCGGATCCCGCTCGAGATCCGCTGTACGCCGCACCCCTCGATGGAGGGCACCCGCATCACGGCGGACGCGCCGGGCGGGACGGCGCAGGTCAAGGCGCTGTCCACCCGCAAGGGGCTCGTGCTGGTCTCGATGGAGACCCTCGGGATGTGGCAACAGGTGGGCTTCCTGGCCGACGTGTTCGGGGTGTTCCGCGACCTCGGCCTCTCGGTCGACACCGTGAGCACCTCCGAGACCGAGGTCACCGCCACCCTCGACCCCGCCGCGAACCACCTGGACGCCGAGGTGCTGGCCGAGCTGCTGGTCCGCCTCGAGCCGCACTGCCGGGCGGTGCTGGTCCACGGGGCCGCCTCGATCTCGCTCGTGGGGCGCGGCATCCGCGGCATCCTCCACCGGCTGTCCCCCGTGCTGGAGCTGTTCGAGGAGCACCGCGTCCACCTCGTGAGCCAGGCCGCATCCGACCTCAACCTCACGTTCGTGGTGGACGACGCCACCGCCGAGCGACTGGTGGTGCGCCTGCACCAGCTGTTGTTCTCCCACCGCAGCACCGACGAGGTGCTGGGTCCGCGCTGGCAGGAGCTGTTCGGCTCGGGCGCGCCGAAGCGGAGCCGCCGGGTGCCGCCCTGGTACGAGCAGCACCGCGACGCGCTGCTCGCGGTGGCCGCCCAGGGGACCCCGGTCTACGTCACCCACGGCCCCACCGTCGACGACCGCCTCCAGGGCCTCCAGCGCCTGCCGGCGGTGTCGCGGGTGTTGTACGCGATGAAGGCCAACCCGCAGCACGCGCTGGTGGCCCGCCTCGCCCGGGGTGGAGCGGGGTTCGAGACGGTGTCTCCGGGCGAGATCGCCCGCGTGCGCGATGCCGCCGGGCCGGCGCCGTTCGTGTTGTTCACGCCGAACTTCGCCCCGCGCCACGAGCTCGCCGACGCGCTCTCGGCCGACGTGCAGGTGACGCTCGACAACCTGCACCCCCTGGAGCGCTGGCCCGAGCTGTTCGCGGGCCGCGAGCTGTTCCTCCGGGTGGACCCGGGCCGCGGACGAGGTCACCATGCGCATGTCCGCACGGCCGGCGCCCGCAGCAAGTTCGGTGTGTCCCCCGACCAGCTCGGGCGCGTGGCGGAGCTCGCTGCGGCCGTGGGCGCGAAGATCACCGGCCTGCACGCCCACGTCGGCTCGGGCATCCTGGACCCGGTGACCTGGTCCGACACCGCGGCGTTCCTGGCGGAGGTGGCCGACCGGTTCCCCGACGTGCGGGTGCTCGATCTGGGTGGCGGGCTCGGCGTCCCCGACCGACCGGGGCGGCCCGGGCTCGATCTGGCGGAGCTCGGGCAGCGGCTCGCCGAGGTGAAGCGCGCGCACCCCGACCGCGCCTTGTGGCTCGAGCCCGGCCGGTACCTCGTGGCGGAAGCGGGGGTGCTGCTGGCCACGGTCACGCAGGTGAAGCGCAAGGGGGACCTCGTGTACGTCGGCGTGGACGCCGGCATGCACACGCTGCTGCGGCCCACGTTGTACGGCGCCCACCACCCCGTGGTCGCGCTGGAGCGGCCGAACGAGCCCGCAGACGCCGTGGTGACCGTGGTGGGCCCCATCTGCGAGTCGGGCGACGTGCTCGCCCGCGACCGCCGCCTGCCGATGCCGCGCGAGGGCGAGGTGCTGCTGTTTGCCGTGACCGGGGCGTACGGCGCGTCGATGGCGTCGAACTACAACCTGCGCGGGCTGCCCCGCGAGGTCGTCCTCGACACCTGACACTCCTCCCACGGAGCCACTCGATGTCCGATCCCGGGTACCTGGCGTTCGTCTGGAACCATGTGCTCCGCGGTGCCCGCCTCGAGGCGGTGCTGGCAGTGCCCCGGGGGTACAAGCTCACGTTCCGGTGCCCGGAGGCGCTGGCGACCACGCTCTCCAGCGAGACCCTGCAGCTCGAGCTGCACACCAGAGAGCCGCTCGTGGTCGGGTGGGCGGACAGCGACGCCTCCCTCCTCGACGCGCTGCTCCAGGTTCATGCCCTCTATGTCCCTCCGCCCGAGCCCGGGCTCGGATTGTGGCTCGGCGCCGACCCCGAGGAGGAGGGGTCGGTACACCTCCGGCACGCGGGTGGGCTCGCGTCCCTCACGACCGACACCGGCAAGCGGTTGTCCCAGATGAAGGTCTCATCGCTCGGAAGAGACTCGTCCCTCACCCAACGGGGGCTCGTGGACACCCCGGTGTTGATCGCGCGCCGGCGGGAGGCCCTGTCTGCGATAGCGGCCGTCTTGCGCGCGGCCGGGTTCCGGTGGGGCGAAGCGCTCTCGTTTCGCGCCGATCCAGAAGTCGCGCAGGCCATCGAAGTCGTGCATTCGCGATGGAACACCTACCTGGGGCTCTCGTTTCACTTCCGCTTCCACGCCGCGGTGGCCACGCTCGCCGGGCACACGCCACGCACGGCATTGGCGCTCTACGCACCGGAGCTGGGGGTCGGGACCGGGTGGAACGTCCGCACCAGCCGGGACCTGCGTCACCCCGACGAAGGGAACGGGGTGTACCTCGTGGACCAGCAGACCCGCCCCGACGCGCTGGCCGAGGTGTTGATCCGCGACTTCGAACGGACCTACCTCCCGTTCCTGGAGTCGGTCCGCGAGCCGGACGGGATCCGGCGCGTGTTCGGCGTGCGTCCGTGACCCCGACCCGAAACGACGAAACCCCCGCAAGCCCTGTTTCCAGGGCCGTCGGGGGTTCGTAGACATCCGATGTGACAGCGGACGTTTCCTTCAGAGACTCGCAGATCCGGGTGTACTCCTCTCGGAGCTCCCACCCCTGACGTTCGCTCGGGCCGGAGGTCGCGCGGTTGCCCGCCTCCCCAGGTCACTTGTCGGTCGTTGGCCTTCCCGACTGGCCCACCTCGTGATTCGTCGTCTCCGACGGCCACCTCGTGGACGCTCGCGCCTGGGCGCGTTCCGGGGTCTTTCGATCCCGGTTCACCGCCTCTCCCGTTGCTTCGTCTCCGGCGTTCTGGCCGGATCTGTCGACTTCGACCGGTCGCCCGGTATCCGTCTGGCCTCTCCTGGAACTTTGCGTCCTGATCCTCGCCCCTCTTCCGGGTCTCTCCAGGAACGTCGACTCCCGCTCGGCCCGGTTCCTGCTCCGTGTCGCCACGTCGCCGGCCGTTGCTCCGCTTCGGTCAGGAGGTTGCCGCCTCCCGACGCGTTCCGCCCTCGTGGTTTCTACCACCTCGACGGTTTGCTCCGTTCCTGGCCTCCAGCGTGTTTTCAGCTGGCACCAGATCTGGGGTTCGCCAGGTTGGTCCCTCGGCGTTCGTTGGTGCTCGGCCGACCTTGCGATCGAACGTCCACCTCGGACCG
>JBIKWC010000325.1:0-8242 GCA_044356535.1 Myxococcota bacterium
CGGGCCGTTGCGGCCACCGCCGCCGCCGAAACCCGGCGTTTCCTCGTCGGGACATCACCTCCTCACCGCGCCGGCGGCGCTCCGTGGTGCGTTCGACCCCGCTGGCCTCCGCCACCGGTGCGTTCACCCCCGCTGGCCCGACCCCAGCCGCCGCGAACGCTCGGGCACGTCACCGCACCCGCGCCGGAACCCCCACGGCCGTCACCCCTGCCGGAAGGTCCGACACCACCACCGCGCCCGCCCCCACCGTCGTCCACGCGCCCACCCGTCGGCCCGGGATCACCGACACCCCCACGCCCAGGAACGCGCCCTCCCCCAGGTGCACGTTGCCCGCCAGGTGGCTGCCCGGCGCCACGTGCGCGAAGGCCCCCACGTCACAGTCGTGGTCCACCGACGCCGCCGTGTTCACGATCGCGTGCGCCCCCAACACCGCCTCCGGCTGCACGATCGCCCCCGCGAACACCACCGCGCCCTCCTGCACCACCGCCGACGGCGCCACCCACGCCGACGGGTGCACCAGCGCCACGAACTGGTGGCCCTCCGCTGCCAGCTGACCGGCGACCCGCTTGCGCGCAGCGTTCCCGCCGATCGCGATCACCACCCGGTCGCCTGCACCAGCGACCAGCGCCGAGAACGGAGCCACCACTCGACCCGCCAGCAGCGTGCCGTGGAGCGCCGGGTTCCCGTCCACCACCGCGCCGACCTCCCAGCCCAGGGCGTCGAGCAGCGCCAGGACCACCTTCGCGTGACCACCACCCCCGACGACGTGGACCCTCACCACCACCCCCCGGCGGCAACCAATTACACGGGCGGGTGCCGCCTGCCTCCCTGCCACTCGCCCCTGCGCTGGTCGCCGTCCGCCGCGCCGCCGACCCCCTCGTCGCCGCCGGGCTCGTCGACCCGGCGCCCCTCGACCGCGCCATCGCCCAGCTCCAGGCTCTCCCGTCCATCCTCGTCGTCGGCCGCCGCGGCTCGGGCAAGAGCTCGCTGATCCGCTGGCTCACCGGGGTACCGCTGCCGATCGGGCTCGGGGGAACCACGCGCGAGACCGCCGTCGTCGACGGTGTCGGGGAGCGCTTCGTCGACACGCCCGGCGTCGACGACCCCGACGAGGCCGTGCTCCGCATCGCGCCGCTCGCCGAGTCCGCGGACGCCGTGATCTGGGTGACCGACGGGCTGCAGCCCTGGACCGCGACGGAGCGGGCGTTGGCCCTCCAGCTCGAGGATCCGGCGCTTCCCGTGGTGCGCGTGATCTCGCGGGCGGACCTCGTCGACGACAGCGAACACGCCGAGACCGTCGCCCGGCTGCGCGCGCTGTCCACCTCGCCGGTGTGGTGGGCCGACCTCCGGCGCCTCGCCCGCGACGGCGGTCCCCGCCCCGAGCTCCTGACCTTCCCGCACCCCGGCCCTCGCCGCAGGGGGCACATCCGCGCCGCCCTCGCCGCTGCGAGCGTGCCTGTCGTTCCCACGCCGGAGGGCGTCCGGCGGAGGTTCCGGTCCCTCGCCCGCGACGCCCTGGCGGCGGTCGCCGACCGGGTGGCGAACGGCGGCCTGCGCTCGCGCACCGCGGTGGAGCGCGCGCTGCTCGTCGCCCACGAGAGCGTGCTCGCCGAGCTCCGGCCCCACCTCCCCGTCCCGTTGCCGCTGCTGCCCCCCCCACCTGCGCCAGACCGCCTCGACGCCCGGGCCTTGTTGAGCGCCGGTGCCAGCTGGGTCGCCGAGGGAGAGGTGGCGTTCGCGGAGTCCTGGGAACACGCAGCGCAGCTCGCGGCGCTCGGGGTAGACGCCGACCGGCTCCGTCAGGCGCTCGACGCGGCGCAGGCCAGCCTGTAGGATGCTGCCTCCGTGGGGGTCCCGATGGTGGCAGCGGTGCTCGCGTTTCTGGTCGGCTGTGGGGGAGGGACGCCGGCTCCCAAGAAGACCGATGCCGGGCCGAAAGCCACGGAGCCGATGCCCGCCGACCCGGCGGTGGCGGCCACCGAGCTCCCGAAGGTCGTCCCCGTGTTCGATGCGAAGGCCGGAGACCCTTCGGTGTCGGCAGAGCAGGGCGGGCCCGGGTTCACCGGAGAAGGCTGGAAGACCGCCGCGTTCGTGTACGGCCTCGGCGAGCCCACCGCGCCCCAGGGCGGCTCGCTGCGTACGCCCATGCTCGACTGGCCCGCGACCCTCCGCCTCACCGGAGAGAACAGCAACACCCAGGTCAACTACGCGATCGCCACCATGGCCGGCGAGAGCCTCCTCGGCCACGACCCGGTGACCAACGAGCTCGTGCCGGGGATCGCCAGCCACTGGCAGGTGTCGGAGGACCAGTCCACGTACCGGTTCCGCATCGACCCCCGCGCCCACTACTCCGACGGCACCCCCATCACCGCCGAAGACGTCGTCGCCACCTGGCGGCTGATGATGAGCCCGGGCCTGCGCGAGCCGTCGAACCTGCTCGTGTTCGGCAAGTTCGAGGAGCCGAAGGCGCTCTCCCGGTACATCGTCGAGGTCGTCACGAAGGAGCGCAACTGGCGCAACCTCGACTACTTCGGCGCCGGCATGATCATCATGCCCGCGAAGGAGCTCGGCACCCTGACCGACAAGAGCCCGGACTGGCAGGCCTCCGGCGAGGCGTACCTGAACAAGTACCAGTTCGCGTACCCGGTGATGAGCGGGGCGTACCTCGTGAAGCCCGAGGACATCAAGACCGGGGAGTCGGTCACCCTGACGCGCAACCGCAGCTGGTGGCGCGAGGCCGATCCCGTGATGGACGGCTGGTACAACCTCGAGCGCATCACGTTCGTGACCGTGAAGGACTCCCAGCTCGCGTTCGAGAAGGTGAAGAAGGGCGAGCTCGACTACTACGTCGTCGCGAAGGCGCAGTGGTGGGCCGAGGACATCCCGGCGATGGACGACGTGAAGCGCGGGCTGCTCGCGCCTCGCAAGTTCTACACGGCGGTCCCGGTGGGCACGAGCGGCCTCGCCCTCAACACCGAGCGGCCGCCCCTCGACGACGACAACGTCCGGCTCGCGCTCCAGCACCTGTACGACCGCGAGACGTTCATCGACAAGCTGTTCTTCCACGAGTACGAGCCGATCACGAGCTACTTCCAGGGTTCGACCTACTCGAACCCGGACAACAAGCCGTTCGCGTACGACGAGGTCACCGCCGTCGAGCTGCTCGAGAAGTCCGGTTGGACCGAGAAGAACGCGGACGGCTTCCGCGTCAAGGACGGCAAGGAGCTGAAGTTCACGGTGTCGTACCGCGGCCAGCTCTCCGAGCGGTACCTCACGTTGTACCAGGAGTCCTGCAAGCGCGCCGGCATCCGGCTCGAGCTCCAGCTCCTGAACGACTCGACGGCGTGGAAGAACATCACCGAGCGCGCCTACGAGATCCAGGAGATGGCCTGGGGCGCCCTGGTGGTGCCGAACCCGGAGACCACCTGGGCGAGCTCGCTGGCCGACCAGAAGGACAACAACAACGTCACCGCGTTCCGGAACGCCCGCGTCGACGAGCTCCTGAAGGCCTACGACGCCGAGACCGAGCCCGCGAAGCGCGTCGCGATCATCCGCGAGATCGACGGCATCGTGTACCAGCAGCACCCCTATGTCCTGGGGTGGTTCAGCCCCGCCCAGCGGATCCTGTACACGAACAAATACGGGATGCCGCGCTGGGGTTCTCCGCGCCTGGCCTGGGGCCTCGGGACCACGAGCCTGTTCGCGTTGTGGTGGGAGGATCCGGCGAAGGTGAAGGCGATCGAACAGGCCCACACCGACCCCGCAGTGACGATCGACGCGCCCCCCCGCGAGGAGTACTTCTGGCGGCAATGGGCGGCTGCGCACCCGATGGGCGAGGCCGGAAGCAGCCAGTGAACACGCCGTGACCACCTACTTCCTCCGCCGGATGTTGTTGATGATCCCCACCTTCCTGGGGATCACCTTCGTCGTGTTCGCGATCACCCGGTTCGTCCCGGGGGGGCCCATCGACCAGATGATGGCGAAGTGGCAGGCAGCGTCCGCAGAGGGCGGAGGGATCTCGGCCGTCGAGATGCCCCCCCAGCTCCGCGCCTCGCTGGAGAAGCACTACCACCTCGATGTGCCGTTCTGGATCGCGTACCTGTACTGGCTCAAGGACATCGCCACCGGCAACCTCGGCGTGTCGTACAAGTACAACCAGCCGGTGCTGGGGCTCATCACCGCGCGCTTGCCGGTGAGCATGTACTTCGGGATGTCGGCGTTCCTGCTTACGTACCTCGTGTGTGTCCCCCTCGGGATCTGGAAGGCCATCCGCCACGGCACCGCGTTCGACTTCGCCACCTCGGCGCTCGTGTTCATCGGGTACTCCGTGCCCGGGTGGGCCCTCGGCACGTTGCTCCTCGTGTTGTTCGGTGGCGGCTCGTTCTTCGACGTGTTCCCGCTCGGCGGCTTCCGGTCTCCGGACTGGAGCGAGCTCTCGCTCGGCGCAAAGGTGTGGGACCAGCTGCACCACACCATCCTGCCCGTGTTCTGCTATGCGATCGGCTCGTTCGCCACACTCACCGTGCTCACCAAGAACAGCCTCCTCGAGAACCTCGGCCAGGACTACGTGCGCACGGCGTTCGCCAAGGGCCTCTCCGAGCGCCGGGTCATCCTCGTGCACGCCATGCGCAACTCGGTGATCCCGCTGTGTACGGGGCTCGGTCACGCCATCTCGCTGGTGATGGCGGGGTCCTACCTCATCGAGTTCGTGTTCAACATCGACGGCATCGGGTACCTCGGGTACTCGTCGATCGTGGACCGCGACTACGCCGTGGTCATGGGGATCCTCGTGTTCAACACGTTCCTCGGCCTGCTCGGGAACATCCTCGCCGACGTGTTGTACGTGCTGGTCGACCCGCGGATCCGGTTCAGCTGATGGCCACGGGCGAACCCACCGGCGCGGAGCTCGTGCTCACCCCGCTCCAGAAGCGGTTCCGGAAGTTCCGGTCGCTCCGGCGCGGCTGGTACTCGTTCCTGTTGCTCACCGGGCTGTTGGTGTTGTCGTTCTTCAACCCCCTGCTGATCAACGACGACGCCCTCGTGCTGCAGTACCAGGGGACGCTGTATTTCCCTGCGTTCTCGGGCGTACACGAGGCCCGGGACTTCGGGCAACGCATCATCGGCCAGCCGAAGTACCGCGAGCTGAAGGTCCAGTTCGAGGAGGCCGGCGCCGGCGACTGGCTCCTCCTGCCGCCCTACCCCTACGACCCCGACGAGTCCCTGCTCCGCGAGCTCGAAGGCACCCCGCCCCACGCACCCTCGCCGGAACACTGGTTCGGCACCGACGACCGCGGCCGCGACGTGTTCGCGCGCCTCGCGTACGGCTTCCGGTTGTCGCTCCTGTTCGGGCTCGGGGTCGTCACCGGCAGCTACACCCTCGGCATCACCGCCGGCGCGGTGCTCGGCTACTTCGGCGGCCGCGTCGACATGTTCGGGCAGCGCTTCGTCGAGATCTGGGCCGGGGTCCCGTTCCTGTACACGGTCATCATCATCAGCTCGATCGTGAAGCCGAACCTCGTCACGCTGGTCATCCTGCTCGCGTTGTTCGGCTGGATCGGCATCTCCGCGTACGTCCGGGGCGAGTTCTACCGCGAGAAGGCGCGGGACTACGTCGCCGCTGCGGTGGCCTCGGGCGAGTCGAACGTCTCGATCATGTTCCGACACATCCTCCCGAACGCGTTGACCCCGGTCATCACGTTCGCGCCGTTCGCGCTCGTCTCCGCGATCATCGGCCTCGTCTCCCTCGACTTCCTCGGGTTCGGCGTCCGTCCACCCACCGCCTCCTGGGGCGAGCTCGTGAAGCAGGGCCGCGACAACATCTTCGAGTGGCACCTCGTGATGTTCCCCCTCGGCGCCATGTTCTGCACGCTGATCATGGTCGTCTTCATCGGAGAGGCCGTGCGCGAAGCGTTCGACCCGAAGACCTGGTCGAGGTTGCGGTGAGTACACCCCTCCTCTCCGTCCGCAACCTGCACACGCAGTTCGTCGTCGAGGGTCGGATCGCCCATGCCGTGGGCGGCGTCGACTTCGAGGTCGGGGCCGGCGAGTTCCTCGGCATCGTCGGAGAGTCGGGCTCCGGCAAGTCCGTCACCGCGTTGTCGCTGCTGCGCCTCGTCCCGGACCCGCCCGGGCGCATCACCTCCGGCGAGGTGTGGTTCGAGGGCCGCGACCTCGCGAAGTTGTCGTGGGAGGAGCTCCGCAAGGTCCGTGGGAGCCGGATCGCGATGATCTTCCAGGAGCCGATGACGAGCCTGAACCCGGTGTTCCCGATCGGCACCCAGATCGCCGAGTCGGTGCGACACCACGCCGGCGTCTCGTGGGAGGCCGCCAGAGACCGCGCGGTCGAGGTCCTCACCGAGGTCGGCATCCCCGACGCGCGGCGCCGCCTCGACGACTACCCGCACCAGTTCTCGGGCGGCATGCGCCAGCGCGTGATGATCGCCATGGCGCTCGCGAACCGACCGGCGTTGCTGATCGCCGACGAGCCCACCACCGCCCTCGACGTCACGATCCAGGCGCAGATCCTCGACCAGCTCCAGGCGCTCCAGCGCAGCTCGGGGACCTCCGTGCTGCTCATCACCCACAGCCTCGCGGTCGTCGCCGAGACCTGCCAGCGGGTCCTCGTGATGTATGGCGGCCTCGTGCAGGAGCAGGCGCCCGTGGAGTCGCTGTTCGACCGCCCGCTGCACCCCTACACCCGCGGCCTCCTCGACTCCATGCCCGACCGCGCCACCAAGGGCCAGAAGATGCGGGCGATCCCCGGCAACGTTCCTTCCATCTTCGACTTCCCGAGCGGGTGCCGGTTCCGGTCGCGTTGCCCCTACGCCCGCGAACGCTGCCAGACGGAGGCACCGGCGCTCCGCGAGCTCTCCCCCGGGCACCTCGTCCGCTGCCACTTCGCCGAGGAGCTCGCTCCGTGAGCGCCCCCCCCCTGCTCTCCGTCCGCGACCTGCGCGTGACGTTCCCCGTCTACGGCGGCGTGTTCCGGCGCCGGGTCGGTGGCGTGAAGGCCGTCGACGGCGTGAGCTTCGATCTCGCCAAAGGCGAGGTCCTCGGGCTCGTCGGCGAGTCGGGCTCCGGCAAGACCACGGTCGGTCGCGCCATCGTGAACCTCCTGAAGTTCACGTCGCCCGACGTAGAGCTCTCGGGCTCGATCCGGTTCGGCGAGGCACAGACCGAGCTCAACGGCGTGCCGCGGAGCGTGATGCTCCCGTTCCGCTCGAAGATCCAGATGATCTTCCAGGACCCGTACAGCTCGCTCAACCCCCGGTTGTCCGTCGAGGAGGCGATCGACGGGCCCCTCCGGATCCACACCGCCTTGTCCAAGTCCGACCGCCGGGAGCGGATCCTCGAGCTGCTCGACCGCGTCGGGCTCCAGCGCGCGTATGCCGCCCGGTACCCGCACGAGTTCAGCGGCGGCCAGCGCCAACGCGTGGGCATCGCCCGGGCCCTCGCCACCCGCCCCGAGCTCGTGGTCGCGGACGAGCCCGTGTCCGCCCTCGACGTGAGCGTGCAGGCGCAGGTCGTCAACCTGATGGTCGAGCTGCAACAGTCGTTCGGCCTCACGTACCTGTTCGTGGCCCACGATCTGTCCGTGGTCCACCACGTCTCCGACCGCATCGCGGTGATGTACCTCGGCTCGCTGGTGGAGCTCGGCCCGGCCGAGGAGCTCTGGCGCCGCCCCCGCCATCCGTACTCGCGCGCCCTGTTGTCTGCAGTGCCGCGGCCTGATCCGCGAGGGGACCGCAGCCGTCGGGTCCGCCTGGTGGGGGACATCCCCACCCCGCTGAACAAGCCGTCCGGCTGCGGCTTCCGCACGCGGTGCCCCATCGTCCGGCCTTCGTGCGCAGAGGCGCCGCCGGTGATGCAGGAGGTCGCTCCGGGACACACCGTCGCGTGCCCCCACACGGCAGAGCTCGAGCGGTGAGCGAGGCGCCCCTCGAGCTGTTCTTGCCGCCGCGCGCCTGGGGGATCCCGAGCCCGAGCCCGTTCTGCGCGAAGCTCGAGACCTGGCTGCGGATGGCCGAGGTGCCGTACGTCGCGAAGGTCGGCAACCCGCTCCGGGCGCCGCGCGGGAAGCTGCCGTACGCGCGGTACCGCGGGGGCGACCTCGCGGACTCCCAGGTCATCGTCGAGACGCTCGGCCGCGAGGGCTACGACCTCGACGGGTGGCTCACCCCGGCAGATCGCGCCCGCGGGCACCTGCTGCGCCGGATGCTCGAGGAGGGCACCTACTTCCTCG
>JBIKWC010000326.1:0-8224 GCA_044356535.1 Myxococcota bacterium
TGGTTCCTGGTGAAGTACGTGGACGCCGCCACGGCTGCCAAGCTGCAGGGGGGCACCTTGACGGTGGCCTGGCAGGACTACGACTGGTCCCTCAACAAGCAGTAACATGCCGTCTCCCACCACGTTCGCGCTGATCCCCGTGGCGGCCCTGGCGGCCTCCGCGGCCTTGTTGTTCACCGGGTTCGGGGGCCTCGACCGCTGGCTGGCGCCGCAGGTGGTCGACCCGGGCCCGGTGCCGGGGCTCCTCGGGGTCCTCGCGCGGACCCCTCGGCTGGAGCGCACGGACCGCCCCGGAGTCCACTCCGAGGACCAGCGCGCCACCCTCGAGGCGCTGCGCGCGGCCCCCGACGGGCTGGCCCGCGCGGAGGCGCTGCTGCCCACTGCATCCGGTGTGTTCCGCGCCGATCTGCTTGTGATCTGCGCGTCGGCGCGGGCAGCGGCGGGGAACGTGGCCGGGGCGACGGAGGCCCTCACGCTGGCCCACGCCCTCGTGCCCACGGAGCTCCACCTCCTGGTGGGGCTCGCCGCGCTGCAGGCGCGCGCAGGGGACCTTGCGGCGTTCGCTGGCACGGTACGCGAGTGGCGACAGCTGGGCGGCGTGGTGCCTCCCGAGCAGCGGGCCGACGTGGAGCGCTGGTTGTCCGCCCTCGGTGCTGGATAAGCGCAGAGAGAGTAACCATCACATACAACTCAGCGCGCGAACCAGTCGTCGAGTCCGGCGCCCACCGCCGCCGCGAACGCCTCGGCCACCCCGGGCTCTGCCCACCGCGCCACCTCCCGCGGGTCGAGCGCGTTGTGGGTCTCGATGATCACGGAGGGGACGGTCGGATCCTTCAGGACGTACAGGCCGCGCAGGTCGCGGTACACGCCGGGCACCTCCGGGTCGGTCTCGTACAGGCCCGTGTAGTCGTCGCCGGCGTAGGGGAGGAACCCGGCTGCGGCGAGGTGGGTGGACAACGCGCGCGCCAGGGCCTGGCGGCGGGGACCGAGCGGTCCGCGGCTCGACCAGAGGATGGAGAACCCGGGCGAGGAGGTCGCGATGCGCCAGGTCTCCCCCGGTCGCGGCGACCATTGCCCGACGGCGCCGCGAGCGTCTGCGTGGATCGAGATCAGGGCGCCCGCCCCGGAGGCCTCGGCGCTGGCCACTCGCGACCGGTAGGAAGGACCGTCGTCGGTCGTGCGCAGCGGGTGGACGCGGAAGCCGCCCAGCCCCCGCTCCAGGATGCGCGAGAACCACAACGTGTGGACCCGCTCCTCGGCGCCGAAGCTGGAGATGGCGCCGTGGTTGTCGCCCGCGCCGTGGCCGGGGTCGATGGCGACGATGCGCCGGAGGTCGCGGGGCCCGGGGGGAGGCGGGGTGACGACCACCGCGGGGGAGGGCCAGCGCGCCGGCGCGGCGACCGGCAGGTGGAAGGCGCCGTGCACCACGGTCGGTGGCTCCGGGGGGTGGGCACACGCCAGCAACAGCGACCACATGGGGCCTCCGACCACGGTCCGCACGCCTGGTTCCGAGGGTGGTGTAAGTGTGAGATACTTTTGGGCGGCAGTGGCTCCGGAAGCAAGCGAATCAGCGGTCCCCTGCCATCCGTTGGCGCTGCGCTTCGGCCAGGCGGCGGCACCGCTGCCCCCGCGACACCTGGCCCTGGGTCTCGACCACCAGCGCGGCCCGCTCGAGCAGCGCAGCGTTGTCGGGCTCGGCGTGCGCCAACAGGCCCACCTCGGCCTTGTCGAGCGACCGGTCGAAGGCGGCCCACCGGCCCCGCTGCGCGTGGCACACCGCCAACACCAGCGACGCGGCGGTGACGGGCCCGGACTCGGTGGGGAGCTCGAGCGCCCCGGACTCCTGCACGATGGTCTCGGCCTCGTCGATGCGCCGCCGATCGAGCTTGCACACGGCGAGGTTGATCGACGCCCACACCGGCCGGTAGCCAGCCGCGCGGGAGAGCTCGATCGCGCGCTCGAACAGAGGCTCCGCCTCTTCTGCCGATCCCGTGCGGTGGATGAGCGCCGCCTTCTCGTTCGCGAGGATGGCGCGCTGCTGCAGCGACCCGTAGCGCTCGAGGAGGGGCTCTGCGCGCGCGAGCAGCTCCCGGGCCTGGGCGAGGTCGTCGCGGCGGTTCGCGATGCCCGCGTGGCGGAGGAGGTTGAGGCCCCGGAGGCCCTCCATGCCGTGGCGCTCCAGCAGCTCCTCGGAGCGCGTGGCCCACATCGCGGCCTCGCGGTTGCGTCCCAGGCGGAGGGCGAGGCGGGTGAGCGCGTCGCGCACCCGGATCCGGAGGCCGTCCTCGAGCTGCGGCTCGGACTCCACGGCCCGGAACAACTCGAACGCTTCGTCGAGCTGCCCGGTGAGCGCGAGGCACTCGCCGCGGACCACGTCGGCAGCCCACTTCTCCGCGTGCGCGTCGCGACCGTTCAGCGACGGGGCGAGCTGATCGAGCACCTCGATCGCGGCTGCGGCGCGGCCCTGGTCGGCCAGGAGGGTCGCCTCCACCACCTTCGCGCGGACCACCCGCCGGTCGGAGGGCTTGAGGCGCGCCCGCTCGATCGCGAGCTCGAGGGTGCGGAGGAGCGCCTGCGCGGAGCCGGGCCCGTCCTGCTCGAGCCGCGTCTGGGTGGCCTCCAGCAGGGGCTCGACGGCCTGGGGCCACTCCTCGAGCTCCACCAGGTGGCGGGCCACCCGCTCGGCGCTCGCGCCCGTCACCTGCGCCCACAGCAGGCACGTGCGGTGCGCCTCCTTGAAGCGGCCATGCAGGCGGGCCTGCCGGAGCACCGCGTTGCGCGCCATGGGGTGTGCGAACCGGAACCCGGTCGTGGTCCGCTCGGCGAGCCGCGCCGACAACAGCGCGTTCAACAGGGTCCGCCGGATCTCGGTGTGTCGGCTGCCGCCCACGGCCTCCCACGCGCCCAGGGACACGTCCTCGCCGAGGGCGGCGGCGAGCTCGAGCTGCACCCCTGCTTCGTCGTCGCCCCCGACCGCGCGCTCGAGGCGGCTCACGAAGGGCGCGAGGCGGTCACCGGGGACCACGACCTCGCGGCCCGGCGCCAACCGCAACCCGCCGCGGCCCGGCACGATCCAGCCGCGATCGACGTGGTCGCGGAGGAGCTCGATCGCGGTGAGGAGGTGACCGCCGGTCTCGTCGTCGATGCGGGACGCGAACCCAGCCTCCAGGGCCAGGGCGCGCTGGAGCACCACCAGCCGCTGTTCGCGGGAGAGGGGCTGCAGCCGGATGGATTCGGCGCTCCCCAGCAGCCGGGCGAGCGGGCTGTCGTCGAGCACCGGGTCGTTGTCGCTCACCGAGAGCACGATCGAAACCGGGGGCCGCGAGGGGTCCGCGAGCAGGAGCTCCGCGACCAGCACGGCCTCCGGGCACTGGGGGGCGTCGTCGACGGCCCACACGATCCGGTGCCTCCGGGCCACGGCGGCGAGCCAGCGGGCGGCTCCGGTGGCGCGCGCGGCGCCGTCCACGCGGCGTTCGGGCGGGGGCTCCAGCACCTGCACCAGCTCGCGGCGGACCTCGGCGTCGACCTCCTCTCCGGCCCACCAGTCGAGCTGCTCGCGGAGCTCGTCGCCCCCCAGACCGGTCGCTTCCGTTGCGGCTCGGATGGCCGCGGTCACCGTGCTGCCGGCGTCCACGGGGCGGACCTGGAACGTGGTGGCGACGCCGAGCTCGCTCGTCTCTTCGGCGAACCACCGGAGGAGCCTGCTGCGGCCCACGCCCTCCGGTCCTCCGAGCGACACGACCGTCGGACCCTCCAGCGAGGCGTCCAGCGTGTCGTGGAGCTTCGCCCGCTCCGCCTCGCGGCCCACGAGCGGGATGTCGCGCAACCCGAACAGCCGCAGCCCCGCCCCTGCGCTGCTGGCCCGCTGGACGTCGACCGTGCGCCGCGGCGGCTCCCCGAACAGGGCCTCGAGCGCCTCGGCGGCGTTGCGGAAGCGCTCGTGGGGCTCCTTGGCGAGGGTGCGCTCGAGCCAGGCGCCGAACGCGGGTGGGCACGGGAACCGCGGGACGAGCGGGGGGACGGGCGAGAGCAGGTGGGCCATCGCGAGCGGGCGGTTCGGCTCGTCGCGGAAGGGGAGGTGGCCGGTGGCGAGCTCGTACAGCAGGCAACCCAGGCCGTACAGGTCGGTCCAGGGCCCGTAGCGGCGCGCGAGGACCTCGATCTGCTCCGGGGCCATGTAGTCGAGGGTGCCGGTGGGCCCCGTCTCCGGCGAGTCCGCCCGGGTCCACGCGATGCCGAAGTCGGTGAGCTTGACCCCCGCCCGCGCGTCGCGGCTGTCCACGAGGAGCAGGTTCTGCGGCTTGAGATCGCGGTGGATCACGCCGCGTGCGTTGGCGTGCCCCAGGGACTCGAGGAGCGCGCGCGCCACGAACGCGAGCGTGTCCCAGTCCTTGACGTGGTCCGGGGTGATGGTGCCGCCGCCGACGTACTCCATCGCGAGCCACGGGGTGCCCTTGCGGACCTTCAGGCCCGTGGGCAACACGAACTCGGTGGCCGCGTGCCCGAGGTCGAGGACCCGGACGATGCCCGGGTGCGACATGCCGGCCACCGCGCGGATCTCGTTGCGGAACCGGTCGGCTTCGTCCGGGGTGCCGAACTGCCGCAGGATCTTCACCGCGGCCGGGGAGCCCCCGGTGTGGCGGGCCCGCCAGACGGTGGAGAGGCCCCCCTGTGCGATCGGCTCGAGGAGCCGGAACCCGTCGAGCTCCAGTGACGCCACCCTGCCCCCGCGAGAGAGGTGGAAGTTACACCAGCGGCCCTCGAAATGCGGGAGGTGTACACGTGCCGCTCACCCTCGACGACCTCGTTCGGCTTCCCCTGCCGGGTTCCGACGCGCCGACGCAGTTCAGGTTCGGCCCCGGGGGCGTGGTGACCTTCGCGGCGCCGCGGCCCGGAACGCCCACTGCCGGCTCCCCGGTGCAGGTGTTGTGGGCGCTCGATCCGGCGACCGGCGAGCGGAGGGTGCTGGTGGACCCGGCCGAGCGCGGGGTGGACGAGGCGTCGCTGCCGCTGGAGGAGCGGCTCCGGCGCGAGCGGCTGCGGGAGCGGGCGGTGGGCGTCACCACCTGGTCGTGGTCGAAGCGCGGCGAGACTCTGGTGGTGCCACTCGCCGGCGAGATCTGGGCGCAGGCGGGCCGGGAGGGTGCGCTCCGCCGGCTGGTGGGACCCGGGGCGATCGATCCGCGGCTCTCGCCCGACGGCACGCGGGTGGGGTTCGTGCGGAACGCCGAGCTGGCCGTCGTCGACGTCGCCACGGGCGAGGTCACCGAGGTGACGACGGGCGCGCGCGGGACGGGCCGCACCCACGGCCTCGCCGAGTACGTGGCGCAGGAGGAGATGCACCGGCACGAAGGCTTCTGGTGGTCGCCGGACAGCGCGCGGCTGGCGTACGCCGAGGTGGACGAGACCCACATCCCGGTGTGGCGCATCCCGTACGAGGGCAAGGACGTCCCCTCCTGGGAGGACCACCGGTACCCGTTCGCGGGGCAGGCGAACGCGAAGGTCTCGTTGTGGGTGGTGTCCGCGGGCGGCGGTGCCCCGGTGCGGATGCAGCTCGCGGAGGTGGTGCCGGACCACGAGTACCTCGCCTGGGTCCGCTGGATGCCGGACGGCACGCTGGTCGCGGCCCTCCAGGACCGCCGCCAGCAGCAGCTCACGCTCGCGCGGTTCGACGCGTCGACCGGGGTGGGCGCGGTGCTCCTCGAGGAGCGCTCGGCGGTGTGGATCAACCTGCACGACGGCTTCCGGCCGCTGCCGGACGGCGGCTTCCTGTGGTTGACGGAGGAGTCGGGCTTCCAGCACCTGGTGCGTGTGTCCGCCACCGGGGAGCGCCGGGTGCTGACGAGCGGCCCGTGGGTGGTGGAGGCCGTGGCCGGGGTGTCGACGGAGCTGGGCGTGGCGTGGGTGGTGGGCAACCGGGAGTCGCCGCTCGAGCGGCACCTGTACGAGGTCCCGCTGGAGGGCGGGGAGCCCGTGCGCCGGACCGCGTCTCCGGGGTACCACGTGGTGGTCGTGGACAGCGCGCGCGGCCGGTTCGTGGACCACGCGAGCACGCGGTCCCAGGCGCCCACGGTGAGCCTGCGCGACCGCACGGGGGCGCTGCTGCACGTCCTGCACGCGCCCACGGATCCGCGCGCTGCAGCGATGCACGTGCCCGAGCTCCGCACCTTCGTCCAGCGCGACGGAGTGACGCTGTACGGCGCGTTGTGGAAGCCCGACGTCGCAGGTCCGTGGCCGCTCGTGGTCATCGTGTACGGCGGCCCGCACGTGCAGCGCGTGGCGGACAAGTGGGAGACGACGATCGATCTCCGGGCGCAGTACCTCCGCGAGCGCGGGGTCGCGGTGCTCAAGGTGGACAACCGGGGCTCGTCGCGCCGCGGGCTGGCGTTCGAGGGCGCGCTGCGACACCACACGGGGCACTGCGAGGTGGCGGATCAGGCCGACGCGGTGGGCCAGCTGGTCGCGGAGGGGCTCGTGGACCCGGCGCGGGTGGGCATCACGGGGTGGAGCTACGGCGGGTACCTCACGGCGATGGCGTTGTGCCTCGCGCCCGAGGTGTTCCGCGTGGGGGTCGCGGGGGCCCCGGTGACCCACTGGGACGGCTACGACACGCACTACACCGAGCGGTACATGGGCCTGCCGGCCGAGAACGAGGCCGGGTACACGGACAGCTCGGTGATGGCCCACGTGGCGGGGCTGCGCAGCGGCGCGCTGATGCTGGTGCACGGCATGCTGGACGAGAACGTCCACTTCCGGCACACGGCGCGGCTGATCAACGCGCTCCTGCACCACCGCAAGGACTACCAGCTGGAGCTGTTCCCCGACGAGCGCCACCTGCCGCGCAAGCCGGCCGACCGGCGCTACATGGAGGACCGGATCCTGCGGTTCCTGCAGCAGGGTCTGGGCGTCCAGTGAACCGCAGGTCGATCCCGGTGTCGCATCGGCATGCCTGACCTCCTGCTCCCCGCGCTGATCGCCCCTGGGGCGGCGCCGTTCCTGCCGCTGGAGTCGATCACCTGGCGCGTCGACGTGACCGGTCCGCTCGCCCGCGTGGAGGTCGTGGAGCGCTTCCGCAACACCACCGCCGGCCTCGTCGACGCCGTGTACGTCTTCCCCCTCGCCCCGGGCGCCGCCATCGACGGGATGCACCTCCGCATCGGCACGCGCGAGGTGGACGGGACCATCCGGGCCCGGGATCAGGCGAGGGCCGCGTACGAGGCGGCGAGGGAGGAGGGCCGCACGGCCGCGCTCACCGAGGAGCTCCGGAGCGACGTGTTCACGCAGGACGTGGCCAACCTGCCGCCGGGCGAGGCCATCGAGGTCACGTTGTCGGTGATCCAGCCGGTGGCCTGGGACGGCGACCACTGGCACCTCACGGTGCCGCTGCTCGCCCCGCCCCGGTTCCTCCCGCTCGGCAGCCCGCCGGTGCTGGCGTCGCTCGCTGCGGGCTCTCCGCGCGACACGGGGGTTCGGGCGCGAGTCGAGCTGCGCGTTCAGGCGGGGAACGCGGTCCGCGACCTGTGGGCGGACCCGCTCCCCCGAGATGTCCGCCCGGATCTGCTGGGCAGCGCGGCCCGGCTGTCCCTCGACGAGCTGCCGCTCACGGCGGATCTGGAGGTGGGCTGGCGCACGCGACGCGACCGCGCTTCGGCGGCGCTGCTGGTCTCGGACACCCACGTGCTGGTGGTCACGGAGGCGGGCTCGCAGGGAGGCGGCTCTCCGGGCTGGCTGGACTGGTCGGGGTGCCCGGTGGTGGACGAGGTGGTGCTGGCGGCGGGTGTGGGATCGTACCACCTCGGGCAGCGCGCTGGGCCCTGCAACGGCCCGGTGGTGGTGCGGGGCGGGGCCGCGGACCTGTGGTTGTGGCCGCGGGCGGCGGAGGACCCCCACACGCTGGCGTCGTCGTGGGCCCGGTCGGTGGTGGAGGAGCTGGCGCAGCGGCCTGGCTCGGAGCCGCGGATCCTGGAGCTCGGGCTGGCCTATGGCCTCGTGACCTCGGAGACGTCGTTCGTGGCGGTGGACTCGGCGGGGCCGGTGCGGGTGGCGCATCCTCCGCCTGCGACGGCCTGGTCGGTGGGTCTCGCGTCGGGCGCGCTGGAGGGCCTGGGCGCCGTGGAACCCGTGACGGCGCTCCCGCCACCCCCCGCGAAGGCCGCTCGGGAGGAGGAGAAGGAGGATGCGGAGTACGAGCGGATCTCTTCGGAGAAGTGGCTGGAGGCCATCG
>JBIKWC010000327.1:0-8214 GCA_044356535.1 Myxococcota bacterium
CGACTCGTCCAGGCCGATCTCCTCGCCGTCCTCGAGACCGTCGTCGTCGGTGTCGGCGTCGTTGGTGTCGGTGCCGAGCTCGAGCTCCTCGGCGTCGGTGAGGCCGTCTCCGTCGCTGTCGGGGCTGCCGCAGACGCTGAGGTTGGTGGGCGCGGCCAGCCGGAGCTCGGTCTGCTCCTGACTGAACGTGTACCCACCGAACCGGCCGAGGGGCCACGGGCCGGCCTCGTCGAACTGGAGCACGCCGTCGACGTAGACCTGGAGGCGGCGACGCGAGTGGCGGACCTCGAAGCGGTACGTCTGGTTGTCGTTCCAGCCGGTGCTGCCCAGCGTGGTGGCCCGCGCGACCTCGGTGACGGGGCCGCTGTGGTCGTAGAAGTCGGCCGCGGTCGGGATGCCGTTCACCCGCGACAGCGCCAGGCCAGCCGTGGCCGTGCGGTCGAAGTACGCGGAGTCGGTCTGCGTCGCCTGCTTCCAGTCGACGAGGATCCAGCGGGCTGCCGGGTCGGACACGGAGCCCACGTCGTACCCCAGCGCGATCCCGACGTGGTCGTCGTCGTTGGTGGTCCGGACCGTGAAGTCGAACGTGATGGAGGTCCAGTGCGACCCGAGCTCGGTGACGAACACCGACGGCTGGCTGTTGACGGTCTCGGTGGCGGTGAGGGCGTCGGGGGAGATGGTCCAGGTGGCGGCCCCGTGAGACGTGTCCTGGTCGACGAAGTCCTCGTGGGAGGAGAGGGCGAAGCTGGCGAGCGCGCACTCGTACCCTGGTTCGACCACGCAGATGGAGGAGCATCCGTCGCCGTTGGCGGCGTTGAGGTCGTCGCAGGCTTCGCCCGGGTCGAGGACGCCGTCAGCGCAGGCCGCGTACGCGGTGGCCGGCACCAACCATGCCATCGTGGCCAGGATGATGGACGAGCGCATGCTTCCCCCCGCGTCCCGGTGGTGGCCAGGACCTTGCGAGTGTACCACGGGCGTCGCCGCTGGGTCGGTTCAGCGAGGGATGTGGTAGAACGTCGTCACTGACTCGCTCGTGAAGGCGGTGGAGGTCTCGCCGATGGTGCCTGAACGGTAGCGGACGAGGTCGTTGTTGCCGCACTCGCCACAAGCCCACCCTTCGGCGTACAACGCGTCCAGGAACCGGCCGGGAAGCGTCAGCTCACCGGTGTCGGAGGCCTCGCACTCGAGCTCCGCAGGAGAGATCCCGCCGTGGGTCGCCACGCCGGTCGTCATGCGCAGCCGGATGCGGGCCTCGGGCAGCGGGTTGCTCCAGCGGAGCGTCACGTCCGCGCCGGGCGACCGGTCCGCGAGGGCGGCGTCCCAGTCCCCCACCCGCCGGGGGGCCGTCACGGGGCAGGTCCGCGCCTCGAACTGCGGCACATCGGGCCCGTCGGTCCCCGTGAGCCGGAGGGGCGCCGTCGCCTCCACCTCCGCCTCGCTGTCGACGAAGTACCCCTTGATCCCGTCGGGCTCGGCGGTGAGCTCGAGGGGTCCGGTGAGCGTCAACGTCCCGGCCGCCACCCGCCGTGGCAGGTCGACACACACGCTGTCGCGGCACAGCTGGGTCCCGCTGCAGCCGGGATCACAGGTGGACGGGGCGTACTCCAGGAGCCGGCACGCCCCCTCGCGCTCCGTCTCCACCTGGGACCGCACCTCGGGCCCGTCGAGGAAGGCGCCGGAGAGCCAGGCGTAGCCAGAGAGGTCGCGGAACACGACCTCTCCGTTCGCCTGCCCGAAGCGCGGGGACGCGGCGGCGCCGTCGGTGAGGTCGGCGACGCAGTCGGTGGGCACCGGGGCCCCCGTGTGCCCCGAGTCCGTGGGGAGGGGGTCGGGCGAGCAGGCGAGGAACAGCCAGAACATCGGGCCTCCACTCCGAGACTAGCGCCGCGCCTCGACGGGGACCGGGCGGATTCGCACATACCGTGGGGCAAACACGCGCCTGAGGGTGCGAATCAGGTAGATGGCGCGCCACCCCGTCCCGCGCCCGACACGAACCTGGCCACGCCTGCTCCTGCGTCTCCGAGCACCTGGACCCCGCGCGTGAACTCGGCGGCCAGGACCACCTCCTCCGGACCGTCGAACGACGCGAGCAGGGAGCGCCGGTCGGCCCGCAGGCACGCCTGGGGAAACGCTGCGAGGGTGTTGGCCAACGCGACGGCGGCCTCGCGGGTGGTGCCGCGGGGGACGACCCGGTTCGCGAGCCCGAACTGAAGCGCCTCGTCGGCCTTGACCGGGCGGCCGGTGAGGACGAGGTCCATCGCCCGCGACAAGCCGATCAGGCGCCCCAGGCGCGCGGTGCCGCCGTCGATCAGCGGCACCCCCCACCGCCGACAGAACACCCCCAGGACCGCGTCCTCCGCCACCACCCGCAGGTCGCACCAACACGCGAGCTCGAGGCCGCCAGCCACGGCGTACCCCTCGACCGCTGCGATCACGGGCTTGCCGAGCTGCATCCGGGTCGGACCCATCGGGCCGTCACCGTTCGGGGCCAGCGTGTTGCTGCGGTCCCGGTCCGCGAAGGCAGCGAGGTCCGCCCCGGCGCAGAACGTCCCGTGGTCACCCCACAATACGGCGACCGACGTGGCGTCGTCCTCGTCGAACCTGCGGAACGCATCCGCGAGCGCCGCTGCCGTGGGCCGATCGACGGCGTTGCGGACGGCTGGGCGATCCAGGACCACCACCGTGACGGGACCTTCTCGTTCGACGCGGACCATCTGACCTCCCGGGCGGCGCGCGGGGTATCGTAGCCGGCGCCGGAGGCGTGGTGGACGTGGTGTTGTCGAGCGGGTTCCTCGCGTTCCCGGCGCACTGTGGGTTCCTGGCGGGGCTCGAGGACGAAGGCGTGCCGGTGGACGCGGGCTGCGGCACCTCGTCGGGGGCGCTCGTCCTGTCCCTGTGGGCGGCCGGGGTGCCTGCGCGCGAGATCCTCACCCGTACCACCACCCGGGCCCCCCTCGCGTCCTGTACGCTGCACGCTGCGCCCTGGCGCGGTCTCTTCCGGCTGGAGGGGGTGATGCGGGAGCTCGGCGGCTGGCTCCCCGCGCACTTCGGTGGGCTCCGGTTCCCCCTCTGGGTCGGGGTGGTGCGCCGCGGGGAACACGCGCTGCTCTCGGAGGGGCTGCTGGTGCCGGCGGTGGCAGCGTCGTGCGCGGTTCCGTGGCTGTTCGAGCCCGTGGAGATCGACGCGGTGTGGCACGAGGACGGCGCGAAGCGCGATCGGTTCGGCCTCACGGCGTTCCGGAGAGCCCGGGGCGCCCGGCCGACGGTGGTGCACGCTGTCGACCGATCCGGCGGTCACGACGGAGAGGTGGACCTCTCCGGGGTGGTCGCGGTGCACTCGCCCCGCTCCGGGGCCTCGCTGTGGCGCCGCCCTGCTGCGCCCGAGCAGGCGTTCGAGCGGACCCGTCGGGCCACCCGGGAAGCCCTGGCGGCTGGACTCGTCAGTCCTCCAGGAACGGGCGCAGCGCGCTGACGAGCGCTCGCACGTGCCGCTCCGGGTCCGGAGGGTTGAACCAGCGGAACGGGTGGAGCCACGTCTCTGGCTGCAGCCAGGAGAAGCCGCCGGCGGAGCACTCCACGAGCAGCGAGACGGCCCCCCAGGTGTGGAAGTGATCGAGCTCCATCCCGTACGCGAACAGACCGGGGACCCAGCGCGCGGGCGTGGTGCGGTGGTAGGCGCCACCGAGCCTCGCGCCCACGGCGTCCGCGGCGCGGTCGTGGCGGTCGGCGCCGAGGGGCCGCCGCCAGCGCCCCCCGTACGGGGTCAGGAGTTTGTTGCCGATGCTGTGCAGCGAGAGGGCCCGCGCCAGGCCGGGCCCGGCCGCGATGGGATCGACGAGCGCGCACAGACCGTCCACCTCCGGCTCCGAGCGCGGCCCCGTCCCCGACCACCCCAGGAACCCCAGGATTCGCTGGGGCAATCCGGTGGTGCGCCAGTGCGTGGGCCAGTTCCGGTTGAGGTCGACGTTGGCGGCGTTCCCGCGGGCGTACGGGCGGTTGCCGGCGCGCAGGCCGGACTCCACCAGCGCGTAGCCGTCCGGGTTGAGCACCGGCACGAGCAGGATCCGCCGGGTGGGCGCGTGCACGAGGAACGCGCCGAGCAGGCCCAGCGCCACCTCGACACCGATCCACTCGAGGGCGTGGATGCCGCCCACCACCAGCGCGACGGGCCCTTCGGTGGGCCCGAGCTCCACGCCCCGCACGGTCCGCCCCTCGCGGGTGCGGGCCACCGTCACCGGGCGTGCGCCACACTGGACGGCGAGCTCGAGCGCGGCCTCCACCTCGTCGAGGCCCCGCCAGCCGGAGAGCTCGACCGGCCAGCTGTCCCGCGGCGGGCTCACGGCTCGTCCTCGGGGGGCGGGAACGCAGCGTCCTCCGTGCGCTCCGGGAGCAGGCCGCGGTTCGTGAGCTCGAGCTGGAGTCCGTAGGAGAACAGCGCGCGGCCGCGCTCGTTGAGGTGGTGGGAGTCCGAGAACAGGTCCGGGCGGTCCTCGAAGGTGCGCCCGTGGTCGAGCCAGACGTGGTCCGGGTCCGCGAGGAACGGCTCGAGGACCTGCGTCCGCACCTGCTCCCAGGCGTCCGTCTGGTCGAGGTGGGCCCGGTACTCCCGGGTCAGCGGGTACGCCACGGCCACGACCTGGATGTCGCGTTCGTCGGCCCACGCGACCAGCGACTCGAACGCCCAGCGCAACAGCGGGTGGGCGTGGTCTTCGAAGCCGAGGTGGTCGCCCGACTCGCGCCGCGCGATGCCCTCGCGCTGCGACGGGGTCGCGAGCGAGAAGTCCGCGTTCGGGAGGTCCTCTCCGAACCCGAACTTGCCGCGCCGGAGCTGGTTGAGCGTCCGGAGCTCGCCGGCATAGGGGAAGAACCTCGCCTTGAGCCAGTTCCCGAAGTACTTCGCGGGTCGGCCCTCCACCCGCCCGAGCTCCAGGAAGTCGACGTACCGCCCCCACACGACCTCGGGGTTGAACACGTCGACCCGCCACGGGCTGAAGGCCACGGCGTCGAGCGGCACCAGGATGGCGGACACGCGCTTGCGGCCGCGCTCCACGAGCTCGCGGGTGCGGTACCAGGTCTTCACCTGATCGTGGCCCCCGAAGGCGATGTTGGCCACGCGTGGACCCACGAGGGGCCCGAGCACCGCGGTGCGCGCGTGGCTGTCGCCCACGACGAGCAGATCGATGTCCTTCGGCGCCCGGAGGAACGCGCGATCCGACCGCACGGCCTTGTGCGACCGCACGACGGGCGTGGTGTACGCGACCGTGAGCCCGGCGTGCACCAGGAGCCCGAACAGCAGGAATCCGAGCAGCCGACCCCAGTGCATCGGGTGCAGCGTATCCGTGCGGCGACGGTGGGGCCGACGCGCAGATACGGCGTCGACGAGGTGCGCGTGATTCCCGACGACCGAGACCCGTACCAGCTGTTCTCCGCGTGGATGGCCGAGGCCGAGGCCGCCGAACCGAACGACCCCAACGCGGTCGCCCTGGCCACTGTCGACGAGCTGGGCGCCCCCTCGGTTCGGATGGTGCTCCTGAAGGGCACCGACGACCGCGGGTTCGTGATCTACACCAACCTGTCGAGCCGGAAGGGGAGGGCCCTGAGCCGCAACCCTCGCGCGGCGCTGTGTTTCCACTGGAAGAGCCTGCGCCGCCAGGTCCGGGTCGAGGGCGATGTGGAGGCGGTCTCCGACGCCGAGGCCGACGCGTACTTCGCGTCGCGTCCGCGGGAGAGCCGCATCGGCGCGTGGGCCAGCCGGCAGTCGGATCGGCTCACCGACCGCAAGGAACTCACGGACCGGCTGCAGACGTACGAGGCTCGGTTCGAGGGGGACGAGGTCCCGAGACCGCCGCACTGGGGCGGGTTCCGGGTCTTGCCGGCGCGGATCGAGTTCTGGCTCGATCAGCCGTTCCGGCTCCACGATCGGCTGGAGTACCGGCGCGATGGGGAGCGGTGGGTCACCGCCCGGCTCTATCCCTGACGGTCAGGGCTTCGCTGGCTCACTTCTTGGCGTTGCCGCCACCACCTTCGAGCACCTGGTAGGTGTGGACCATCGTCTGGCCGTCGCGGACGAAGGTGACGCGGAACAGCCGGTCGTTCTTGAGGTCGAGGTACGCCGACAGCAGCTGCGGGCGGGTGTCCAGCTTGTGGCCGTTCGCCTCCATGATGATGTCGCCGTTCTTCATGCCGAGCCAGTGCCCGGCCTTGGCGCGCACGCCGACGATCTGCCACCCTGCGCCCGCTTCGCGCACGTTGCCGAGCGCGTACGGGTTCTTCATCCACTGGTCGGCGAGGCTGCGGGTGACCGTCCACTTGGTGGCGGACACCTGGTTGATCCCGGCCGGCTTCGGCGCGACCGGCCGCGGTTCACCCGTCCCCGGCTTGCGGGCGGCGGGGTTGCCCGGGTTGCCTGCCGGCGGCTTGCGCGCTTCGGGAGTTCCTGGGCGCGGCTTGCCGTTCTGTGGGTTCCGAGCGCGGTCGTCGTCGTCCCGCTCCCCGCGCTCCCGCTCGTCGTCTTCGTCGTCTTCGTCGTCGCCAGCGTCCGGGCGCTTGCCGGAGGAGCCGCGCTCGACGGCGTCGTCTTCGGGGTCCTCGAAGTCGGGGTCCTCCACCACCGGAGCGGCTGCCAGACCGTCCGGATCCTCGTCACAACCCGCGAGGGAGAGCGCTCCGACGACCATGCAGAGCTGCAGCGGCCACCAACCCATGTCCGACCTCCCCGTGAGCGTACCTCGAACTTGTACGCGCGAGGAGCGGGGGCATTCAACGGGGGGGGCGGCGGGCGGGACGCGACTGGGGCGCGGCGGCCCGGGGGTCCTCGGGCCAGGCGTGCCGCGGGTAGCGCGCGCGCAGCTCTTTCCGCACCTCGGGCCAGGTCCGATCCCAGAAGCCGTCGAGGTCGTCGGTGACCTGCTGGGGGCGACCGTTGGGGCCGAGCAGGTGGAGCACCACGCGGACGCGTCCCCGGCCCACGGTGGGGGTGGTCGCCAGCCCGAACAGCTCCTGGATCCGGACCGCCAACACAGGCGCACCCGAAGCGGCCCACTGCAGCGCGACGCGCGACCCCGACGGCACGGTGACGCGCTCCGGCGCGAGGCGGTCGACCTGCTGCAGGGTGCTCCACCCGAGGTGTCGGGCCGCGGCCTCGCTCCAGTCGCCGGCCCGGAGCTCGCCCAGGCGCGTACACCCGGGGGCGAGCAGCCGCAGCACCGCCTCGGGGTCGACCGCCGGGACCTCGTCGGGAGCCCAGTCGTGCGCGCGGGCCCACCGGACCAGGAGCTGCTGGTGGGACTCCGCCGCAGGTTGCAGCCCCACGCGGACCGCCTCGGCGACCAGCACGTCGGCGGCGTGGGCGAGGTCGGTGGGGGCGGGGTGGCGCTGCAACACCAGGTCGCGGTAGCGGACCTCGCGGAACGAGCGGACAGCGCCGTCCCCGACGTCGAACGCCGTGGTGACGACCACCTGGGTGGAGAGCCACTCGGGCTGGACGGCGCTCGCAGCAGAGACCCGCGCGTCCGGGGTGCCGTCGAGGATCGAGAGGCACACGAACAGCTCGCGGTCCACCTTGGAGCCGTCGAGGACCACGCCCCTGCCACCCACCATGCGGGCGCGACCCTCGCTGCCGCGCCGGCGGGCGACGCGGTCGGGCCAGGCGGCGAGGACCGCCTTCGACAGCGCCTCGTCGCCTGCGCCAGACCGTGCGGAGCGGGGCAACATCGCGCGGAGCCGATCCCGCGTCCGGCGGACGTTGGACGCGAACCCGGGGTCGGCGCGACCGGCCCGGAACGCATCCAGGGCGTCCAGCAGGTCCGAGCTGGTCGGAGGTCCCTCGGTGCGGGATCGGAGCGGGCCCGACGACAGGATCGCGGCCGCGAGCGCGCCGTCGTCGGTCGCTCCGGCGTCCTCGGCAGCGAGCAGCAGGCGCCCGAGCCGGGGGTGGACGGGCAGCGCGGCCAGGCGGCGACCGAGGGGGGACAATCCGCGCCCCTGCAGCGCCCCGAGCTCGCCCAGCAGCCGCAGCGCCTCGTCGAGGGCGGCGGGCGGGGGTGGCCGGAACCACTGGAACGTGGCGGGGTCGGCGCCCCAGGACAACACGGTCAGCGCGGGCTGCGCGAGGTCCACGCGTTCGATCTCGGGCGGCTCGAACGCTTCCAGCTGCTGGTGGTGGCGCTGGGTCCACAGGCGCAGGGCCCGCCCGGCCGCCACCCGTCCCCCCCC
>JBIKWC010000365.1:0-6768 GCA_044356535.1 Myxococcota bacterium
GTCCTGATCATGCCCCGCGGAGACCTGGCGCCGGCGGAGCCCGTCCTGCAGCTGCGGGCAGCGGGGGCGACCGTCCACGACGTGGTCTGCTACGCGAACAGCGAGCCCCCGAACACCGCACGAGACGTGCTCGCCTCCCTCCCCGTGCACGCGACCACGCTGTTCTCTGGGTCGGCGGCCGAGCGGCTGGCGGCGGCGGTGCCCGCAGAGCGCCGCGCGGAGCTCGGTCGGGTGGTGGTGGTCGGGCCCTCGACCGCCGAAACCTGCGCCCGCGTCGGCCTCCACGTCCACGGCGTCGCGGACCAACACACGGTCGCCGGGGTCCTGGCGGCGCTCGGGCCCTGAGCCGGGCAGGTTACCGGGCCCCATGCGCGACGCTCTGCTGGTCATCGACGTCCAGAACGACTTCTGCCCCGGCGGGGCCCTCGCCGTGCCCCAGGGCGACCAGGTGGTCACCGCGTGCAACGCGCTCGCCACGATGTTCTCGACGGTGGTGTTCACGCAGGACTGGCACCCCGCAGGTCACGCCTCGTTCGCCTCGAGCCACGCCGGCGTGGTCCCGTACGACACCTTGCGGCTCGCGTACGGGCCACAGGTGGCGTGGCCCGATCACTGTGTCCAGGGCAGCGCGGGCGCCGAGTTCCACCGGTCCCTGCACGTCCACCGGGCGTCGCTCGTCGTCCGCAAGGGGACGAACCCGACGATCGACTCCTACAGCGCGTTCTACGAGAACGACCGCACCACGCCGACCGGGCTCGGCGGCGCGCTCCGCGAGCTCGGAGTCTCCCGCGTGGTGTTGTGTGGCCTCGCCACGGACTTCTGCGTCAAGTACACCGCGCTCGACGCACGCCGCCTGGGTCTCCAGGTCCTGGTGGTCGACGAGGCCTGTCGGGGCATCGACCTCGACGGCAGCGTCGCCACCGCCTGGTCGGAGCTGGCTGCGGCCGGCTGCGTCCGCGTTCCCCGCGTGTCCGAGGTGTCCGAGCACCTCACCTGAGGTCCGCCGCCCCCCACGGCCTGCTGGTCGTGGCATGATGTCGCCCTCCGCTCCCCTCCCCCTGCTCCCACCCCACTCTCCCCCGAGGTCCCCATGGGTCTGTTGTCGGGCGGCCCGAACGGCCGCCGGTTCCGCGTTTCGTCCGAGCTCCCGCCGGGGTTCCGCGACACCTTCCTCGAGGCGGTCCGGGAACACGCCTTCGTCGATGACGACGGCGCGGCCGACAAGGAGTCGCGCCTGGGCTGGGTCGACCTGTTCGACCCCTCCGTGACCACCTTCGAGCTCAACAACCTGCTGTACGACCAGCTCCTCGCGCTGTCGCTCCGCGCTGACACCAAGAAGATCCAGGGCGCCTACTTCCAGATCGCGAAGGCGCGGCGGCTGGCGGACGTGGCCCGGCTCCGCGGCGTCGAGAAGCTCTCCAAGGCCGAGGCCGAAGAGGTGACGGACGCGCTCGAGACCGAGCTGCTGAAGCGCGCGCTGCCGAGCGTGGCCACCACCGAGGTGGTGTGGGACACCGGTCGCAACGTGTTGTGGGTGTTCTCGACCTCCGAGGGCCCGACGGAGCACGTGCGGCAGCTGGTGAAGGAGACCTTCGGGGTGGTGATGACCCCCGAGCGGCCCGTGGACTGGCTCACCGACCGGCTGACGATGGACGAGGTGCGCCAACGCGCGACGGAGTGGCTCGGGCGCGCCGGCACGGGTGACGACCCCCTCGAGGCCGAGGCCTACCCGCTCGCCAGCGACTTCCTCACCTGGCTGTGGCTCCAGTCCGAGACGACGGACGGCCTGTTCCGCGTGCTCGAGAACGCCGATCTGCCGTCTACCGCGAAGGACGACGCGGGCGACGAGGTCGAGCTCACGGAGCGGCTGCAGCACGCCGACCTCACGTTGTGGCTCGACGATCGCATGACGATGCGGGAGATGACCCGCGAGCAGCCCGAGAGCATGACCTTGTCGGGCGAGGCGCCGGCGACCACGCCGGAGGCCCGCCGGGGACTCCAGGGCGGGAAGCGGCCCGTGGACGTGAAGATCGGCCTGCGGCTCAACGATCTCGAGTGTGTGCTCGGGCTGGTCGCCACGCCCGAGGGTCTCCGCATCTCGAGCCCGAAGATCCCGTTCGTCGTGAAGACGGGCCGCGAGGAGCGCCTGTTCGAGCGCATCGCGTTGCTCGACCTGCTCCACACGACCGTGGCGCACCTGTTCCGCCAGTTCTTCCTCGACCGGACGTCACCCGTGTGGGAGGAGCGCCTCGCGACGTTCCTCGGCGAAGAAGCCCTGGCCGCGAAGTAGCGCTCACTGCCCCGGGATCGGCCGCGGCTCGGGTGCGGGCAGGCCCGACGGGGGCGTCTCGCCGGTGTACCAGGTGGACACGGCCCAGTCGAACTTGACGCCTTTGCCCACCACCTCCCTCTGGGCCACCACGGTCTCGGTGGGGCCCGCTGCGACCTCGTACTTCTCGCAGTGTTCGTCGCTCTGGCCCTTCCGGTTCCACTTGACGCACGCCGTGAGGACGACCTGGTAGGTGCCGGTGAGGGCGTCGAAGATCGACGGTTGCGCCGTGACCGACCACACCGTGGGCACCTTGTGGAAGTCGAGGGGCCCGTACCGCTTGGTGAACGTCTCGATCGCGTCCCAGCTCTCTTCGACGTTCAGGGCGCCGTCGCCGCCGGTGAGCTTCACGTGGATGTCGGCCGCAGACGCGGGCGCAGCCCACGTGGCGAGCAGGATCGTGGTCGCGATCATCGGTCCTCCGCCCGTCCCGTAGCCCGGTCCAGAGCAATCGGGAGACTTCGCTCGGCCCCTTCCGCTTGCGGGCCGAGGTTGGGTACTCTGCTCGGACCCTCGGGAGGATCGATGATCTGGATGGCGCTGGCGGCAGGTGCGTGGGCCGGAGACAAGGACCACGACGGGGTCCCCAACAAGACCGACACCTGCAAGGAAGAGCCCGAGGACATGGACTCCTTCGAGGACGACAACGGCTGCCCCGACCCCGACAACGACGCCGACGGCCTGATGGACGCCGACGACAAGTGTCCGAACGAGGCCGAGGACAAGGACATGTTCCAGGACACGGACGGCTGTCCGGACCCGGACAACGACGGTGACGGCGTGAACGACGCCGAAGACACGTGCGAGAACGAGAAGGAGGACAACCAGGGCGCGAAGGACGGCTGTCCCGATGTCTCGGGCGAGCTCCTGATGTCGGACGGGCTGCTGCCGTCGGTGGTCGAGTTGATGAAGCTCGCGGTCCAGGCCGGCACCGAGAAGGAGACGGGCTGTGACGGCCTCGCCAGGGGCGCGGACGCCTGGTTCGCGAAGAACGACCCCGCGAAGCTGACGGCGGTGTGGGAGGCTCGCCTCAAGCGCCTCCCGGAAGGGTTCGACCCGAACCCGACGATCCAGGTCCTCCGCCAGAACGCCGACGCGTTCAAGCTCGTCCGCCCCGCGTTCGACGTGTTCTGCGCAGACCACGCTGCCTGGAACGGCATCGCAGCGAAGGTGGACGCGGTGTTCGCGCCCATCCCCGCCGCCGATCCCGTCCCCGTCCCCAAGAAGAAGAAGCGTTAATCGCCGAGGACTTCGCGCTCCTGGCGCAGGAGCTCGGCCACGTCGACGGACGGGAGCTTCACGCCGCTGCGGTCGAGCTCTTCCTGCAGCCAGGAGGGGCGCTGATCTCCGCGCGCATACAACGCGATCGTCGGCAGGGCCTCCTGGTGGGGCTTCTGCAGCAGCTTGCGCAGGGCCCACCACAACATGGGCTCGCCTTCGCGGTCGGCCCGCGCCCGACGCGCGACCACCCGGTGCCCGTCCGGCTGGCGCAGGAGCAGGTCGGCCGCAGCGGACTCCACGCGGGTCCCGGGGCGGGGTGGACCGTCGGGTTCGAGCACGCTCGTGAGCTCGGAGCGGACCTCGGGGTGGTCGAGGAACGGCACCAGCGCTGCGGCGGCGTCGTCCAACGCCTGGTTCTTGGGGCTGGCGTACAGCAGGTCGAGCCCGATCCGCCGGGCGTCGGCGGGATCGGTCCGGAACTCGAGCAGGCGCGCGAGCTCCTTGCGCACCGGAGGCGAGTGGTCCTGGAACTTCGCCAGGATCACCGCGCGCAGCACCTCCGGGTCGAGATCGTCGAACAGGTTGCACAGGAGCTCGACGGCGGTCGTCCGGCGCAGCTTCGAGGACCGGTTGACGGCGGACACGAGCGCCGCCGCGAACGAGGGATCGGCGGCGTTGTCTCCCACGCCCCCCTCGAGCGCGTCCAGCACCTCGCCGGGGAGGCCGGGCGGGAACCCGAGGTCGAGCCCGGGGAGCACGCACTTCGCGATCTCCTCGGCCAGGCGGGTCTCCAGGGCGTCGTCGTAGCCGCCCTCTCCCGCAGCCACGCCGCCGAACAGCGACGGTGCCCCGCCCAGCATCGCCTCGACCATGCCGTCGTCGTCCCACACCTGCACCCAGTCGTTCGGCCGCTGGAGCGCGAGCCACTTGGCGACGCCCAGGAGCTGCCGAACCTCGCGGACGCGGTCGTCGGCGTCCTCTGCGAGCTGGGTGGTGAAGATCCAGCCGACGCCGTCGCGCACGGCCCGGCCCAGGGCCGTGTGTTCCCACTGGACGGCGAGGTCGTCCACCTTCGCGCGCGTCTCGACGACCACGTATTCGGCGATCTCGTCGTCGTCGGTCGGGTACAGGCGGATGTGCAGCACGGAGCCTCCGGTTCGGATCGCGACGACGTTACCCCGCGAGCAGCGCCCGCGCACGAGCGTGGAGCTGCGGATACCCGCCCGACTTCGCTGAGCGAGCCAGATCGCGCACGAGGCCGGTGAGGACAGGGTCGTCGGTGGTGGCGGTGCGCTCCACCTCGCGCAGGTGGTCGTGGACGCGGCCCCACTCGCCTGCCGCTGCGTGTGCGCAGGCGAGCCCGCAGTGGGCCTGGCGGGACAGGTCCACGCGACCCGTGTGGCGCGCAGCGCGCAGCGCCTGGTCGAAGTCGGAGACCGCAGCCGGGTCACCGAGGAGCAGCCGGCACACGCCCGCCGCGATGCGGGCTTCGACCGCGGGGTTCCCGGTGGCGTCGCCAGCGGCCAGGGCCCGGCGCGCCGCGAGGCCGCCGCGGGACGGATCACCCAGCCGGGCCAGGAGCTCGGCGAGGGCTGCGCCCGCCTGGACGCGCAGCCGGGGGTCTCCGCGGGGGCCCACCTCGTCGAGCACCTTCTCGAACAGGATCCGCGCGCGGGAATGGTCGCCCCGCTGCCGGGTGCGGCAGGCCTGACGCCACGTCAGGGTGGCGAGCCGCTCGCCCGAGACGCCGGCGCGCGACCACACCTCCCGCGCCTCCTCCAGGCGCGCGAGGCTCGCCAGGGGGTCCAGCCGCTCCAGCGCCTCCGACTCGTCGAGCAGCAGGCGGCCACGGGTCTCGGGGTCGACCGGACCGCTGCGCAGGGCAACCGCGAGGTCCCGCGCGGCCTCCCATGCACCCGACGCCAGCAGGATCTCCAGCTCCGACAGCCCTGCTTCGAGCCGGAGCGCGGGGTCGTCGGGCCGCATCGGGAGGTGGGCGCGCGCCGCTGCAGGGTCGCCGAGCGCGAGATCGATCCGCACCCGCACGAGCTGCAGGCGGACGGCCAGCGGCTCCCGCCCCGCGTCCCCCGCCTCGGTGCGCTGCGCGAGGTGCAGAGCCCGCTCGGCGTCGACCCAGATCGACAGCGCCCGCCGCGCCGACACTGCGAGCACCTCGGTCGCCGCCCGGAGCAGCTCGGGCAGCGCCTCGTTCGGCAGGCGCGCGTCGAGGAGGAGGTGCCCGAGGCGGGCGCGATCGAAGGCTCCCCCGGCGGCGCGGAGAACCCGCGCTGCGGTCGCGCACACCCGCGGCCACCGTCCGGAAGCCCGCGCCCGGGCCTCCACCGCCTCTCGAAAGGCAGACTGCAGGACGAAGCCCCGATCCTGAGGGGTCAACAGCCGCGCGCGCGCCAGCCGATCGACCAGCGCCGCCCGACGCGCGACGCCGTCCGGCGCCCAGCCGACGCCCGTGCCGTCCGGATCGTCGCACGCCGAATGCCAGCTCGCCTCGTCCACGACGGGACCGAGCGCCGCCGCCATCGTCAGATCCCACCCGGTGGCAGGGGATGCGCCGGCCAGCACGAGCTCTACGCGGTCGTCGGACTCCCGCGCCCGCGTGGCCGACATCGCCGACGACGAGACCTCGGGCCGGAGCGCGAAACCCGCGGGCCCGGGGGCCAACCACCCGCGCTGCACCCAGTCGCCCACCCGGTCCACCAGGTACGCCGGGCTTCCCCCGCTCCGCTCCTCGACCTCGGCCGCCAGCGGCTCGGCGAGGCGGAGGAGCGACGCCAGGAGATCGCGGCGCGCGCCCGGTGGGAGCGGGACGACGGGCAGCTGCACGCCTCCCAGCGCCGCCAGCCGGCTGTCCAACGCGGGCGTACACTCCTGGTCGTCCACGAGCAGCAACACCAGGAACGACCCCACCTGCGCAGCCACCGCGGCCGCAACGTCCAGGTCGGCTTCCGCGAGGTGAGCGTCGTCGAGACACAACACCGTCGCCCGATCGGACCGGCCGAGGAGCCGGGCCCCAACGGCGCCACGAGCGCTCTCCGGGAGCCGATCGTCGAGGAACGCCGCTGCGCTGTGCGCGAGGTCCGGGTCTCCGACCACCTCCCCGAGCCAGCGGTCGCGGTCGGCGCCGGCGCGGTCGCCCACGCGGAGCAGGTGGTGGAACGTGGTGCGCAGGCCGCCGAGCGCCCCGTCGCTCCACACGATCC
>JBIKWC010000329.1:0-8101 GCA_044356535.1 Myxococcota bacterium
CCGCGCGGTCGAGCGCGGCGGGGTCGAGGACGCGCTCCAGCACCACCCCGACCAGGGGCCAGGGGCCCAGGGCCGTCGCGGCGGTGGCGCACCCCACCAGCACTGGCAGGAGCGCCTCCTTCCAGGCGAACCACGACGTGTCGAGGCGGAGCATCGCGACCCCGCCGGACAGCCCCACGCCAAACAGGGAGATGACGCCGAGCGCGCTCACCGTCCGGGTCCACACCATCTGGCCGAGGACGAAGGCGCCCACCGGGACCGCAGCGGCCACGACCACGCCGACGGGGCCGAACGTGGACGTTCCGAACTGCAGCACCAGCAGCGGCAGCGCCAGGGTGCAAGCGAGCTCGAGCAGCGCCAGGCGGGTGGGACTCATGGGCACGGATATCCTCGCCGCCGCCGCTTGACCCCGACCCGCTGCTCCCGTACTGTCATCGACCGACCCTGGAGGCGACGTTGAGCCTGGAAGAGCAGTTCAAATCAGCCGCCGAGCGCGTCAAGGCGCTCACCTCCCGCCCCACCAACGAGCAGCTCTTGGACCTGTACGCCCTGTACAAACAGGGAACCGACGGCGATTGCAGCGGCGCGCGGCCCGGCATGTTCGACCTCAAGGGGCGCGCCAAGTTCGACGCCTGGGCCTCGAAGAAGGGGCTCGGCAAGGACCAGGCGAGGCAGAACTACGTCGCGCTCGTGGACAAGCTCGTCAAGGGCTGACGACCGCGGGCGCCGACGCGTCCTCGACCTCGTTCCACCCTACGCGGACGCGGACCTTGCGTTTCCGGAGCCCCTCTGGGAGGGTCTGGCTCCCGAGCTGGCTCGCCACGCACAACGCCACCGCGTCGTCCGGGCCTGGCACCTCGACCCGGAGCCTCGAGGTTCCGTCGCGGTCCAGCCGGCCGGTGAGCTCCACCACGCCCGGCCGGGGCGCCCCATCGGCCCGGAAACACCGCCCCAGGTACGGACGCTCCGAGGACCACGCATCCGACAGCTCGTCGTCGGGGTTCCCGTCGGGGTCGGTGACCCGGACGCTGGCCAGGGGACCGTAGTTGGGTGGCGTCAGCGGCGCGAGGTGGGGCGTGAGGTATGCGTCGAGCGCACCGATGGCGTCGTTGCAGGCGACGCCGACCCCGCTCCCCGTCACGGTGAGGTCGAGGCGTATCGCGTAGGTGGCGGCCATGGACGTGGTGATCGCGCACGGGGCCTGCTCGAGGGAGAGCGTGGTCCCATCGGTGAGGAGCGCCGTGAGATCGTGCCTCCCTGCGGGGGTCACCTCGTGCCGGAGCTCCTGGACGAGGCTCCGGGGGAGCTGGTAGGTGGAGTCCGCTCCGCCGTTCGTCCAGGTCAGGGCGATGCAGTCACACGCGTCCAGGGCTGCGTGTTCCGCCGGGACACCGAGACCACGAGCGTCTGCGAGGGTCAGCTCCCCACCCCACGACGCTGTCGCCCAGACCCACATGCCGCCTCCGGTGGGCCCGTATCCCGGACCGGAGGTCACATGGACGGGCCACGCTCTTCGGGAGCGGCGGGCGCTGGCTCGGGCGCCGGCAGCGCCGTCAGGTCCGGCTTCTTGAACTTCTTGTCCCGCAGGTACATGTACATCACCGCCATCGAGTCCACGTCGTGGTCGGACGTGTTGTCGTAGACGGAGGTGAGCTGGTACTGGTGGTCCTTGTACAACGTCATCCCTTCGACGGACGCGTAGTGGTCGATCGAGTCGATGCCGATGCGATCCTTCGGTCCGCGGACCTTCGCGTCCAGCACCACCGTCTTCGTGGTCAGGTCCTCGAGCTTGAGCGACTCGGCGAAGGGGTGCAGGTGCACGGCGATGTAGTGGACCGTGGTGTCGTAGGGGAGGTTCAGGAACCGGGTCACGTTGGTGGTGTTGACCTCGCGGCCCGGGGGCACCACCCAGTGGGCGGTGAACTTCTGGCCGAAGGAGTCGTCGTCCGAGTCACCTTCGAGCGCGGGCTTGCCCGCAGAGCACCCACCACCTGCGGCGTCCAGCGCTTCGGATTCGGCGGAGGAGAACCCGTAGTGCTTCGCCTCGCCCAGGGCCTTGAAGCCCTCGGCGGCGCCCTGGAACAGCGGCACCATCTCGCCGTCGACCTCGAGGTCCCGCACGAAGTAGATCTCGACCTTGTGGCGGACCTTGATCCCCTCCGGCTTCTCGATGTTGAGGTTGAGCACCTGGGTAGCCAGGGAGATCGGCAGGTCCGACGTGACCGGGATCCCCATCCCTTCCGGGAAGTGGATGTCCTGCTGGCCCTGCGACAGCGTGAAGACGCGACCCGAGACCGGGGGCGCGGTGGGGAAGCGCGCGTAGTAGTCCTTGGCGTCGAAGTCGAGGTTCGCGTGGCACACGAACTCCTGCGACATCTCGGTCTCCGAGTCCGCCGCCACCGCCGTCGTCTTGTACCCCACGATCCACAGGAGCTCCGGGGCCTCGGACTCCCAGAGCGCGACCTCGTCGAACCCGTACGGACCCCGCATGGAAGGGTACATCTTGTCGATGGTGTACGGCTTGCTGTAGATGGTCTTCGTGTGGACGGTGGGCGTGCGTGCCTGCGCGGCGTCCGCCGCCTGCGTCGACGGGTCGTTGGGACCGGAGCACGCTACGAACAGAACCGAGAACCACGTCATCGAGTCCCTCACGTCGGGTGAAGACAGCTGCGAAACAGGGTATCCGGTACCGACCCACCGGACGAGGGCCCGATGCATCCAGACGAACGCCACGACGCCGCTCCGTCCCCGTCGGAGGTCCACCTCACGAGGATCGACGTGCCGTTCGTCGACCTCACGGCCTTCTTCGTCAAGGCGTCCTTCGCGCTCGGGCTCGCGTTCCTCCTCACCTCGTGGTTGTGGGTCATCGTCGGGACCGGTGTCGCCGGATTGACGGCGGGGCTCCTCGTGCTCGCCGGAGTCCCGGACTGGTTCGAGCCAGCGACCCCGCAGGACCCCCTGCCGGTGGTGGCCGCGGTCGCCGCGCCGCCTGCCCCAGCTCCCGAGCCCACGATCGTCATCCTGCAGGAGCCCGTGGTCCCGCTTCCCGTCCCTCCGCCGGAGGTCGCCCCACCAGCGGTCGACCCCAACCGGGTGGCCACCGAAGCTGCGCAGCTCGCCGAGATCGAGCGTGCGCGGCGCGAACGGAACGCCCGCGGTGGACGATGAGGCGCGGGATGCTCGCCTTCGTCCTGCTCGGCGCCTGTGACGGGAACGACAAGGGGCCCGGCTCCGACGACTCCGGCACCACACCCACCACCCCCACGGACTTCGACGGCTTCCTGCCCGTGGCGTTCGGGATCACCGCCGCGGAGTTCGCGGTCGACGCCGAGGGACGCGCCGGGGGCTGGCTCGCCGCGGACGACACCCCCAGGCCGGCCCGGATGACCTTGTCCATCGCCGACGCCACGGTCGCGGGCGCGGGGTGGGTGGAGGGGCACTACTGCGAGGTCAGCTGGGAGTGGACGGAACCGACCCCAGCGTCGGGCGCTCCCGACACCCAGGCCTGGAGCCGGTGGAATCCGCCCACTGCAGACGTGACCGACACCTGCGCGGCGCTCGAGTTCCCGCCGCGCTGGGAGGGCGATGTCGCGGCGGTGGTCGGACGCTCCGTGTTCGGGATCGGGATGGGGCCCCTCGATCCAGGGGTCAGAGCTGCCCTGGAGGAGTCGTTCGGTACCAGCTTCCCGGACCTCGAGCCCTACATCGGAGGGGGCGGGTTCTGGTGGGACGGCCTGCTCGATCAGGAGCGCGTCGACGTCCCGGACGCGTGGCGGGAGACCGGCTGGGTGGACACCTCGGTGGTCTACGCGTTCGAGCTCGATGCAGCCGGCCGGGAGGTGCTGATCGAGGGCTCGCCCGTCACGCTTCGCACCGAGGGCCTGTGGGAGGGGGGCAGGTTGGCGCAGGCGCGCTACCAGCTCCAGGGAACCATGCTGCTGACGCCCGCCACAGCGCTCGACGTCCCGTAGCGACCGCTTCAGGGCTCGAGGAGCCTGAGCCTCGCGCGCTCTGCGAGGCGGCACGCGGCGGTGTCCCCGAGATCACAGCCGCGCTCCGACACCACGAGCGCCTCCGCCCAGGACTTCTCCTTGAGCTCGGCGGCGCCGAGGTACCGGCACGCCATCGCGTCGTTCAGGAAACAGGCGCGGTCCAGGAGGTCGCGACCCCGGGGTGGGTCCGCGGTGACGTAGTCGCCTGCGAGCAGCTGCTGGCCGAGCTCGCGGCAGGACTCCACGTCGATGGGCTCGACGCAGCCCTTCCCGTACCAGACGTAGGCGCCGCGCGGGTCCTTCGGCGCCCCGTCCGAGCCGCGGAGGTACCGCTCGGCCATGAGGGCGCAAGCGCGGTGGTGGCCGTGTTCACAGCCCTTCTGGAACAACGGGAGGCCAGACACCAGACCGTCCACCAGCAACCCGTCTCCGCGCTCGACCCAGAGGCCGGCGGCGGTGCACGCCTGCGCGTCCCCGAGGTCGCAGCCGAGCTTGTACCAGACCCCGGCGTTCTTGCCGTCCGCCATTCCGAGCGCGCCCATGGTGTACAGGTCGCCGACGGAACGGCATGCGAGCGGGTCACCGATCTCGCAGGCCTGGGTGTACAGGGTCACGGCCTGCACCTGGTCGAGCTTCGTGCCCACCCCGGTCCGGTACGCCTCCGCCAGGAACATGCAGGAGTGGGCATCCTTGTGTTCACACCCCAGGCGGTAGAGCTGCGCGGCGCGGAACACGTCCTTGGGCACGCCCTGACCTTTCGCGTAGGCGTTTCCGAGCACCCCGCACGCCGACCCCTTGCCCGAGTCGCAGGCCATCTGCTCGGGAGTGGGCGCCGTCTGGGCGAACGCAGCAGTGGTCCACAACAACAGCATCATGAGGGCTCCGAGGATAGCAGCAACCCGTCGTCTCTGCGTTCGCGTCCCGCCAAAGGAGCCCTCACGTGATTCCCGGTCTGACCAGGGTCCCCACCGACACCCTCGTCCACGTGCTGCGGCTGGTGCATCGAGGGGACCTTCCCTGTCCCATCACCCCTGTCGGCCTCGTGACGACGAAACTTCAGGACACGGGTGACGAGCTCGGTGTCCTGCGGGGACTCGACCGCCGGGCCGTGCTCGCCGTCCTCGTGTCCGTGATCGCCGAGCGCCGGATGGCTACTTCACGAGCGACACCTTGACGATGGCGTCGAGCTTCGGGAACTCGGCCTCGAGGTACGTGTTGCCCTCTTCCTGGATCCGACCCTGCTCCGGGCCGCGCCCCCGGGGGGCTCCTTCGCCGTAGCCCTTGTACAGGGAGTCGACGACGTCCATCCCCTCGACGACCTCCCCGATGGGCGAGAACCCCATCCGGTCGAGGTTCGAGTTGTCGCCGAAGTTGATGAACAGCTGGGTCGTGCGCGAGTTCGGGCCAGCGGTGGCGAAGGTCAGGCGGCCACGCGTGTTCGACTGCTTGTTCGGGTCGTCCTGGATGCGCTTCTCGCGCCAGACCTTGTTCAGGGCCGGGTCTCCGTTGATGCCGAACTGCACCATGAACCCGTCGATGGCCCGGAAGAACTTGCAGTTGTCGTAGTAGCCGTTGGTGACGAGCTCGCTGAACCGCTCGGAGCCGTTGGGTGCCCAGTCCGGGTGGACCGCGACCACGAAGGACCCCTTGGTCGTCTCGAACCGGACCCGGTACTCCTGGGCCTGGGGCGCGGGCTCCACCGCCGGAGCGGGGGCAGCGACGGGTTCGGGTGCGGCCGTCGAGGACGCGTGGAGTTTGGGCTGCTCCGTCGAGCCGCACGCCACCACCAACCAAAGACCCCAGACGTACCGCATCCTGCCTCCGAGTTCGCGCCGCGTAACCGACGCCCGGGCCAACCGCCGTCAGTCGACCCAGGTTCGATGTGCCTCGGTACGCGGGGAGTCCAGGGGGAAGCGCCCCCTGGCAGGGGGGTGTGGGGGACTGGTCCCGTACGGTCCCACCTCGACGCTTCGCGCGGGGCGGGCTTTCGCCCACGCTGGCGGACCCGGGCTGTTCGCCCGAGTCCTGGCGGTCCGCGGGGGTGTCGGGGGCGGAGCCCCTGACCCACACGACAGACACGAAAATTGAGCTTCGCTCGTGCGAAGCTCGAGCGAGGATCAATTGCGCCAGAGGGTCGACACGGGCGTGCCGCGCAGCGTCTCCTCGTGCTTGGGGGCGAGCGCGGTCTCGATCTCGACGAACCGGTGCTGCGTGGCCTGCAGCTGGTGGATCAGGTTGCGCAGCATCGCCTGACGGAACGCGGACCCGACCGGCTCGTTGACGGCGAAGTAGGAGCCGTACTTCTCGCGGCTGAGGGTGAGGGCCACGACCTCCTGCTGACAGACGCAGGACGCCGAGCGCGGGGCGTTCTGGGACAGGGCTGCGTCTCCGAAGGCCTGGCCGGGCGCCAGCGTCGCGATGCGCTCGGCGTGACCCTGTCCGATCATCACGACGACGTCGACCTCGCCTTCGACGACGACGTAGACCTTGTCTCCGACCTCTCCCTGCCGGCACAGGGTGGACCCTGCCACGAACCGCTCCACCTGGAAAGCCGTCGACAGCTCGGCGAGGAGGGTGGGGTCGATCCAGCCGAAGAGGGCGCTCTGTCCGAGGAAGGCGGCCACGTCGATGTTCGGGACCCGGGGGCCGCCGCCGAACAAGCGGGACAGCGACCCGACGATGCCCGTCTTGCGCGGAGCGAGCGAGAACGGGGTGCCGCGGGTGTGCTCGGCGATGCCCTCGCTCAACCAGCGGATCCGCTCGGAGATCCGGCGATGAGCGGCGCGCTCGACGTTGAAGACGGCGGGGTTCCCGCGGTTGCACAGCTCCTGCCAGTGTTCCCACGCCAGCACGGACAGGTGGGTGGGCGAAGACGCCACGGCGCCGCAGCTGCGGGGGATCTGGGCGAACAGCTCGACCTCGCCGAGGATGTCGCGGCTGCCGGCCGCGCCGACCTTGATCCCGTCGGCGGAGAGCTGGACGGCCCCCTGGACCACGAACGCCAGGGTGAAGTCCTCCTCCCCCTGCTCCATCACGACGTCGCCGGCTTCCACCGACACCGGCTGGAGGAACCCGGCCGCCTCCAGCGCGTCCGGCTCTTCGAGGCCCGCGAACGCAGGCGGAAGGGCGCCGAGATGCATGGTACCTCCGATCCAGGCTCGGGTATCCCAGAACGACCCGCGATACCACGCCCGGACCGTGAGTTCGGCGGGCGATTGCGTCGGGGCGCGGGCGCAGCGCCTGCCTACCTCGGCGCGAGCAGGACCTCGATCTTCGAGAGGAGACGAGGGAAATCGATGGGCTTCGTCTCGTAGTCGTCGCACCCGGCGGCGATGGCCTTCTCGCGGTCCCCGACCATGGCGTGTGCGGTGAGCGCGATGATCGGGAGCCGGCGGGTGGCTTCGGTGGACTTGAGGCGGCCCGCGACGGTCCAGCCGTCCAACACGGGCAGTGACATGTCGAGCAACACGAGATCCGGCAGCCCGTTTGCCTTGTCCACCGCCTCGGCGCCGTCGACCGCGACCTCCACGGTGTACCCCTTCCGCTCGAGGCGGCGGGACAACATGTCGCGGTTCATCTCGTTGTCTTCGACAAGCAGGATCCGAGGCATCACGACTCCTGTTGCGGCCTGGGGGTCAGGCGACCTAGCTCTTCGGCCACCCTTCGACCAATCTCCATCGGGGAGACGGAGGGGTCTCCGACCACGACGGTCACCACGATCGGCGCCTGGCGTTCGGCCGGGCCCGAGGGCTCGTGGTCACGGTCGGGAGCGGGTGGCTTGCTGGCCTGCTGCCGCCACCCGGGGTGCGCCATGATGTCCCCGCCCAGCGGGAGCGGCGGTTCGTCGCCTTCGAGCCGGTCCATGTGCTCGGTGACGTCGCGGCACGCTGCGTGGAGGATGGTCGCGCCGCCTTCCTCGCGGAGCACCCGGCAGGACACCTCGACCCAGATGTAGCTCTGGTCCTGCCGCTGCATGCGGGCGATGAAAGTGAACGGGGGGGGCAGAGCGCTCTGCCGGGACTGGTGCTCCTCGAACGCGCGGCGGTCGATGGGGTGCATCCAGTCGAAGAAGGAGCGCGTGGCGAGGAACTCGGGCTCGTACCCGAGGA
>JBIKWC010000321.1:0-8419 GCA_044356535.1 Myxococcota bacterium
CGCCTGAGCCCGGTGACCGGGCAATCCGCGCGCGCCGTCGCTACCGACGAAGCCGGCAACCGCTACGTGCTCGGCGCCTTCGTCGGCACGATGACCATCGGGCCCTGGACCCACTCGGCCGACTCGGAGCGGGCCTTCGTCGCTTCGTACGACGCCGCCGGAAACGCCCGTTGGCTCACCACCGTCGGCGGGGAGGGCTACGACCGGCCCACCGGCATGGTCGTCTTCGACGATCACCTGCTCGCGGTCGTCAACCACCTGAGCACGGACCTCACGCTCCAGCACGACGGCACCGACCCCGTTCCCTGGCCGCGCACCACCATGGGGCTCCTGACCCTCGACCTCGCGACGGGGGTGCCTGTCGGGGCTCCTGACAGCACCAGCCTCGCTGGAACCACCTCTCGCTCCCTCGAGCCCGGACCTGCGGGCACTGCCATCCTCACGGGGAGCGCTAGCGCGCCGGGGGAGTGGCACGACCCCAGCGGGGAGCTGCACTCGCTGGCCGGACCCGCCGGGTGGACTGGCCCCGCGACCTTCGGACACCAAGCGGTGCTCGACGAGGCCGGCCAGGTGCGCGCGATCCCGTCCTGGCAAAACCAGGACTACGTTGGCTCGAGCGCGACGGCTGGTCCCATCGCTGTCGCGGGGTGGCTGGGCGGGGCGCTGGGAGGAGCCGACGGGACCGAGGTCGAGTGGACCGATCCCCGCCTCGGATTCCGCGACGCCGTGGCTGCCGTGTTCGACGAGCACGGCGGCTTGCGGTGCGGTTGGAAGTTGGGTGGGGAGCGCGAGCAGGATGCGTTCGACGCCGCGATCGATGCGGACGGCGGGGTGTGGGTGGTGGGGAAGTTCATCGAGCAGCTCGTGGTCCGCGACCCCGACGGCACCGTCGTGACCGCCCTCGAGACCGAGGAGAACGAGAGCGACGGCTTCGTCCTGCGCTTCCGGCCCCCGGGCGAGTGAACGCCCAGGCAGCCCAGCGCTACGCTCGTTGGGTGCCCATGGCCCTGATCTTCACCCTGTTCGCCTGCCACCCGAGCCTGCGCCTCTCGATCCGGGCTGCCCGGTGTTCGACTGGTCGGTGCACCTCCACTCCTCGATCTACGACGAGGTGTTCCAGGTGATCCCGCTGCCGGTTTGACTCTGTGAACCTCTGCGACGTCCTCCGTGAACCTCTGCGTCCCGCAGAAAACGCCCTCACCCCGACCCTCTCCCCGGTGGGGAGAGGGGGGAAGAAGTGCCCCCTGGCAGGCCGTCCGAAACGCGGCGTTGGCTCGAAGGGGAGCGGAGCCTGCCTCCTGAAGGCCCCGCCTCCGGGCTCGTGGCGGACTGGACCGGACTGGACTAACCAATTGAGGGAGGCGCCGTGTCGGAGACGATCAACCTGCACGAGGCCAAGACCCACCTCTCCCGGCTCGTCGATCGTGCAGCCGCTGGCGAGGAGATCGTCATCGCCAGGGGTGGGCGACCCGTCGCGCGGTTGGTGGCGCTCGCGCCCGAGCGCCGGCCGCGGGTCCTGGGCCAGTGCGACGGTCAGCCGTTCGCGATGGCGGCCGACTTCGACACGCTCCCCGATGACCTCCAGCGTGCCTTCGAGGGCGACGACCTGTGAGGATCCTGCTGCACACACACGCCGTGTTGTGGTCGGTCCTCGACTCCAGGCGGATTCCCCGGACGCTGGCCCGGCTGCTGGCAGACCCGGAGAACGAGGTGGCGTGCAGCGTGGCCTCGGCGTGGGAGATCGCCCTCAAGCAATCGATCGGCAAGCTCACGTTGCCCGGACCCGCGGAGACCTGGCTCCCACCGGTGCTCACCTCCGTCGGCTTCACGTGGCTCCCCGTGTCGCCCGAGGACGCGCTCCGCGTCCGCGCGCTCCCGTGGCACCACCGCGACCCGTTCGACCGGCTCCTGGTCGCCCAGGCGCTGGGCGGTTGGACGCTCGCCACCGCTGATCAGCGCCTCGCCGCGTACGGTGTCCCCACGATCTGGGTCTGAACACCTGCGTCCGGAGGGGTCAGTCCTCCCGCAGCCAGCCCCAGGTCTGGAGCCGGTCCCCGTCGTCCTGCCAGCGGTCCCCGATGTCCGCCCGGTAGTACATCCCCGGGATCGCGATGTTGCGGACGCGCGCGTAGCAGGCCTGCTGCGCCTGGCGCATCGTGGCGCCGGTCCCCACCACACACACCACCACGCCGTGGTGCCCGGCCACCACCCACTGGCCGTTCACCATCTTCACGTCCTCGATGTGCACCTCCTCCGGAGGCCCGCGCCGGAACACGATCGCCGCGCCGCGCGACATCGCGTCGAAGGTCGCCGGGTCGTGGAACGGGTAGGGCGCCACCACCACGCGGACGCCCACCTGGAAGCCCGCCCGCACCCGGAGCTTCGGCGGGGTCCCCGCAGCCAGGCCCGCCAGGAAGTCCCCGATCGGCGTGAGCATCGCCTCCTGTTGGATGAAGATCGTCGGGTACCCGAAGCGGGCCGTGAACTCGAGCGGCCAGATCCCTTCGCGGTTCACGATGCAGTTGAGGTCGATGTACCCGACGTACCCCTCGGCCGCGAGCCGGGGCTGCATCTTGAGGAGCGTCTGGCGGAACAGGCGGTTCGGGGCGCCCCAGAACATCGAGGTGCCCATCTCGCCGGTCGACGGGCCGAGGTTCCCGGGGAACAGGCGCTTGTGCTCGAAGTTGAAGTTCACCGGCTCCACGAACCGGCTGCCGTCGAAGAAGGCGCCGATGGCCACCTCCACGCCCGTGACGCGCTTCTGGAGCTGGAACTGCTCGATGCGGGGGCCGGTCGCCTGGCGGTGGGCCTCGAGCATCCGGATCACGTCGCTGCCGTCGTCCTCCTCGCCCACGTACAGCCAGCGTTTGGTGTTGGCGGCCTCGCCGCAGGGCTTGAGCACGTAGCGGTCCGGGCGCTGCTGGATCAGCTGGATCGCCGGCTCGAACTGCGTGAAGTCGTGGAACGGCAGGATCTCGACGCCCGCCTTCCGCAGCTCCTCCTGGCCGAACGAGCGGTCGTCCTCCAGCCGGTCGGTGTACGCCGTGCCGCCCACCACCTTCTTGCCGCGCGCCCGCAGCGCCTGGGCCTTCGCGCCCTGGCCCAGCGTGTCGTCGAACACGATCACGTCGGCCCAGTCGACGTCCTGCTCCCAGTCCTCCGACTTCTCCACGAAGCCGTCGGCGATCTCCTTGCAGTCCGCCTCCGCGATGAAGAACCGCACTTCGTGGCCCTCCTTGCGGACCTGCCAGGCGATGTCGGACACGTAGCCGCCGAGGGACACGAACAGGAACCGCTGCCGCGCTTGCATGGGTGACTCCCGGACGCGAATGTGCCCCACCTCCGCGGGTTGGGGTAGAGTCGCGCGCCACCTGGGGGACCCATGGCCTTGCTGCCGCTCGCGCTCTTCGCGCCCGGTTCCGCGTTCGCTGCCGACGATCCGCTGTCGTTGCCGGCCACCGTGACCACGCTCGACAACGGGATGGTGTTGATCCTGCTCGAGGACCACCGGACCGACACCGTCGCCCTGCACGTCACCTTCGGGGTGGGCGCGCGCGACGAGGCCGCCGGGGAGCTCGGCTGCGCGCACCTGTTCGAGCACCTGATGTTCGAAGGCAGCCGCAACGTGCCGGTCAACAAGTTCGACGAGTGGCTCACGTTGGCGGGCGGCGAGAACAACGCGTACACCTCCAACGACGTGACCGCGTACCACATGACGTTCCCGTCGGGCGCGCTCGACGTGGCGTTGTTCCTCGAGTCCGACCGGGTGGGGTTCCTGGACGCAGGCCTCACGCAGGAGAACCTCGAGAACCAGCAGAAGGTCGTGCTCCAGGAGCGCAACGAGGGCTATGCCGAGCCGAACGGGCGGGACTGGGACACGCTCGGGAAGATCCTGTACCCGCCGGACCACCCGTACCACCACCCCGTGATCGGCACGGTCGCCGACATCGAGGGCTTCCAGGTCGACGCCGTCAACAGCTTCTGGCGGCGCCACTACGGCCCGAAGAACGCCGTGATGGCCATCGTCGGGAACTTCGACAGCGCGGAGGCGCTCGAGCGGGTGAAGTACTGGTTCTCCGACGTCCCCACGGACGGCGGCGGCGAGAAGCGGATCCCCGAGGCCCCCATCCCGAAGGGCACCCCCGGGAACGCGCTCGTCGAGGACGACGTGGAGGAGCGCACGTTGTACCTCGCGTGGCCCACCGTCCCGCACCAGCACCCGGACGAGCCCGCGCTCGACCTCCTGTCGTCGGTGTTGTCGAACGGGCGCGGCACCCGCCTCGACGATGCCCTGTACTACGAGAAGCCGCTGACCTCCGCGCTCTTCACGTACACGTCGAACGGCGACCTGTCGGGGGAGTTCTACCTCGCGGCCGCCTCCGAGAAGACCAAGCCGAAGAAGCTCCTGCAGCTGCTCACGGACGGGATCGCGACCATCGTCGAGACCCCGCCCACGGTCGAGGAGATCGAGCGCGCGCGGCGGTCGCAGCGGTCGGGCTGGCTCGACGCGATGGAGGTCCCGGAAGGGAAGGCCGAGCTCCTGGTCGACTGCTACCGCGCCACCGGCGCCGCCGATTGTATGCCCGCGGAGTGGACGAAGTACGCGGCCGTGACCCCCGACGACGTGGTCCGGGTGGCCCAGAAGTACCTCCTCGACGCGAAACCCTGGACCTTGACCAACGTCCCGCGGGGGGACGTGAAGTCCGCTCTCGCCGGGGCGCAGGTGGTGGAGCTGCCATGATCCTCACCCTCGCCATGTCGTTCGCCCGCGCCGTCGCGCCCGCGGCCGAGGTCCCCGCTCCCGAGGTGGTCGCCCCCGTCGTCCCCGACCGCTCCGCGCCGCCCGCGGTCCGCGACCCGCCCGTGTTGCCCCTCGCCGAGCCCGAGGTCCACGAGCTCGCCCCCGGGGTCACCGCCCGGTACGTCCGCGTGCCCGGGGTGCGCAAGGTGGCCATCAACGTCGTCCTCGACGCCGGGATGGTGGAGCAGGACGGTCGGAGCAGCCCCCTCGGGGAGGGCGCCGGGTACCTCGCCGACGCCGCCGCGGGTCCCTACGACGCCTCGACGCTGCAGGAGCTCGAGGATCTCAACGAGATCGACGTCGCGAGCTACCTCGGCCACCACGAGGGCGGCGTGGACCTGACGGTCCCGATCGACGCGCTGCCGAAGGGGCTCGAGCTGCTGTCGGTCGTGTTGCGGGAGCCCACGTTCCCGAAGACCGAGGTCAAGCGCTACCGCCTCGATCAGGAGGTGTTCTACACGGTCAGCGGGCCCTCCTCGCAGGCCTCGGTCGCGCGGTCGGCGCTGTCGTATGCGTGGTTCCCGGCAGACCACCCGTACGGGGTGCGGCCGGACCTGCAGCGGATCGGCAAGCTCGACGGCGCCGCGCTCGCCGCGCGCTGGGACCGCGCGATCCACGAGGCCCCCATCACCGTGCTGGTGGTGGGCGACGTGCCGTGGGAGGCCGTGGGGCCCGCGCTCACCAAGATGGTGGAGGGGCTCGGCCGCCCGGGGACGCCCCCGAAGGAGCTGCCGTTCGCGGGTCCTTCGGCTTCGCGGGTGCTCGTGGTGGACCTCCCGGGCCAGTCGCAGGTCGCGGTGCGCGCCCGGTGGAAGGCTCCGTCCTTCGGTGAGCCCGACAAGGACGCGATCTCGGTCGCCAACTACTTCCTCGGGGGCGCGTTCCTGTCCCGCCTGAACCTGAACCTGCGCGAGGAGAAGGGCTTCACGTACGGCGCCGGCAGCCGGTACGGCCTGAACCAGACGTACGGGACCTTCACCGTGCAGGTGGACGTGAAGGCCGAGAACCTCGGCGCCACCGTCACCGAGATCAAGAAGGAGCTGCACCGCATCGGGACCGAGCCGGGCACCGAGGAGGAGCTGGTGTCCGCCCGCCGGTCGTTCGCGGCCGACTGGAACCGCACGCTGCAGACCGCGGACGCGGCGATGGGCGCCTACTCGGGCGCCTTCGACCGCGGGCTCACGATGGCCGAGTGGCGGGCGTGGACCGAGCGGCTGCAGCAGGTGACGCTCCCGCAGGTGCAGGAGGCCGCGGGCCGCTGGTTCGCCGACGACGCGCCGGTCGTTTGGGTGCTGGTGGGCGACGCGAAGGCGATCGAGGCCCAGCTCGCGCCCCTCGGGATGAAGGCCGAGGTGGTGGCCCCCGAGGACGCCATCCTGGGGACGTTCTGATCCACGTCTGGTAGAGTCCCGCCCGCAGCGAGGGAGGGACCCATGGCCAGGAACGCGTTCGACGACGACGTGCCCAGCGGACCGACCGCCACGGGCATCGTCGCCATGATCCTGCCGTTCGCCACCGCGATCGCCGCGCTCGTCGTCGGCGCGGTGCTCGGCTTCGCCATCGGCCTCGTCGTGAAGCCGGCGGAGGTGGTCGAGAAGGTGGTCCCCCGCGAGCTCACCGCGGCCGAGCTCGCGTCGGCGTGTGCGCCCACCCTCGAGCAGACGGTCGACAAGCTCGAGAAGGCGGAGACCAAGGTCTCCATCCTCCAGCGCGAGGTCGACGACCGCAACGCGCGCGTCGCCGAGCTCGAGACCGCCCAGAAGCGCTCCGGGGGCCCGAGCCGCGAGCTCCAGCAGGCCAAGAAGGACCTCGAGGAGGCCCGCGCCCAGCTGGTCATCGCCCAGCAGGAGAAGGAGGCGCTGGTCGTCGAGCTCACGCAGACGAAGCAGCAGCTCGCGAAGACGGAGGAGGCGCTGGTCGAGCAGAAGGAGCTCACGACGGACGCCCGCGAGGACGCGCTCGTGAACAAGTTCTACCGCTTCGTGAACGACAGCCAGCTCGAGATCTGCGAGAAGGGGTCGCGCAAGAAGATGGGGAACTGCCGGACGGACGTGCAGAGCGCGCTGCAGAGCAACGTGCGCCGCGACAAGTTCTCGCACTGCGTGCGCTCGGGCCAGGCGACCCCGTCGGTGAAGGAGATCGAGAAGGGCCAGTCCCTGCCGGACTTCTCGGAGTGGATCAACGAAGAGGAGAAGACCACCAAGGGGTACTACATCCTGTTCTGCGACCCGACGTTGCCCGAGAAGACGGACGACCTCGCGGAGGAGCACCTCCCCGCCACGTCGAACTGACCCGCTAGGGTACGCGGAACTCGCCGGTCGCCGGGTCGACGTTCGAGGCCTCGATGGCGTCCTGCAGCCAGGGGTCCTCGAGGTCCTCGGTCGCGAGCAGGAGCCGCGCCGCCGCGAGCTTGACGGGCGCGAGGTCGGCCCAGATCGCCGTCGACAGGAAGTGCGCCTCGACCACGTCGATCGCCTCGGTCTCCATCCAGGTCCGGCACCGGCCACACGCCATCAAGGTGCGGTCCGGGTCGGGCTCGGTGGGGAACGGCGGGAGCTCGTACGGGCGCACGTCGACGCGGCCGTCACACAGCTCGCAGCGGCCCCGGCTGCGGCGCGTGAGCTCCTTCCCGAGGACGCCCACCTGCGCGCGCTGTTTCGGCTTCTTCTTGCGCGCCACGGCTCAGCGGACCCCGGGCGCCCGGACGGCGGGCGCGGGGGGCGGGATGACCGGGACCTCCATCGGGTCGCCGGGGTCCGGAACGATCTCGACCTCGCCCACCAGGACCACGGGCCCTTTGGCGCGGGACACCACGCCCTCGGTGGGCCGCATCCCGCCCCAGTCTCCGGGAACGAGCGGCGCGAGGTAGTCGGTCTCCACGGCGCGTCCGGCCGCGACGATGTCGCGCAGCAACCAGCGCTGTACGCCCGACATCCGGGCGCCCCGGAACACCTCCTCCCGGCCGTCGGCCCAGCGCTTCACCACCTGGACCGGCGGCGGAAGGGGAGTTTCGGCCTGATCGAACCAGTAGTCGGTGTCGTAGCCGAGCACCGCGGGCTCCTGGAGACGCCGCACGACCACCCACCAGTCGCGGTCGTACGAGCGGGCGACGCGAGCGGCGGTCTTCGTGAGCTTCACGTCGGACACGGAGCGGTCCGGGGTCACCGTGTACAGCGACAGGCGCCCGGACACGCGGTCCCCGACCATGCCGCGGCCGTGTCCGTTGGTCTCGGTGAGGCCCCGGCGGGGCACCCGGCTCATGGCCAGCGTGCGGACGATGCCGTCCTCCACGAGCTTGAGCTCGCGGGTCTTCGTGCCCTCCTGGTCGTACTCGTACGAGCCCGGGTGCGAAGGCACGGAGGTGGGGTCGTCCACCACCGTCCAGCCCATCGGCAACACCCGGCGGCCCACCCGCACGGGGTCCTGGGAGCTCCCGAGGTCCCCGAAGAAGCTGTCGAACGGGATCTCCGCCGGCGTCCCCTCGAGCTGCGACACCAGCAGGTACCGGTACAGGTCGGTGGCTGCGGCGTCCTCGAACACCACGGGCCCGACGTACTCCTCGGCCCACACGGGCGCCTTCGCTGCGGCGAGCAGCCCTTCGCGGAGCCGGCGTACGGC
>JBIKWC010000106.1:0-21419 GCA_044356535.1 Myxococcota bacterium
GTCGACGCCGCGCGAGGTGAACAGGCGGTGGTCGGTGAGGAGGGACCCGTCGTCGGCGCGGACCTGCAGCATCACCCGGACGCTGGTCTCCTCGACGGGGGTGTGGACGCGGGTGCCCTCGCTGTCGACGATCCACAACGAGCCCGCCTCGTGCCCCACGTGCACCTCGGCCAGGAGCGCCTCGGGGGTGGCGAGCTCGGCGCCGGCAGCGAGCGCCAACGCCCGGAGCCTGTCGGGAGCGGCCTCACCGCGGGCCTCGCCCCTGTCGGCGGTGGTGGCTCCGGTGAGGGTGTAGTCGCCCGGCCAGTCCTTGGGCGCCTCGAACTGCGACTGCTTGCGCGCGTACTGCTCGACGGCCTCCTTGTAGGCGCGGTCGGTGGTGCGCCACAGCTCGGCCCGCAGCGCCTCCTCGGTGAGGACCTCGGGCAAGGCGGCTCGCGCGGAGCCGTTCTGCCACCCGCCGAAGCCCGTGTTGTCGAACGCGGGGGTGCCGACTCGGATCTCCACGCCCAGCGCGTGGAACGGCTCGGAGGACTCCGAGACGAGGCTGCCCATCGAGGTCCGCACGTCGACCTGTTGCAGGGTGAGCAGCTGGTACCGGACGTGGTAGGTCTCCGGCGCGTCGGGGAGGGTGAGACCGGGCTGGTACTTGCCGATCGCCTCGGCGAGGACGGCGTCGTAGCCGGCGTGTGCGGCGGTGGCGGCGAGCCAGGAGGCGGGGATCATCGGCCACCCCCCGCGAACCCGTCGGGGCCGGGTTTGGGCAGCAGCGGCGGGCGTTCCTGGCCCTTCTCCTTGAGCTGGAACTCGAGCCGCGAGAACAACACGGACGGGGCGACGCCCGAGACGGGCACCCAGCCCGAGTCCGAGCCGCAGACACCGTTGAACACGGCGGGATCGTCGCCGGCGGCCAGGAGGTTCTCGAACGCGACCAGCGGGGTGCCCACGAGGTCGAGGCCGCGCACGAGCTCGTCGGGGCGGCCGTCGGTCCAGACCCGCCACACGGTGGAGGCCCGGACGTTGAAGGCGTTGGGGGTGACGCGCCCGGTCATGGTGAAGCCGCCTTCGATCTCGTCGACGATGTACGCGTACGGGAGGCCCTCCTTGCGGGCCATCGCCACGAGGTCCTCGCGGAGCTTCTTGCGGGGCACCGGGGCGCTCGTCTCGACGACGGTGTTGCCCATCCGCGCCTCGGCGGGGTTGCCGGGCGAGCGCCGCCCGTGGCCGTTGCTGGTGACGAAGTCGGGCAACGGGGAGCGGTAGAGCAGGAACCCCTCGAAGACGCCGTCCTTCACGATGTCCGCGCGCGTGGCCTTCACGCCTTCGTCGTCCCACACGTAGTGGCCGTTGAGCTGCTCCCCGGCGAGCTCGGTGAGGGTCGGGTCGTCGTACACGTCGAGGAACCGGGGGAGGACGCGCTTGCCGACCATCTGCGCGAAGGTCTTGCCTTCGTCCTCGCGCTTCTGGCGCTGGCCCTCCACGCGGTGCCCGAGGACCTCGTGGAAGAACACGGCGGCGGCGCGGCCGGTGAGCATCACGGGGCCGACGTACGGTTCGGCGCGGGGCGCTGCGAGGCGCCGGTCGAGCTCGGCGACGGCCTCGTCGGCCCACTTCACGAGGGTGGCCTCGTCGGGGAGGCGCTCGGGGTCGTGGGCGTCGCGGGAGACGAAGACGTTGACCTCGTCGCCGTCGGCCGCGGTGGACGTGAGCTGCATGGACACGCGGTAGTGGCGTCGCCCGTGGACGAGCCGCGCGCCTTCGGTGTCGACGAACGTGGTCACGGTGCGCTGGGTCTGCAGGCTCATGGCGGACTTGTGCACGGAGGGGTGGTTGTCCACGCGCTCGGAGAGGCGGCGCAACAGGGCCTCCCACTGGGCTTCGTCCACGACGAGGGGCGGCACCTCCGCGCGGTCGGTGGCGCCTTCGCGGGGCTCGAAGTCGGGCGCCGGGGTCTCCTCCTCGACCTTCACCGACTGGTTCGCCCGCAACATGACGATCTTCTCTGCGGCGTCGCGGTAGCGATCGTCGATCTCGCGCCAGATCGCGTGGCGCAGCGCGAACCCCTCGTCGAGCGGCAGGCGGACGGGCTCGCGGCCGTCACCGGTGAGCGACGAGAAGCCGCGCAGGGGGTGGGTGGAGTCGAGGTCCGCCGTGCCGGTCCGGACGTCGACGTCGAGGTACCGGAGCCGGTCGGAGCGGTGCACCGCGATCGTGCCGTCCCGGGCGCCGAGGTTCGTGGCCTCGACGTCGGACACGGCGAGCGAGAGGTAGTGCGGAGGCTCGCCTTCGCCCTTCAGCTGGGACGAGGCGCGCTCGAGCTCGCCCACCAGCGCGGTCTCGAGTGCAGTGGGGGCGGCGTGCGCCGCGGAGGCCAGGAACAACACGGAGGAGAGCCACATGGGGCCCCTGCTATCCCAAGCGGGAGCACACGAGCGCCCGGCTGCCTGTATGATGCCGCCCCATGGGACGGTTCGTCCGACCGGAGGCCATCGAGGGGACCCGCGCGGTCACGAGGGTCTTCGACCAGGTGCACGTCGTACACCGCGCATGCCGCACGGTGGACTCGGCGGACTGCAACCTCGACGAAGCGCGGGATCGGCTGCGGCGCCTGGCGCGCGTCAACCACCCCCACCTCGCCAAGCTCGTGGCCGTGGGGGAGGAGTCTGGTCGCCTGATGGTGGTGTCCGAGTGGCTCCCGGGCGGACAGCTCGGGCGGAGCCACATCCCCAACCCCGGCCGCCTGCTCCCCGGGGTGGCGGAGGCCCTCTACGCGTTGCACCGGCACGGTCTCGCTCACGGCGGGATCTCCGCGGCGTCCTTCGTGCTCGACGGCAACAACCTCGTGAAGCTCGTGGACTCCTGCGTGCGCGAGGGGAGCGTCCCAGAGGACATCGAGGCGTTCGGCGCAGCGATGGCGGCGTTGTACGAGGGCCGCGAGCTGCCCCCCGAGCTCGGGCAGGTGGCGCGGGACGCGCAGGAGGGGCGCTTCGGGGACGCCACGCTGCTGGCGCAGGCGGTGCAGGCGGTGTGCGCCGCGCTGCCTCCGGTCGCCACCACGGAGGAGGGCCCGCCCCCGGTGACGGCGCCTGTCGCCCGACCGGTGGAGGTGGAGGAGGACGAGGAGCGGCCGCTCGCGTTCTGGGTGTTGTTGGCGCTGCTCCCCTCGGTCCTGCTGTTGTGGCTGGCGCTCCTGGTCGGGTGGTGGACCCGTCCGGTAGAGGTGGAGGCGCCCCTCCCGGCGGCCCTGCACCTCGCTCCGCCTCTGGTCCCGGTGCCCGTGCCGGTCCCGCCCGCGCCCACGTCCGAGGTGGAGCCGCTCGAGGAGGAAGCCCACCCCCCCGAGCCCGAGGTCGCTCCCGCTTCGGGCACCGTGCACCCGCCGCTGCCCGCGCCGTACGTGGAGGGGATGCACGTCGAGACGGCGCCGGTCCCTGGCACCTCCGAGCCCGAGCTCCTGGCCCGGGTGGTGCTCCCCCCGCCGGCTCCCGTCGTGCCCGCGCCCGCCGGCGTCGACACCGGTGGCTGGCGGAAGTCCGAGTTGCCCGGCGCGCAGCACCCGACCGTCGTGTTGGTGCTGGACGCAGAGAACACGGTCTCCGACCGGCTCGGTCGGCGCGGTCGGCCGCGGCTCGAGATCCGCTGCGCCAACCACCGCCTGTCGGCGTCGCTGCAGCCGGGGGTCTCGGCGGTGGAGCACGTCCTCAACGAGGTCGGCTTCGAGGCCACCACCGCCCTGGCGAAGATGTCGACCGACGGGGGCCCGAGCGCGGACCTGGTGCTCCGCATGCCGGACCCCGATGTCGCCCTCCTCACCGTGCCGAACCCGGGGAGCTGGGTGAGCCGCCTCGCGAAGACCCGCTCGGCAGAGCTCAGCTACACCCCGATCGCGAGTGATGCGGTGGTCGCCAGCTTCGACACGCACGGCCTCGACACCTTCCTCGGGGATCTGCGCGCGCACTGCGCCCTGTGAGCGCACTCACGCCCGCAGGGACGCGACCGTGAGCGCCGTGGCGCGGTCCTGCGGCACGCGGATCGTGTACCCGAGATCCCGCCGCGCGGGCGCCATCGAGTACCAGTGCGACCGGGCCAGCGCCAGCGCCAGGAACCGCGTCATCGGCGGCTCCCCACCCAACCCGAAGGTCCGCCAGACCCCCTCGGCGACGCCCCCCAGGGTCGAGGCGACGGCGAGCGGCAGCCGGCGCGTCACGGGCGGGAGCGAGAGGGCGCGCAGGACGTCGGCGAGCCAGTCCCACAGCACCACGGGTTCGTCGTTCGACAGGAAGTAGGCGTTGCCGGCACACGGCGCGTCCGGCGCCGTCAGCGCGCGCTCGGCATCGAGGTGGGCGCCCGCTGCGTTGTCGACGAACGTGAGGTCGACCCGGTTCCTGCCGCCGCCGACGATGACCAACCGCCCGCGGCGGGCGCGCTCGATCACGCGGGGCAGGAGGTGTGGATCGCGGGGACCGAAGATCAGGTGCGGGCGCAGCGACACGGTGGCCAGGGCGCCTCCCCCCGGCAGGGAGCGGCCGTTCGCGGCTGCGACCAGCTGCTCGGCGCGTGCCTTCGTCTCGCCGTATGGCGTCTCCCACCGGTCCGGGTACGGGGCCTGCTCGATGCCTTCGGCCTCGTGGCCGTAGCCGATGACCGACGGCGTGCTGGTGTACACGAACCTGCGCACCCCCTCGGCGACACAGGCCTCGAGCAGCGCGCGGGTCCCCTCCACGTTGATCGCGGCGTAGTCCGCGTAGGGGCCCCAGACGCCGGCCTTGCTGGCGACGTGGTGCACGCTCTCGCAGCCGCGCACGGCCTCGCGGAGACCCGTGGGGTTGGTGAGGTCGACCTGGAGCCCGCGGGCGCCGGTGGCCTCGACCTCGGGATATCGGCCGCGGGCGAGGAACCGGACCTCCCGCCCGGGGTCCTGCTCGCGCATCAGCTCGATCAGCCGCCGCCCGAGGAATCCCCCGCCTCCGGTGACGAGCGCCGGTCCGTTCATGGGGCCACCAGGTCGCGGCATCGCTCCGACACCCACGGCGCCAGATCCTCCCGACGGATCTTGCTGTTGTGCCGAGCGTCGGTTGGGAAGCCGGGGTGCGCCAGGATCCGCGCGAGCACCCGCTCGGCGGGGGTGCCTGCGGCGCGGGCGCGCAGCGCTGCCTCCACGTCGGGTCCGAAGGGCCGGTTCGCGCGCATCTCCACGACCAGCACCAGCTGCTGCTGCCCACGCGGCCCCACCCCGATGGCAGCCGTGCGGAACACGCCCTCCTCGGCGTTGAAGATGCCCTCGAGCGCGTCGGCGCCGAGCACGCCGTCGGCGGTCTCCAGGCGGTGGGCCTTGCGCCCGCAGAACCACAGGCGCCCCTGCGCGTCGACCCAGCCGAGGTCGCCCATGCGGTGCAACACGCGGTCCCCGTGGCGGATCTTGCTCAGGGCGTTGGCCACGGCGGCGTCCTTGTACTCCGGGGACACCTGGCGCCCGCCGATGACGATCTCGCCGAGCTGGCCGCGAGGCACCTCGAGGTCGGCCGACCAGGTGGAGAGGGGCTCGTCGGTGAGGCGCACGATGTGGACCGAGGCGCCGGGCGCCAGGCGGCCGACGCAGGTGCCGCGGCCTCGGAGCGTGTCGGCAGCGGTGTCTCCGAGGACCTCGTCGCTGCCGATGTACGCGACCGGCAGCCCCTCGGTGGCGCCGTACGGCGTCCAGACCTGCGTCCCGGCGGGCAACAGCGCGCGCAGGTCCCGGTGCAGCCACGGCGGGATCGCGGCGCCGACGGTGAGGACGCTGCGGAGCGACGGGAACCGCGGGCCGGAGGGGAGGGGAGCCACCCGCAACGCGACGTTCAGCCACACGATCGGCGACGCGAACGCCAGGTCGGGTCGCCAGGCGTCGAAACACGCAGCGAGGTCCGCGGGGTCCGCGGTCGCGGGTTTCGAGAGGTCCATCCGCGGGATCACCGAGGTCATGCCCAGGCACAGGTCGAACAGCGCGAACGCCGCGAAACACTGCAGGTCGACCTCGCCGGCGCGGATGGCGAGCATCTCGCGCAGGGCCTCGACCTGGGCCGCGAACATCACCTGCTTGCTGGCGACCCCTTTGGGGGTGCCCGTGGACCCCGACGTGAACAGGATGGCGGCGTCGTCGTCCTCGGCCCGCTCGACGACGGGGAAGGGCTCCGGGGCCTCGACGCGGCAGGCAGCGAGCGTGGTCCCGCCCCAGAACCAGCGGCGGCCGTCGGTGATGCAGACCTCCGCGGCAGCGAAGGCCCGGCGGGCGAGCGTGACCCGCAGCGCGTGGACGGCCGGCATCGCGAGGACCACGCGGGGAGCGGTGCGCTCGATACACGCGAGCAGCGCCTGGCGCCCCATCATCGGGTCGAGCACCACCGGCACGGCGCCCACCTTGAACAGGGCGAACACGGTGGCGAAGAAGCGGAGGGAGGGGCGGATGAGCAGCACTGCGCGGTCGCCGGGGCGGATCCCCGCTCCGACGAAGCCCCGGGCGAGGTGATCGGACTCGCGGTCGAGGGTGCGGAAGTCCCAGGTGTCCCAGCTCGGCGCAGCCGCGTCGTACGTGGCGGACGGGAACCGCAGCGCCGGCTGGTCGGGCCGCTCGCCGGCGTGGGTGCGCAGGTACGAGGCGACGTTCATCGCGGGAGTGGGTGGCGGGTCAGGAAGTCGCGGAGGAGCGGCAGGATCTCCTCGCGGGCGTCCTCGATGACCCAGTGGGCGGCGGTCGGGAAGCGGTGGACCTCGCCGTGGGGCAGGAGCGCCCGCCACTTCTCGAGGAAGGCCGGCGTGAACACGAAGTCGCGGTCGCCCCAGAAGAACACGGTGGGGGTGCGGGCGAAGTGCTTCGGGACCTCGGTGGTGGTCCGGGCGATCGCGGCGTGGGTCGGGTGTGAGGACTCGACCGGGATGTCGCGGATGAACTTGAGGTGCCCCAGGCGCCCGCGCCACGTGTGGTACGGCGCCTTGTACCCGGCACCCACGGCGCCCGCGAGCCGGGAGCGGTCGGTGATGGACCAGTAGAGCGCGGCCCCCAGGAAGCCGTTGAACCCCTGCACGAACAGCTCGCCGAACACCGGCAGCCGGGCGAGGCGGATGCTGAGCGGGACGTGTTCGAGGAACACGCTCGTGTTGAACACGACGAGCCGCGCGATGCGTTCGGGGCAGTCGCACGCCGCCAGAAAACCCACCGCCCCACCCCAGTCGTGGACGAGCAGGGTCACGTTGCGCAGATCGAGGTGCTCGATCAACGCCACGAGGTTCTTCGCGTGGTCCTCGAGGCGGTAGGACCAGTCCTTCGGGCGGTCGGAGAGGCCGTGGCCCACGTGATCGGGGACGACGCAGCGGTGGGTTCCCTCGAACGCCCGGACGAACTCGCGCCAGTAGAACGACCAGGTGGGGTTGCCGTGCACCATCACCAGGGGCTCGCCGTCGGTGGGTCCGGCGTCGACGTAGTGCTGGATCGGGCCCGCCGGCGTGCGGAAGTCCGCGCCGGGCCACGGGTACAGCTCGCGGACCTCCTCCGGAAGCTCGGACCACCGCTCGTTCTTGCGCGTACCCTGCTCGTCCACTGGTCCCCCGGCACCTGGTCCCGACCAGGGCGCGTCGGGTAACCCGGGTGGTGCGCGTCGGGCATCCCGGGATACCGCCGTGCATGGCTGAGGCACGGAGGGCAGGTGAGGTCGACTGGAGCCGCAAGGTTCGGCAGGACCGCGACCTCGCCACGCAGATCCTGTGGGTGCTCGTGGGTCTCAACGTCGCGGTGTTCATCGCGTGGACCCAGGCGCGCGGCTCGTTCGTCCAGCTGTTGATGGCGGACCACTTCCTCGTCTCGGCCGACGCGATGCTCCACTACCGCGTGTGGACGCTGCTCACGTCCGAGTTCAGCCACCGCGACCCCACCCACCTGCTGTTCAACCTGCTGGGCTTGTGGACGTTCGGACGCCGCGTGGGAGAGGCCGTGGGGCCCTGGCACCTGCTCACGCTGTACCTGGGCGGCGCGATCGTGGCGTCGGGCGCTCACGTCGTCTACTCCCTGGTCACCGGGGACCCCGCCCCGGCGCTGGGCGCCTCGGGCGCGGTGATGGCGCTGGCGGTGGCGTTCGCGCGCCTGTACCCGAACGCGGTGCTGCAGGTGTGGTTCTTCTTCCCCATGCCGGCCCCGGTAGCGGTGGCGGGGTTCCTGCTCCTCGACGTCTTCGGGATGTTCGGCGGCTCGAGCGGCGTGGCGAACGCGGCGCACCTCGGCGGCGCCGGCTTCGGGTTCCTGTACCTCGAGTCGTTGCTGCGGCGCTGACTCAGACCTGCTTCGCCAGCGCCAGCACGAAGGCGGCGGTGGCTGCAGCGTCGTCGAAGTGGGGCGAGTGGCCGAGCCCGTCGGGCTGCACGACCTCGGACCCGGTCGGGAGGTGGGCGCGCCACCAGTCGAGCGCCGTGGCCGGCAGGATGCGGTCCTGCCTGCCCCAGACCACGGTGGTCCGGCCCGGCAGCGCAGCCAGCTCGGCGGGGGTGAGGAACTGGTCGTGCCCGACCCCGCGGAGGAACCCCTGCAGGACAGGATCGCGGAGGAGCTGCAGCAACCGCCCTCCCAGGAGCCACCCCGCGAAGGATCCGGGCTCCCGCGCGAGCAGGCGGGCGAAGAAGGTCCGCGCTTCGTCCCGCGTCGTGACCGCGAACAGGCGCTGGACCGCGTCGAGCTCGTCGGACGACATGGGCGCCCCGGCGGGCGACAGCAGCACCGTGCCGAGCACGCGGTCGGGCCGAGCGTTGGCGTAGCGGACCACCGCCGCTCCGCCGAGGCTGTTGCCCACGACGATGGCGGGGGCGGTGTGCACCTGGTCGAGCGCGGCGAGCAGCGAGGTCTTCAGCAGCTCCTCGTCGAGCGCCGGGGGCCGGAACGAGAAGCCGTGGCCGGGCAGGTCGACGCAGGTGACGCGAGACACGCTCCCGCGGAGGGCGCGTACGAGGGGCACCCACGAGACGGCCGAGGCCCCGAACCCGTGTACGAGCACGACCGGAGGCAGAGCGCCGCTGCCGGCCCGGTCGAGCACGTGGACGGGTCCCGCGGGGGTGGTGACCCAGTCCGAGCGGTATCCGAAACCGCGGAGCAGGTGCCGGACGCCGTGATCGAGCCAGGTGGCGCTCACCCGGGCACGGTCAGGGGCCCGGAGCGGGCGGGGCGCTCCGGGTGAGGAAGTGGCGGACGGTGAACCCCGCGTCCACCGCGAGGCCCAGCACCACGAGGGCGAGGCTGGCTGCCCGCGCGGTGTCGATGGGCGAGGCGTCGAGTTCGGTCTGCGAGCCGAGCATGATGGCCCGGGTGGCCACCGCCAGCGCGAGGCCGAACAACAGCACGAGCACGATGGGTCCGTAGTGCATCAAGGCGGGCGCGTGGCCCTTCCGACCGAGCCACGCCGACCAGAACAGGACCACGAGGTACCCGAAGAACACTTCGGTGAAGGACGGCGTGTACGACATCAGGTTCAGCGAGCGAACAGGCGGACGTCGGTCGCGGCGGCCATGGCCATGGTGACGGCGTCGTCCCACCGCGGGTGGCGGACCACGAGGAAGCCGTCGGAGACGAGCGTCTGCTTCCAGTTCCGGCGGGGCGTCCCGGGGCGCAGGAGGTTCTCCCACACGACGTGGCGTCCATACTGGTCGAGGTACCCGCGCAGCCCGTCGATCTGGTGGATGCGGCCCTCCCCGAGCGCGCGCTTGAAGATGATCGCGCAGTTGTACTTGCGCTCGGTCGGGGCCTCGAACGACTTCCAGCACACGGCCCGCGCCCACTCGCGGAACAGGTCGATGTCGCAGGTGAAGTTCATCTGGTCGACGAGGTGCGCGCCACCGGGGCGGCAGCCGATCTCACCGAACACGACCTCGCCGTTGGCCTTGAGGTACCACTCCATGTGGGTGAACCCGGTCCCCATGCCGAGGGCCTTCAACACCTTGCGGCCGAGCTCGATCCCGCGCCGGATGTGCGGCTGGTTGAGCTCCCGGACCGTGCAGATGACCGGCGAGATCCACTCGTGCGTGCGGGCCTCGAGCGGGCGCGGCAGGTACTGCGCGACGTTCTCGAACGCGGGCACGCCGTCGATGCAGACGGTGTCGTAGGTGAACTCCTCACCCTCGACGAACTCCTCGACGCTCACCTCGGGCACGTGCTGCGTGAGCTTGAGCACCCGCTCGAGGTCCGCGGCGTCGTCCACCCGGTACGTGTCGGCCGAGCCGGCGCCCGCGATGGGCTTCACGCAGACGGGGAAGCCGATCTTCTCGACGGCGGCGCGCGCCTCGGCGTGCGAAGTGACGCGGAACGAGTAGGGGACCCGCAGCCCGGCGGCCTTCACGCGCTCCTTCATGAGCTGCTTGTCGCGGAAGCCGGTGACGGTGTCGACGGACATGCCGGGGATGCCGAGGGCCTCGCGGATCTTCGCGGCGAGGATCACGAGCGGCTCCCACTGCGCCTCCACGCGGTCGATGTTCCGGCCGCGGACCCAGTTGCGGACGCGCTCGATCACGTCGGCCTCGTCCATGATGCGGGGAACCTGCAGGTAGCCGGCGAGGGCGTCCCGTGCGTGCTCGGGGAGCGCGTTGACGTGGGAGTCGCCGACTCCCCACACGCGGGCACCCACCTCGGCCAGCCCACGCGCGTAGTGGGCCATCTCGGGCGGGTAGCCGGGGGAGAGGAAAATCACGTCCACGGGGGCCTCCAGGGCGGGTCGGCTATCCGAGCCGCGCGGGTTCGGCTACGGTCGCAGCGCGTGATCCCCAAGGACACGCTGGTGGGGAACCGTCGATGAAGAACGTCGTGTACTGCGCCCCGTTCCCGGGCATCACCGCGACCCACCGGTTCGGTCGGGCGCTCCGTTCGCTGCGCGGCGTGCGGTTGCTGGGCGTCTTCCAGGAGGCCCCCCGGGGCGAGGTCGCCGAAACCTACGACGACTTCGTGGTGGTCCGCGACGCGCTCGACGCCCGCCAGCTCCTCGAAGGGGTCGAGGCCCTGCGGCGCAAACACGGTGACCTCCACCGGCTCGTCGGCATCCTCGAGAACGTGCAGGTCCAGCTCGCGGCCGTGCGCGAACACTACGGCCTGCCCGGCGGCGACATCGCCGCTGCCGAGCGCTTCCGCGACAAGGGCACCATGAAGGACGCGCTCCGCCAGCTGGGCATCCCGGTGGCGAAACACGCCCGCCTCCACTCCGAGGCCGACGCGTTCGCGTTCGCCGAGCGGATCGGGTACCCGATCGTTCTCAAGCCGCCGGCGGGCGCCGGGTGCAAAGCAACGTACGAGGTCCGGTCGCCCTCCGACCTGCGCCGCGCGCTCGGGGAGTCCCAGCCGTCGCTGCACAACGAGGTGTTGGCCGAGGAGTTCCTCGAGGGCAACGAGTACTCGTTCGACACGGTCTGTATCCACGGCAAGCCGCTGTTCCACAGCATCTCCAGGTACTTCCCGGGTCCGCTGGAGGTCTCCAAGAACGACTGGATCCAGTGGGTCGTCATCCTGCCGCGCGACATCTCGCACCGCGGCTTCGACGACATCCGAAAGCTGGGCTTCGAGGCCGTCCGTAAGCTCGGCATGGGCAGCGGCGTGACCCACATGGAGTGGTTTCGCAAGCGCGACGGGTCGATCGCCGTGGGTGAGATCGCGATGCGCCCGCCGGGCGCGCAGTTCACGTCCCTCCTCGGCTGGGCCCACGACACCGACTTCTACCGGGTGTGGGCCCGGGCCGCGGTGGACGACGCGTTCGACGGCCCGCTGCACCGCAAGTACGCCGTGGGCATCGCCTACCTGCGGGGCCAGGGGTCGGGGCGCGTGGTGGCCGTCGACGGGGTCGAACGCGCCCAGCGCAAGGTGCAGGGGCTCGTCGTCGAGTCCAAGCTGCCCCAGCTCGGCGCGCCGAAGTCGTCGAGCTACGAGGGCGACGGCTACATCATCGTGCGCCACCCGTCGGACGACGTGGTTCTGGGTGCCACGAAGGACATCATCGAGACGATCCGCGTCCGATACGGCTGAACCGGGAGATTGGCGTGACGTGGTTGTGGTTGGTGGCGTGTGCGGGTGCCCCGAGCGGGTACCGCGTGGCCTGGTCGTTCGCGAACATCGAGGAGGGGTACGACCACGACAGCCGGACGGAGGTCTGGGTGGACGGGGTCAAGGCCGTCGAGAGCTCGGTCACGCCGCAGTCCAAGCCGAACGAGGTCACGGTCGACGTGCCCGCCGGGACGCACCAGCTCCGCGTGGTGAACCTCGCCTTGTACGAAGGCCAGTGGGAGGAGCACACCGTCGCCAACAACTACTCCATCGACTGCACCTGGGAGGGCACGGTGGGCCCGAAGGGGCAGCTCGTGTTGTTGTTCGACGTCGATCAGGGGACCGTGGTCGTCAAGCAGAAGTAGGGTCGTCGAACAAAGTAGCGTCACCAGGGCCAGGTGAGCGCGCTCGGGCGGGTGTCGTGGACCTTCGACATGTCGACGACGGCCTCCCCGCTGGGGGTCGACGTGATCATGTCGGCGAACTTGCGGCCCCACTCGAGCTCGTTCCACGACCAGCTCCAGCGGGAGTGGACGGTGGACGCGAGCGAGTCGTCGATGCCCGTCATGGTGCACAACACGGTCGTGGTCTCGTCCTTGATCTGCTGGATCGACCTGCCGAAGAGCGGGCTCCCCTCGACGACGGGGTGCATGACGGTCCAGGACAACGCGAACACCGGGCTCGTGTTGCGGCGCAGCGCCAGATCGTACAGCCGACGCACGCGCTCTCCGTCGGAGAGCACCTCGGCCCGCGTGAGCGTGCAGGTGATGGTGGCCTCGACGAGGGCGGCGGAACGGGCGTTCGCGCAACGGAACATCAAGGTGGGCACGCCCTCGATGTCGGCGACCACGCAAGTGGCGCTGTAGTTGACGCGCGCCGTGGGCGACGAGAACTTCGCGAAGAACAACCCCGTGACGACCGCGGTGTACACGACCCCGACGAACGACTCGATCGTCACGACGACGTTGGACAGCAGGTCTGCAGGGGACATCCCGCCATAGCCGATGGTCGCGAGCGTCTGGACGCTGAAGAAGAACAGGGACGGGAAGGACCCGTCGGAGTTGGCGATCTCCGCGTTCCCGAGCCACAGCACCGTGGCGAAGAACAGGTTGAGGGCGAGGTACACGGTGAAGAACACGCCGGTGAGGCCGAGCCACGAGAGCGTCCGGAGGGCGTGGTACGCGTCGAAAGTGATGCGCATGAACCACGACTCGTCGATCCCGATCCGGCGGACATTCTGTCCTCCGAAGGGCCGGTTCGGTGGAGTCCGGCTCACGGTGCCGCCCGGTTGATCATGTGGGCGGCGACGTGGGTGAAGAAGTCCTGGAGCAGGCCGCGCAGGGGAGGATCGGGGACCTCGCGGTCGAGCGCGATCCGCATGCAGAGCAGCCACTCTCCGGCCTCCGCCTGGCCGATCGCGAACGGGAGGTGCCGCGCCCGCAGGCGGGGGTGGCCCCGCTCCTCCACGTAGGTCTGGCGACCCCCGAACCGTCCGACCAGGAACAAGGCCAGCCGGCGGCGGCTCTCGCTCAGATCCTTCGCGTGCATCGCGCGGATCGTGGCGGCTTCGGGGAGCTGGTCCATCGCGTCGTAGAACGTGTCCACGAGTCGGGTCACACCGTCTTCGCCGAGGACCTCGATGCAGCGGTCGAGCGCGTCGGGGGGCAGGGGTGGCCCGGTCACTCGGCCGCCTCGTCGACCCAGTACGTTTCCCCGTCGACCCGGGACGTGGCCAGGGCGCGGGCGGCGACGAGCGAGGGGACGGGCGCGCTCGTCCAGTCCTGCCGGGCCGCGTACTCGAGGCCCTTGTCGCAGTAGAGGCTCGACTTCGCCCACACCTGGGCCACGCGCTTGCCCAGCTCCTCGCGGTAGATGGCGGCCTGCGCCGTCGTGAGGTCGCGGGGCACGGGCTCGGCGAGGAGGTCGTCGCCGAGGTCGAGGTACGTCCCTGCGACGGCGACGAACCCACGCAGGGCGGGCTCGGTCTCGCCGAGGCGGATCAGGTCGGCGAGGCCGTGTTCGGCGTCGAGGACCAGCGCGGCCCGCCGCTCGAGGTTGCGAGCGCGCTTGCCGTCGGAGCCCTCGAAGGTGAGGCTGTCGGCCTTCTCGGTGGCGCGCTCGAGCAACGCGAGGCGGGCGAGCGCGAGGTAGAACGTGGGCTCGTCGGACGGGGGGGCCTCGACCAGCCGTTTCAGCTGTTTCTCGGCGCGCTTCGGGTTGCCGGCCTCGAGCGCCCAGAGTCCCGCGAGCACGTCGACCTTGACCTGGTCGATCGGGGTCGCGGCCGCGGCGGGAGCGAGCAGGCGGAGGGCCTCGCGGGCTTCGTCGAAGCGTCCGAGCTTGCCGAGGGTCTCCGCGCGTCGGAACCGGACGTCGTCCGTCGGATCTTCGAGGAGCAACGCATCGTAGCGGCGCAGCGCCTCGTCGGGGGAGCCACCGTACTCGTAGCTCAGGGCCTCGAGGTAGCGCGCCGTGAACCCGGACCCGCTCTGTTCGCCGAGCAGCGGCTCGAGCACGATGCGCGCGCCTTCCCAGTCGCCGTGGCGGGCCCGCTCCCGTGCCAGGTGCAGGCGCTCCTCGGCGTTCACCTCGAGCGGAGGGGCCGGCGCTTCCTCCGCGACAGGTGCGGGGGCGTCGGGGTTCAGGGGTTCCATGTGGGGTGCCGGGTGGTCGTGTGGGGATCCGGTCGTGACCCCCTACGCTTGGTAGGTGGGCCTCGTTTCACCGCTTCCGGCTACCCTTGCAGAAGGGCCTGCGCTCCACGGTGAGGGACAAAGTCTCTGGTAACAGCAGCTTGTGAGGGGGACCCGATGCGGCCCCGAATCACGAACCACCCCGCCCCTGGAGCGTACGCGCCGCAACGGTCGGAGGCAAGGGTTATCGCTCGGCCGGGGGCGGGTAGCGTGACCTGGTCGACGGTGGTGATGGGGTTGTACCTGGTCGTGCTCGGGCTGTTGTCCCTCAACGGCGTCCACCGCCTCTGGATGGTGATCGAGTACCTCCGCCGCCCGCGCCGCCCGACCCCTCCCGACCCCGCGCCGTGGCCCCTCGTCACGGTGCAGCTCCCGCTGTTCAACGAGCGCTACGTGGTCGAGCGCCTCGTCCGCGCGGTGGCTGCGCTCGACTACCCGCGGGACCGGCTCGAGATCCAGGTTCTGGACGACTCCGTCGACGACACCACCACCCTCGCGAGCGCGGTGGTCGACGAGCTCGCAGCGGCTGGCCACGACATCGTCCTGCGCCACCGCTCCGACCGCACGGGGTTCAAGGCGGGCGCGCTCGCGCTGGGGCTCGTTGCGGCGAAAGGCGACCTCGTGGCCGTGTTCGACGCGGACTTCGTCCCCGAGCGGGACTTCCTCCGCAAGCTGGTCCCGCACTTCGCCGACCCCGGCGTGGGCATGGTTCAGGCGCGGTGGGGCCACCTGAACGCCGACGACGACTGGCTCACCCGCGCCCAGGCCACCCTGCTCGACGGTCACTTCGTCATCGAACACACCGCGCGCAACGCGAGCGGGCGCTGGTTCAACTTCAACGGGACCGCAGGCATCTGGCGCCGGCAGGCCATCGTCGACGGGGGCGGGTGGCAACACGACACGCTCACCGAGGACCTCGACCTGTCGTACCGCTCGCAGCTCGCGGGCTGGCGGTTCGTGTACCTCACCGACGTGGTGGCCCCCGCCGAGCTCCCGCCCGACATGCGGGCGTTCAAGGCGCAGCAGCACCGCTGGGCGAAGGGTTCGATCCAGACGTGCCGCAAGCTGCTCGGCCGGATCTGGTCGTCGTCGGCGCCGCTCGCCACGCGCCTGGAGGCCACCGCGCACCTCACGGCCAACCTGTCGTATCCGCTGGTGGTCTTGCTCACCTTGCTCCTGCCGCTCGCCATCGTCGCCCGCGTGACGGAGTCGGAGCGCCTCGGGGCGTTCCTGGGTCTGGATCTGGTGCTCTTCGGGTTCGCGTTGGCCCCGTTCCTCTTGTTCTACGGGCTCGCGATCCTCGGCTCGGGAGCGCCAGGGGTCGCGGGGCGCCTCCTCCGGCTCCCGCTGGTGCTCTCGCTCGGGCTCGGGATGGCGGTCTCGCAGTCCCGAGCAGTGTGGGAGGGCTTCGCGCCCTCGGTGGGCACGTTCGTGCGCACCCCCAAGACCGGAGGGCTGCGCAAGGTGAGCTATCGGGCCGCGGGATCGAGCCTGTTCGCGATCGAGGCCCTGTTCGGGGTGTACCTCACGGCCGCCGCCGTCTGGGTGGTCTGGTCCGGGTACGAGGGGTCGCTGCCGTTCCTGCTGCTGTTCGCGGTGGGCTACGGCGGCGTCGCGCTCGGGACGCTGCGCTCCAGCTGATCGCCCGCGACGCACCGCCCGAGGATGGCGCCGATCGCGGCGGTGCCCCACACGAGCCACCACGAGCCCGGGACCTCGGTCCAGGTGCCGGTGGCCGCGTCGAAACCCAGCAGGACGCGGTACGACAGGAGCGAGCCGATCGACGCCAGCGCCCACTCCCCGCGGCCGAGGAACAGCGACGGCACCAGCGCCCACGCCACGTACCAGGGGTGGACGGTCGGCGAGGTCAGGCAGAACACGGTTCCGGAGACGGCCCACAACACCGCGGGGTCGCGCCAGCGGGCGTGTGCACCGAGCACCACGGCGACCGCGACCGCAGCCAGCGCCGGGCGGGTGGCACCCCCCAACGCGGGCGCGAGCCACGGGAACACGAACCCCGAGAACGCCCAGGTGGAAGCATAGGCGCGGGCGCCGACCAGGAGGTGGGGACCGAACGAGAGGTGGGGAGCAGCCAGGACCACGCCGGTCGCCAGGCCAGCGGCCACCACGGCGGCGCGCGCGGGCCACGGCAGCGGCCGCAACAGCGTGGGTCCCAACACCACCGGGAACAGCTTGAGCCACGCGCCGAACGTGGCCGCGACCAGGGCCAGGCGAGGGTTCCCGCTCCGGTGGGCAGCGAGGGCCGCTGTCGCCAGGGTGATCGCGGGAACGTCCACGTGGGCGCCCGCCGCTGACTCGACGACCGCCAGCGGGTGCAGGGCCAGCACCAACGCGCCGGCCGGCGAGCCCCACCGGGCGACCAGCCCGACCGTCACTACGTCCACTGCCGCCGTCAGCGCCTGGGTCGTCCACACCGATCCCGCGGCGGCCAGGAGCCGGAACCACCACAGCGCCAGCGGCGGGTAGACCGACGACACCTCCGGGTGGTTCACCAGCGCACGCAGGGGGTCGTTCACGCCCGGCAGCTCGGCGGGAGCGTAGCGGAACACGTCGTACCCGAGCGCGGCCGCCTGCCCTTCGAACAGGTACCGATACAGGTCGTCGGACAGGAGCGGCGGCGTGCCGATCCAGGGGAGCCGCGCGACCACGGCGAACGCGACGATCGCAGCGACGCCGCGGCGGGGGCCCCGGAACCCCACCACCACGGCCACCACCGCCCACCCGACGAACAGCGGCAGGAGGCGCGGTGCTTCCGCGCGGTCCACGAAGGACGCCATCCGGGAGGCCCCCAGGGCCGACGCAGCCACGGCGGACGCCGCCGCGAGCCCCCAGAGGAGGTTGCGGAAAGAATCGGCGTCGAAGCGTGGGGAAGCGGAAATGTGGCACCACTCCTGGTCGAGGGCGGGGCCAGTTCCGCTGGGGGGACTGGCGATTGACACCGACGGCTTTCGGTCATATCTCCGGCCCGTCGTTGACATTCTTCTGGAGACTCAAGATGAACCGCACCACCCTCGCCCTGGCGCTCCTGCTCCCCGCGCTCCTGCTCGGCGGCTGCAAGAAGAAGCAGCCTCCACCCGTCACTCCCATGCCTCCGCCCGCCGTGGAGCAGCGCCTCCAGGTCACCTCGATCAACCCGAGCTCGGCGGCTCCGGAGAGCGCCATCTCCGCGCGGATCTTCGGCAGCGAGTTCGTCGACGGCGCCACCGTCACCTTCGCTGGCGCCATCCAGAAGGGTGCTTCCGACGTGAGCGTAGAGTCCAGCAACACGATCGAGGTCACGGTGCCCGGCCTGCCGATCGGCACCTACGACGTGAAGGTCACCAACCCGAACGGCGACTCCGTGGTGCTCCGCCAGGGCTTCACCGTCCGCCCAGCGTCGATGTCCAACCCCTGCGCGCAGACGACCATCAACTTCGACTTCGACGCCTCGGGGATCCGGTCGGACGCCCGCTCGGTGCTCGACGGCAACATGGGCTGCTACCAGAAGCTCACGGGCCCGGTCCGCATCGAGGGCCACTGCGACGAGCGCGGCACCACCGACTACAACGTCGCGCTCGGCCAGCGCCGCGCCGACGGCGTCAAGCAGTACCTCGTGAAGGGCGGCGTCTCGTCGAGCCGCATCTCCACGACCTCCTACGGTGAGGAGCGCCCGGTCGACAAGGGCTCCAACGAAGGCGCGTGGGCCAAGAACCGCCGCGCCGAGGTCACCGCCTCCGAATGATCGCGCTCCTCGTCGCGCTCGGTGGTCCGTCGGCCTGGGCTGGTTCCCAGGCCACGGCGGACTATGCCCGCCAGGTGAGCACCGCCCAGGTGCGGCTCGCGCAGCTGGAGGCGCTCCTCGTGGAGTCCCAGCTCCGGATCGAGCAGCTCGAGGAGGTGATCCGCCAGCAGGGGAAGAACGAAGCCGAGAAGCTCCAGAACTTCGACCAGGTCAACGCCGAGGTGACCCGCCTCCGCGGCGCCATCGAGGTGTTGCAGTTCGACGCGACCGAGCTGAAGCGGATGATGAAGGAGCAGCAGATCGAAGGAGAGAAGCGCCTCCTGTACTCGGAGATGCGGCTCGCCCAGATCGAGAAGATGTTGTCGCTCAAGCCGCCGCCCCCTCCGACGGACGCCGACCTCGGCCTCACCGGGTCGCCGGCGCCCGCTCCGGCACCGGGTACCCCGCCTGCGCCGGCCCCCGACGTGGGCTCCGAGCCCGTGCCGGAGACGGCCGCCGGCAAGCTCGAGCTGGCCGCGAAGCACATGGCGGAGGGGCGCAACCCGGTGGCCAGAGCCATCCTCAAGGCCGCGATCGACCAACACGTCGGCGCCCCCGAGATGGACGAGGTCCGGTACCGCTACGCGGAGACGTTCTTCAACGAGCAGGACTGGAAGCAGGCGATCTCCCGGTTCAACGACGTGATCAACAACCACCCGAACTCGAGCTGGAAGTGCTGGTCCTTCTTCCGCCAGGGCGAGGCGTTCGAGGCGATGGGGAAGGCCGAGGGTGCAGCCGCCTTCTACAAGGGCGCTACCGAAGGCTCGTGCAAGAGCAGCGAAGCCGCGCGAAAGGCGAAAGAGAAGCTGTAAAGCGGAGACTTGACGCCCCGATCCCGAGTGGTTACTCGGGGGGAAACGTAGACCCTTTCGTGGGGGGAGCGGTCGCCAGACCGGTCCCCCTTCGTGTTTCTGGGATCTGCGTCGTACCCGCCCCCGTTCCCGGTCGTCGTCATGGAAGCCAAGGCCCTCGAAACCCGTGTCCGTCTGCTCGTCGAGCCCGTGGTGGAGCGACTTGGCTACGACCTCGTGGCGGTCGAGTGGGGTGGACGTGTGCTCCGGTTGTCGATCGACGCCCCCGGCGGCATCGACGCCGACGACTGCGGCCGCGTGTCCGAGCAGGTCTCTCCCATGCTCGACGCAGAAGACCCGATCCCGGCCCGCTACACCCTCGAGGTGTCGAGCCCGGGCATCACCCGGCCCGTGCAGCGCCGGGTCGACTTCGAGCGGTTCCGGGGCTTCAGGGTCAAGATTCAGCTGACGGAAGGGCCCCCGCGACGCCGGTACACCGGCATCATCGGGCCCGTGGACGGCGACGAGGTCGTGGTGTCGGTCGACGGCACCGAGCACCGCATCGCGCTCGACCTGGTGGAGCGGGCCCATCTCTCGCTCACCCTCGAAGAATACGAAAAACTCGCGGAGGGAACATGATCGTCAGTGACCTCGAACGGCTCATCGAGTCGATTCAGAAAGAGAAGAACATCCCCCGCGACGTGGTCATCGAGATCATCGAGTCGGCAATGGAGGCGGCCGCCAAGAAGAAGCACGGGATGACCAAGGACATCGAGGCGCAGTACAACCCGGAGCTCGGCGAGGTCGAGCTCATCGAGTGGCGCACGGTGTGTGAAGAGGTCGAGGACGAAGACATCGAGATCACCCTGGAAGAAGCCCGCGCGCAGGATCCGGGTTGGCAGGTGGGTGACTCCTACGGCCAGATCGTGGACGCCACGGTCCTCGGCCGGATCGCCGCCCAGACCGCCAAGCAGGTCATCATCCAGAAGATCCGCGACGCCGAGCGCGAGCTCACGTTCAACGAGTTCAAGGATCGCAAGGGCGAGCTCATCACGGGCATCGTGCGCCGGTTCGAGAAGCAGAACATCATCGTGGACCTCAACCGCGCGGAGGCCATCCTGCCCCGCCGCGAGCAGGTCCCGACCGAGACGTACCGCCCCGGTGATCGTATCCAGGCTTACGTCCTCGACATCACGCGTGCCACGCGCCAGCCGCAGGTCGTGTTGTCGCGCACCCATCCGGGCCTCCTCCAGAAGCTGTTCGAGATGGAGGTGCCGGAGATCTACGAAGGCATCGTCCGCATCGAAGCCTGCGCCCGCGAGCCCGGCCACCGGGCGAAGATCGCGGTGTCCTCCACCGACGCGGACGTGGATCCCGTCGGTGCGTGCGTCGGCCTCAAGGGCTCTCGCGTCCAGGCCGTCGTGGGCGAGCTCCGCGGCGAAGCCATCGACATCATCCCCTGGCACCCGGACCCGGCCCGTTTCATCGTGTACGCGATCGCACCCGCGCACGTGAGCCGCGTGTACATCGACGAAGGCACCCACACGATGGAGCTCATCGTCCCCGACGACCAGCTCGCCAAGGCGATCGGTCGCCGCGGCCAGAACGTGCGCCTCGCCGCGCAGCTCACCGGCTGGAAGATCGACATCCACAGCGAGACCAAGCACGGCGAGATGCTCGACTTCGCCCGCAACGAGATCGCGCGGGTGCCCGTGCTCGACGACGACCAGATCGACGCGATGGTCCGGGCCGGCTTCCGGAACTCGCAGGACATCGCCGACGCCGACGCCGCCGAGATCGCGTCCGTGCTGGGGCTCGACGATGCCGCCGCAGAGGACGTGGTGAGGGCTGCGGACGCCGTGATCGAGGGCATGATCATGGCGGAGGCCGAGGCGCGCCGCGGTGGCGCACCCGAGCACGCCGACGCGGAGTGACGCGTCGGGATCCCATGCCGAAACACGCTGACTCCGGACCCCGTCGCACCTGCATCGCCTGCCGGTCCGAGGAGGACCGGGAGGATCTCGTTCGGCTCGTGCGCTCCCCGGAGGGGGAGCTGGTCGTGGACCTGCGCGGCTCTCTCCCGGGTCGTGGCGCGTGGGTCCACCCCGCGCCTGCGTGCC